>JBFLVQ010000312.1:0-10638 GCA_040758525.1 Acidobacteriota bacterium
TATCATTACATAGAGATTAATTGTTTTGAAAACCTTACAATCAATCACTAGGTAAGCGATGTCAACTTTACAGACTGAGTTAAAGACAAAACAGGTAGAGCTACCCATCACAGGTATGACCTGTGCAGCCTGCGCACAACGTATTGAACGTAAACTTGCCAAGGCACCTGGTGTGCATAGTGCTGGCGTCAACTTTGCCACTGCACGTGCCACTGTTGAGTATCTACCCAGCCAGACCGATATTGGGCAACTACGCCAAACCATTGAACAATTAGGTTACCAGGTGCTGGAAAATGATCTTGAAAACACTCTTGAGGATAGCCAACAAGCAATTCAAGAAGCCGAATTCAACGAACTAAAGCGAAGGTTCTGGATTGCGGCAATACTCTCATTTCCAGTGCTATTGATGGCAATGTCACATGGTCGTATTGCTGCACTAAATTTTCCTGGTGCCAACTGGCTACAGTTTGCCCTAACAACTCCTGTGATCTTCTATTCAGGCCGCCATTTCTTTATTGCCGCGGGAAAAGCATTGCGACAACGTGCCGCTGATATGAACACATTGATCGCACTAGGAACGGGAAGTGCTTATCTATATTCGACGGTAGCCACCCTCTCCCCTAATCTCTTCGCGGCTGCGGTAAGCTCACATACGATGTCTGCGATGCCTGGTATGGAAACGGCTGTACCAGTCTATTTTGAAGCTGCTAGTGTGATTATTGCGTTGATTCTACTGGGTAGAATGTTGGAGTCGCGTGCCAAAGGGCATACTGGAGAAGCGATTCGAAGACTGTTACATCTACAAGCCAAGACTGCGCGTATAGTACGCGCAGGAGTAGAAATCGACATCCCTATTGAACAGGTACAGCGCGGTGATCTAGTGCTAGTACGTCCAGGCGAAAAGATCCCTGTTGATGGAGTAATTCTAGATGGCGCGACTACCATTGATGAGTCTATGTTGACAGGTGAGAGCCTACCGGTTGAGAAGACGGTTGGTGATGAGGTGTTTGGCGCTACAATCAATAAGTTAGGCGCGTTTCGATTCAAGGCCACTAAAGTGGGCAAAGAGACAACCTTGCAACAGATCATCAAGATGGTACGAGAGGCGCAGGGATCGAAGGCACCGATCGCACGGTTAGCCAATGTGATCAGCGGCATCTTTACTCCTATTGTGATCTGTATTGCCATTGCCACCTTTGTAATCTGGTTTATTGCTACACCGACCGATACACGTTTTACAATGGCACTTGTCAATGCTGTATCTGTCTTGATTATTGCCTGTCCTTGCGCGCTTGGCCTTGCCACCCCAACAGCAATTATGGTTGGTACTGGCAAGGGAGCCGAACAGGGTGTACTTATCAAAGGTGGGGAATCACTAGAACAAGCTCATAAATTGCAGACGATTGTGCTAGACAAAACTGGCACAATAACAAAAGGTGAGCCAGCTTTGACGGATGTGATCTCTATTGCCTCAATTGGTGAGGATGAACTACTAAAATTGGCAGCAACGGCTGAGCGTGGTAGTGAACATCCTATCGGCAAGGCAATTGTGCAAGGTGCACAAGGACGTGGATTAGCGCTTGCTGAAGCTAATAAGTTCCGTGCTATTGCCGGGCAAGGTATTGAAGTAGCGATCAATGGTCAACATTTGCTGCTTGGTAATGCAAAACTGATGCACGAGCGTGCGATCACGTTAGATGAGGCAGAAGCACAGGCAAAAGAGTTTTCTCAAACCGGCAAGACTGCTATGTTTGTTGCTGTTGATAATAGATTGGCTGGCATTATCGCAGTGGCTGATCAGATCAAACCCGAATCTCAATCAGCAATCGCAGCAATGCAGAAGATGGGTTTGGAAGTAGTGATGATTACAGGCGACAATCATCGTACAGCTATTGCCGTGGCTCGTGAGGTTGGTATTGAGCGTGTGTTTGCAGAAGTATTGCCAGATGAGAAGGTCAATGAGATAAAACGTCTACAAGCCGATGGCAAGATTGTTGCAATGGTTGGTGATGGTATTAATGATGCGCCTGCACTGGCACAAGCCAATATTGGTATTGCTATTGGCACTGGTACTGATGTAGCAATGGAGGCTTCTGATATTACACTTATTAAAGGTGACCTACGTGGCGTAGTAGATGCTATCAGTCTTTCACACGCAACCATTCGTGTGATCAAACAGAATCTCTTCTGGGCTTTTATCTACAATATTATTGGTATACCTATTGCGGCAGGTCTACTCTATCCATTCACAGGATGGCTGCTCTCACCTGTTATTGCCAGTGTAGCAATGTCATTCTCAAGTGTATCAGTACTGACCAATAGTTTAAGGTTACGGCGTTTTCGTGCGCCATTGTAAGGAGGGGTAATGGATCTTATTGCGATCAGCGTGTTGATTGGTGGTATTGTGGCAATTGGTTTTGTTATCTGGTTCTTTTTTGGTGCACCTGAGACCAATCAGGAAAGCACAAAGCCTACCCGTAAGTAATAGGTTATAATTCCTCAGGAAAGTTAAATCGAGTATTAATCTTTAATCACATGAAAATACTTTTTGCTTTACACGTCTTTCCTGATATGGATGGCGCAGTCTATCGACATTATTACGAGATGATGAATCAGCTAAGAGCAACTGATGATCAGGTTCATCTACTCACACCGGCAGACTTTCCTGTTCTTACACGTTTTTTCCGTCTGCTGCCATTGTTCTATCCAATATTGTTGGCAGGAAGATTAATTAGTCGGGCAGGCAATTATGATGTAATAGTTTTCCATAGCTACTGTGGCTGGCTGTTCAACTTTTGTAAGCGCCTATTGTCACAACGGCCTATCACAATGACTGCTTTCCATGGCCTTGAGCCACTATTCTTCCAGCGTGTAGCTGTTTTCGCGGCTGCGCAAGGGCGTAAACTCTCATTACGGTTTCGCATTTTTGTACGATTACAGAACTGGCTGATAAAGACAAGTTGCCAACGTTCTGATTATCTTACTTGTCTTAACAGCGAAGAAGAGCAATATCTGGCCAGCCATAATTATCAATCGCCCAATCATATAGTACGTTGTCCACACTGGGTCGAGGAACAGTTCTTTATTGATCGTGATTATCAACAGACACCAAGTAAGATACTCTTTATTGGTCAATGGCTATACACAAAAGGCACTAGGTTTGTTGTAGATGGCTTTAGCGCCGTGGCGACACGCTATCCTCAACTACGTCTTATGTTGGTAGGAATACATACGGCCACCGAGCAAGTATTAGCCGACTTCCCTGCTGAGTTGCAATCACGTATCGAAGTCTATGGTCAGATCCCACACAAAGAAATATCTACCTACTATCAAGCCGCAGATCTATTTCTTTTTCCTTCACTTTCAGAAGGTTTCTCACGAGCGCTATTGGAGGCAATGGCGGCTGGACTACCAATTATTACCACAGCCGTGGGTTCGGCGCCAGATCTGTTGCAAGATCGTTATAGCGCAATTCTGGTGCCGGTAGGAGATAGTGATGGCATTGTGCGTGCACTGGAAGAATTGCTTGCAGATGCTGCCCTACGACGCACCTTAGGCCGACAGGCACAGGAAGCTGCCCGACAATTTTTGCCGCAAAATGTTATTGAGCAGTACCAAAAAATTTGGCAGCAATGCTCAAACCTTTCCTTGGCGGAAGACCCAAAATGCTCTATGCTAGATTAATATAGTATCGCATCTGCCCTGTTTGATTCTCACCGACACTACAATGTGGGGTGCGCCATGAAATATTGTGTACATTGTGAAAGAAAATATTCTGATGAGCTTGCATTATGTTCTGTAGATGGTTATCCACTCCTTAATGATGCAGGCGCAGGCAAGACTGATCCCTTAATAGGCACCCTTATCCTGGAGAAATATCGTATTGATCGTCTGCTTGGACGTGGTGGTATGGGCGCAGTGTATGAAGGCAAACACTTATTGCTAGATCGCGCTATTGCCATCAAGGTAATGCATCCACAGATTGTTGTCGATGAAAATGCCGTGGCGCGTTTTATTCGTGAAGCTAAGACTTCTGCCAAGCTAGATCATCCCAATGCGGTTACGATATATGATTTTGGTGTATTGGAGAATGGCGCTTTTATTGTAATGGAGTTTATCAGTGGCAAGAGCCTGCGTACAGTATTAAGCAATGGCGCCTTAACAGTAGAACAGGCACTGGAATGGTTTACACCTATCTGTGCAGCAGTTGATGCAGCACACCGGCGTGATATCATACATCGCGATCTCAAACCAGAAAATATAATGCTCAAAGAGACAGCCGAAGGCGTGATTGTGAAGGTAGTAGACTTCGGTCTAGCAAAGCTAAGTACAAGTGAGAGTGATTCTGTCAAATTGACCAAGAGTGGCCAAGTATTGGGTACACCACAATACATGGCGCCAGAATTGTTTGATGGTGAAGATGCTGATCCACGTTCAGATATCTATGCTCTTGGCATTATATTCTATGAGATGGTGACGGGTTCAGTACCTTTCAGTGGCTCACTAGAGACGGTAATTGCTGGTCACTTACTAAAAGAACCAACATCTATAACAAAAGTTAATCCTGCCATTAAAATACCTCTTGATGAAACACTGAAACTGGCTTTGAACAAGAGGCGTAACCGGCGTATAGGATCAGCAATGGAATTTGCTACAGCATTAAAAGCGGCGGTAGCAAACTGTACTAATGCGTCAGTGACGACACCAACAATAAAAGCACCATCGTTGGCAAGTATGCCTACCTTAGCACATGAAGATAATCTTATTGATAAACCTGTATCACAGCGGCAATCACGTAGCACTGAGCCATTTATTTCCCAATCAACTAACAACTTGAACGATGTAGAACAACCTACTACGGCAATTGATCAAGCTACCACGTTGATAGATAATGTAAAGTTGTCTTCATCTGCACTTCTGCCAACTGAACCTAGCACAATTGCGGCCCTGCCACCACCTGCTGATTACACAACACTGAAAGCGACTGTGTTTGTTCCTACTAGAGTTGCATCTAATAAACCAAGCAGAATGCCCTGGCTAGTATTAGCTGCTGTAGTTGTATTAGCAGTAGGTGGAACAGTTGTCTATTTTGGATTTCAGCGCGAAAATCCTCAAATCACGCCAACGCAGAAGATGTTGCCAGCATATGTACCACCTGCGCAACCTCCCACTACTGCAGTAGAAACTGCGCCTGTTCAACCTAATCGCAACACCAATACCAACACCAATAGAAGCAACCGACGACCAACACAATCAGCTCGTGACTCTCAACCATATAGAACAGAAGATTCTTCCTCTCGATCACAAACACCATCTTCAAAAGAGCCTGAACCGCCTTCTAAACGCACTCCAAAAGATAAAGCCACAGAGATCTTCGAAATTATTGATCAAGGTATTCAAGCTGTCGAAGGGATACATGGCAAAAAAAAGAGAGAGAAAGATAGAAATAATAGAAGCAATCAAGATAATGATTAGAATTTTCAACTAGCAGTAGGTACAGCACCGATAAGCAGTCCAGGGGGTTCGGCAGGTAAATCTGGTTCTGCAGGCGTTGGTGGGAGCGCATCAGCAGGATCAAATTCAACAAACTGTGGAACTACACCTGCTGCCGTGAGGCCAGGCAGCAGTAGATCCAAGGCTCCCCCTTTTTCATCTGCTGCGGTAAGTATCAGACGATCCCGCACTCGTGTGAGGGCAACATAAAGCATACGTCGTGCCTCTTGTTGCTCACGTGTCCGCTGCTTCTGCCACAATATCGTATACAATACTGGTTTTTGTGCCTCGCCATCCTCATCGGTAACTTTTGCCGCCACCCCCAAAGTAGGATCAAAGTAGACTGCGCTAACATTTGACATTGCCGCTCTGGTTAGATCTGGAACGATTACTATTGGCCATTCCAATCCTTTGGCAGCATGTATTGTCATTAATGCTATTGCATCACCAGCCTCTAGGGGCGGACGTGGTATTTCAACATCAGCCTCAATCAAACGTCGTAACCGCTGAACCAATGCCGAGAGGTCTACACTGCTACGTTCAAGTGTACGAATCAGGTCGATAAATCCACGCCAGTCAGCTTCGCGCCTAGGCGCACCAGCAAGATTGGCAATGATCGCACTATAACCACTTAAACGATCGGCTAACTGTAATAAGCGGCTAGGCGACTCACGGCGTCGTGTATCCAGTAACTCCCCTAACACAGTACGTGGACGCGCAAGTTCAGGCACAGATGTCTCCTGTAGACCAGTCCACCAGTAGGATCTCTTTGTCAAACTTTGAGCAAAAGTAAAAAGCACACGATCACTGAGAGCAAAGAAGGGGCTGCGTAGTACTGCGGCAAGCGCTAAGCTATCATCTGGTTCAGCAAGAAAACGTAGTAGTGCCCAGCCATCCTTGGCCTCTCGTGTATCAAGTAGACTACCACCCCCAGCATGTACTGAGGGAATGTTCAGCGCGGCAAGCGCATCACCATAAACTTTAAGTGGCTGCCAGACCCGCGAGAGGATAGCAATATCACCAGGACGCACGGCACGCATCAAGCCAGTTGCTTTATCATAAATAGGGAGAGAGCTATCCAGCATTTCTCGCACAATGGTAGCGATCTTCTTTGCCTCAATTAGTTGGCGCTGAAATTTGTGGCTCTCTTTCTCTGCACGAACTAGATATAGACCTACATGAGGACTGTAATGTGGAGACTCTTTACGGTGTGCAGCTAGCTCCTGATGCAGTTCTGCCAGCATCGCCTGAGAAATTTGATTAATTGCTGTTACTAGTTCTGCATGTGTGCGGAAGCTAGTGCTAAGCTGCACCTCACGTCCACCACCAGATAGTATACGCGTACGGAAACGGCGGAATACCTCTACATCTGCACGACGAAAACCATAAATGGATTGCTTCTCATCACCCACGATTGTCAATATCGCATCGGTGCTGAGTCGTTCCAGAATCTCTGCTTGTACTCCATTAGTATCTTGAAATTCATCAACAAGAAAGGCTTTCCAGCGACGCGCATAATACTGCTGTACTTGTGGATCACTTAGGGCACGTAAGGCATGCTCTTCTAGATCAGCAAAATCAAGCATACGTGCTTCACGTTTTGCTATCGCGATAAAATCGCGTACTTGTTGGTATGCATCACGCAAAACCGGTAGTAGGGCAGCCAATTGATCATCAACCGGACCCATCTTTAGCATAACCAGTCCTTCGGCAAGCGCTTCACTAGCCTTTTCACGTAATGCCTTAAGCGCATCCTTAATTGCTTCCAAGCCATCGGGGGGCCAATTTTTCTTGCTACCACCCCGTAAATCCAATCCATTTAGCATGGTCAATGCCTCTTTTATCGCTTCACCACGCTCTAATGTCATTACTGCTTGAGCAGCAAGCCGACGAGATTGCTCTATACGATCTACTTCTACTCCAGTAATACTATTAATGGTTTGACAGGCATAGCGCCACTGCCAATTGTTCAACAGTCTATCGAGTGATTGCTGTTGTAATTCTGCTACGAGTCCTGGCCAATGCTTTGTGCCACACTGTAAAGCTCGCTCGGCCATAATAGGATCTTTTAATAATGCTTTGATCACTACCTGCAATAGTGAATAAGGTATTTGATCATAGACTTGTGCTGGCAAAGCATCGATTGCTTTTCTAAACCACTCTGCAACACGTAACAACCCATCAGATTCATCTAACACGCTAAAAGTCGGTGGTACAGCGGCTGCTATTGGATGTTCACGACAAACTCTGATTGCCAACGCATGAATGGTACTGATCTGTCCTGCTTCTAGTTCTGCAAGTAATTCACTACGATCCGGCAGATGTGTGGCTACTTGCTGGCGAATACGTGCGCGTAGTTCGGCGGCAGCCTTGTCAGTGAAAGTTACTGCAACAATCTCAAGAGGAGAGAGGCGATGATCAGTAAGATGGTAGAGATATCTTTCTGAGAGCATCTGCGTTTTGCCTGTGCCAGCCCCGGCTGTTACAACTACACTGCCAGATGCTTCTACTGCCATACGTTGTTCTGTAGTGGAACTCATCATCTCCCTTTATTCATCACTATCGATAATTATTCCCTTGCGGCTCAATCTTGGGCCACGTCGGCAGACAAGATCAAAAGGACAATAGCCGCAAGCTTGTTGACTTGAATCTGGCGCAACTGGGTAGTGTCCTTTCTCTAAATGCATTATCACACG
Organism: Acidobacteriota bacterium; assembly: GCA_040758525.1. GTDB lineage: Bacteria > Acidobacteriota > Blastocatellia > Chloracidobacteriales > JADJPF01 > JBFLVQ01. The sequence continues at coordinate 8,190 of JBFLVQ010000312.1, forward strand.
TGCAACCAACTCTTCCAGCGCCCCTTCATCAATTCTGGCTCGCTTTAGCACTTTAGCTTTGGTTAAGGAATAGTAATAAGCATCGGCGATCTTCTCGCCAGGAAAGAGTGTAGGTGCAGCCGCCTGTATGTAGAGCGGGAGTTGTACATCGAGTTTAGCTTTGCCATCTTTGGTCTTAGCACCTAGCGGTGTACTGGCACTAGTCTTGTAATCGATCAAGACAAGACCATCTACAGTACGATCTATACGATCTAGATAACCAATTACTGCTAACCCACGCCAGTGACTTTGAAATCTAGTCTCAAAACCTAGCACTTGTGCACCGGGTGGCAAAAAATCTGTACCCATTACAGCTTGGCGCAACATCTGCAAATCCTCTTTACGGTGCGCTACACGCGCTGGTAAGGGCGGCAGACCTTCTAGCCGTTCAGCCTCTAGTAATGCTTCTTCCAACTGTTCAAGCACAGCCTGACGTAGATCTTGATCGGTTCCCTTTACCCAAGAGAGTGCTAATTCCAATGTTCTATGATAGAGATTACCCAATAGACTGGGAGCCAATTCTGTCTCACGTGCGGCGGCGGCTTCCAGACCAAGCAGATAACTAGCAAACCACTTAAAAGGACATTGTCCTAGTGCTGTAAGTTGACTAGCACTGAAGACACGTTTGGCAGGATCAAGCGCTACTCCTACTGCACCATCATACTCATCATAGGGCTGAGGCCCTTCACGTCTATACTCGACTGTCCAGGCATGACGCGCTTGTGCCATCACTGGATCGTAGGTTAACTCAGTACGCCGCAAGTATACACGTCTAGCCTCTTCAATACTGGCTAATGGTGACAGCGGTGCAGCAATAGGTTTAACCCCTAGAGAGTTAAAATAGCAGCTTGGTAGTGTCTGTTTACTACCGATCAATTTTGGATAAGAGAGAGTGAGAGTATCTGTCGCTGTCTGTAGCAATGCCCAGAAGCAGACAGCCTCACGACGTGCTGCCTGTGCCGCACTCTGCAAATGCAATCCTGCTGTGGCAAGTAGTTTACGTTCGTAGAAATCTAGCAGGTAATCATCCTGTACCGGCTCAGGCATTATCTGTTCAGCCATTCCCATTACAAAGACATGGCGATAACGTGCACCAGATATCTTGCTAGCCAGATGCAATTCAATACCACTAGTCGGTTCGGCTGCAACTTTGAGCAGCGTAAGCGCTTCATGCAACTGTTTGATAAAAGCTTCTAGACTGATTATTTCTGCTGCTGGCTCACTAAGGATCGCCAGGTTATTGCGTAAAACTGCTAGCGCAGCAACCTCTCTTTCCCAAAGACGAGCACGTTCATCTATTTGTAGTGTCTGGAAAAGCTTGGTTAGACGACGCACCCAGCCTATACGTGTATCTTGCAAGGGCCAAGCAAAAGCAGAAAGATCTATTCCCAGCTCTTTCTGCCAGGTTCTTGCACCATTAGGACGTTGTTTGCGAGCCGTATGTCTTTGTTCCTCACTAAGACCAGAACCAAACCAGTGAGTTAGTAACCGTAGAGTAGTTTCGTAAGATAATCCATCTAGAATTGCCTCACTAACAATACGTAACCAGCTACCTAATTTTGTCTCGCTCAAAGGAATTTCATAAAAGATACGTACTGGCAGACTATATTCCCAAGCGACCGCAAGCACAGTGGAGAAGTAGAGACTTTCATTACCAGTCACTAGTACAATATCATCTATTGCTACACCTTCACTAAGTAATGCTTTGACTTGAGCCAGCACTCCACGTACTTCTGCTTCTAAATTTCCATATACATATGCAGGTAAGTTCTGACTGGTATTCTGACAATGTAGAAACTGATCAGCAAAAGGTGTCAGGGTAATATTGGTACGCTCCACCTGCCAGCCTTGCCTTTCAAGAAATTCTATTGCTGCAAGGCAATCAATAAAGATTGGATGATCTGTACTGAACAGCCTGATTACACTTCCCTCACCTGCCAATGTATCAAGAAAAACCAGCTCATCCTGATCCAGTTGTGGATAACCATAAACTAAGATCGTTCGCCGTGAAGGTGTAAGAAGGGAGGCTTGCCAAAAGACTTCACTAGGATCAAGCAGTCCTGCCTGCCGTAATCCTGTCCTATAAGTATCTGCTAAACCAGCCAACTGCCGCCCACGTACTGAATCGACCTCAGCCAATGCGGTTAAATCTATTCCAGCAGTAAATATCTTCTCTAAGGTAGGCATAACCGCTAGTGCAATACTGATCGGATCAGTATCTACTAATACTGCGGCTGCGGCTGACTGCAATAGGTATTGACGAGTAAGTGGAGTGGCTAGCTTTAATCCTTTTTCGTTTACAATCTCTTCGGCCAGCTCTGCCAGGGTTTTATGTAACACACCAAGGGCGCGGGCAGCATAGGGATTAGCAGTTAAAACCTCCCGCTCGGCAGACGGCCGTATTTGATAG
>JBFLVQ010000313.1:0-10634 GCA_040758525.1 Acidobacteriota bacterium
AAATGGATAACCATTTGCAACCAACCAGAAGTTAAGCAGATTATCCCGGAATGGACTGTTTATTGCTTCTTTCTGTCCACCTGGAATAGCATTGATAGCTTCAATAGCACCTGGCTTTAGTACTACAGTAAGCCGTTGGCTAGGACCGCCAAAGAACATAAAATCATCGACAGCACGACCACGTACACTATGGCTAGAAGCATTAGGAACTTCAAAACCACCATCACGCGGCAGACCTAACAGACCTGGGAAAGGTGCTCGGAAATTGCTCTTATCCGAAGGAATACTAAACTCTGAGGTGATTCCTAGCGGATGTTCGAAAACAACACGATGCAACAAACCCCAACGATAATCACGCTGATTTGTTGACCCATTAAAAGCGGCTTGGAAGTCTGGTCCGGCAAGCACGTCTAGAGCCTGACGCAAGCTTTGTAAGAGGATAAAATCACGTCTTGTTTCTGGCGTAGCATCAGACAGACTAGCTACCGCAAAAAAGTCTATACCAGATGCTCCCACCCCCTTACCTGTAGAGAAGTTCTCTAACAGATTACGCAGTGCCGCTAAAACAATCTGACTTCTCGGCACAGTTGTTAATTGACGCGCCATCAAAGTCTTGTCGATAGTATTTTGTACTACCTGCGAGCGCCAAAGCGAATAGATCGTTGTTGATACACTGTTATTGATCTGAGCTTCGCTAGGTTCGCTTTGATTAAAAGGAACAAAAGAATCAAAACCTACGCGTAGCCCTGTAGGAGTAGTGAAATCCCAAGTAGCAAAACGGTCCATTGCTTCACGCACACCTGCATCCATTGCTAAGGCAGTTAATTGAGGTGGCGCATCAGGCTTCTGTGCATTCTCAAAAGCCTGACGGATAAATGGCATAAAGACTTCAGCATCGCGCATCTGCACACTGGCCTGGAAGCGTCTTGCCTGTTCAGTAGTGATCTTACCGCCATTTCTGATTGCCTGTTCGATGTCAAGCTTTATTCGTGCTGCACGTATACCATTGGCATATCCGGCTGATAAATAGTAGATACCACCATTAGCACGTTTCTTTTCCAAAGGCCGATTATTGGCGGTAGTGCCAGCTGGATCATTATTGGCCGAGACGATAAATCCTCGTGTAGGATTAATCACTTGTGGCATCTCTTGAGCAGGTAGGATCTCGGTAGGCAAAGACTGATTGGGTTGACGATTACGTATAGTCTGCCATTCATTACCACCACGACCATCGCGTATAAAGAATGGCGGCGCACCATTGACTTTACCTGCCTCTAGATCTTCACGTAGTGGTATCTCTCCACTAGTAAAAGAAGCAATATCACCTTTACTGGTAACAACACAGAAATGTTGTGCGCCAAAATCAAAAAATCGTAATGCGTTCTGAAAATCCTGAACCGTCTTTGCGCGATCAAAATCTAGGAAAGTCTCTAGTTCTAAGGTTGGTCCAAACCCTGTGAATTGAACGCTGAGAGCGGCTCTAGCATTGAGATCTACCGCTATAATTGGTCCATTATTACGACGTGGTACACTAGGAAATCTTGCTGGAATTGAAGCATTGGGTGGTACAACTACAATATTATCGTTCTTATCGGGAGTAACTTGATTGACCCGAAAAGTCTCGTCCCGGAACATAACCTGTTCACGCTTGCCATTATTGACAATAAAAAGCGCACCAAACTCTGCGGCAATCTCTTCTTGATAGACATCGGTAACATCAAAACCTGCAGTTGTTGCACCCCAAGCAATATCATCATTATGACCTAGTACAACTCCAGGAGCGCCGGGAAAACTGACGCCTATCACATTGAGTAAGGTCTTGTTCTTTTTGCTTACATTAAGTTGTACTTGATACCAAACTGGTGCAGTAGATAAGGAGAGATGTGGGTCACTGGCCATTAAAGGCACACCAGATTGAGTGTGCTGGCCACCCAAGACAAACCAGTTACTCCCCTTAAATCCCTCTTCAGAATTGATGGTATGTGCAAGAAAAGGAATTTTACTGAGCCGCTCAACAAATTCCTTTGCCATCTGCATTGTTTCCGGTTTGATGGTATTCGATAAATTCTTGCTCCAACGTCGCATCGCTGTGTAATTGAGATCTTTTTGCGACTGCTTTACTGAAGTGTCAACAGTGGGTTGCTGACCCAAAGCATCTGGTATGCTAAAAGCAGGTTCGAAAGGAGCACTACGAAAGAGATCATTAAAGAAGAGTGCTGTGCCATCAAACCCTTGAGCTTTGCCAGCCGCTTCATAGGTTCGTAATGCCATTGTATTAGATATATCGCTTACATCAAAAGAGAGGCTAAGGGCAATTGCCTTGCCAACATTAATTGAATCGACCTCTTTCCACATACGCTTTTGGGTAAGCTTTAATGCCTGATATTCGGCTGGCAAAGGATTATTGGCTAAGTAAGAATTTACCCCTTTGGTATAAGCCTTGAGTAAACGGCGTGTTTCTGGCCGCAGCATTGAAAAGGCAGTTTGACTAGCTCTTGTTATTCCCAGTCCACGCAATTGGATATCACTATTAAGATTGATGTTGTCTTCGCCTGCCCCCAACAGTTCAGCAGACGTGCCTTCAATGGTGCGGCGTGTTACATCCATCTGGAAGAAGCGATCCCGAGCATGCAGAAAACCCTGCATAAATACGGCATCCTCCATACGTTTGGCAAAGATATGGGGAATGCCAAATTGATCCTCTATGACATCGACTTTTGCCAATAGATCAGGTAGTTGCACTGGCGTAATCTCTGTGCTGTTAGTAGCAGCACTTACGGATCGAGTTATCCCTGAATAGTGTGTCGAACGCCAACTTAACTCGATCGGAAGAATCAACTGAATTGAAATAACCCCTAATAGAATTAGTTGAAAGGGTGACCGAATTCTCATAATGCACGTCCTATATTCAGTATTTTAATGGTTATACTATATAAAGATAATATACTACTCAAGATGTTTATCCCTATTTTCCACAATGGAACAATCGGCCAGCGAAATGGTTAGGGAAGGTTATGGTAGCAGATTTAAGAATGGGCAGGGTGAAGATTGATCAGTAGTGATCTGCTGCCGCCCTAGACATACACTTAGACTTGTAAGCGAGAACAGCCCGCCAACATTGAGGAGATCGCAAGCGTGCAGAAAGCATAGCTATCCGCCGCTTCCCTTCTTCAGCTCGACCAGCACTTGCTTGGCAACCGCCTTAAGTGTGTCGAATACGCCTATGCCTTTGTAAGCGACCGCTTCAAAGACTGGTTCGCCCTTACGCATCAGCTCCTTCTTTAATTCATCATTAGACACGATATTGGGTAGATCGCGTTTATTGAGCTGTAATACATAAGGTATCTTCATCAAATCGTATCCTTGTGCCTTGAGATTATTCTCAAGGTTCCAGAGCGACTCGATGTTGGCGTCCATACGCTCTACTTGGCTGTCGGCGACGAAAACTACACCATCAACCCCTTTTAGGATTAGCTTACGTGAGGCGTCATAAAAGACCTGGCCTGGCACAGTATAAAGATGGAAGCGGGTCTTAAATCCACGTACCGTACCTAGTTCCAGCGGGAGAAAGTCAAAAAAGAGCGTACGGTCGGTCTCGGTCGCCAGACTGATCAGCTTACCTTTGGCTTGGGGTGCAGTGGTATCATAGATATACTGCAGATTGGTGGTTTTACCGCCCAACCCCGGACCATAGTAGACGATCTTACAATTAATTTCGCGGGAAGCGTAGTTTATAAATGTCAAGGCTAGAAACCCTTACTCTGTATTTTTGTTAATCGAACAATCGGGATATTGCGCATTCTACTCACGAAAAAGATTGTCAATATCCTCATCAGTAATTTCGGCAAAGGGCGATTCCAGATCGGCGCCCCGCTCTTTTTCTGCTTCAATTTTACGCACAATAGAATCGAAAACATCCGTCAGTTCGTTAGAAGCACGTTTTACACGCAGGCGTACCAGTCCCAGGCTGGAACGTTCATCAAAGATAACTACCAGAATAACACGTTGCGCGACAATAGAGATGTGAATATTATCCCGCTCACCTTCATGTGAGAGTACAGGAAACTCTTTCTCTCCAATTAATCGTGCTAGTCCATCTGTCGCTGCGACATTGCCTGCTGTCAATGATGCGAGCGAAGTAGTATCGATATTTCCGATCTCTCCGTGTGAAGCGATCTGCTGACCATTCTTATCGACGAGGAAGACCATCTTGGCATTAGCGTCATCACAGAGCTTGGCAATGATCGTTTTGATCTGCTGATACTCTTCCTCATACATTACCATTGCGGCATTGGACATTTTACTTTAACCTCAAAAAAGAAGTGGCAGATAGCCTCCTGATGGTACGCATCCTGATAAACTTCTCACCCTTAATACTAGGGACTTACTCGGAAAGTCTATTAACACTGCCAAGCTGTAGAGCCATTTAACGTTTTTCTCAAGGTGACCCGAATATATAACATACGCCTACGGACTCTTTCAAGCCTTTTCTCTACAGGTAGATCACACTTACACTTCCCCAGTGCCTAACTGGTCTAAAAGGCTAGTCTCTCAAGAAGGCTCAGTATATAATATTAGCACCGTGTTTGCGAAGGAATGGTAGAAACTTCGCCCTCTGTCATCACGTATCCCTATTTTAAGAGCTTGCTGCTGAGCTTGCAAGCCCCATTCAGGAGAGAACGATGGCTTACATAGATAAAATCGACGAGTGGCGCCGCAAGGCACAGGAGAAAGCAAAAGAGAAAGCTAAGGAACTCGATGAGAAATTCAAGCTCAAAGAGAAGCTCGATGAGGGATTAAAAGCCGCAGAGACTGCAGTTCGACGTGGCGCAGAGACAGTCGGGGATGCTGCACGTGCTGGCGTAGATGCCGTCTCAGCAGGCGCACAAGCTGCCCAAGATGAAATTTCCCGCCTTAATGAAGAACATAAGATCAAAGATAATATTAAAGATAACTTGAAGCGAGCAGGAGATAAGGCAGAAAGCACAATTCGTAGTGGCAAACAAGCTGCCGAAGATGCTTTCAAAAGCGGCAGTGCCAAAGCCAGCTCAGTAGCCAGTGATCTAGGTGATAAGGTGCGTGATTATTATGAAAAGGCCAGCGATGCTTATAGTTTTAGTCAAGCTGCGACACGCGCCGGAGCAGGTCTACGCGATACCCTAAGATCGACAATTGAATGGGCAAAAACTAATCCTGGTAAAGCAACCCTGGTAACAGTATCAATTGCTGCTGGCACAGTGCTCGGTGCAGTCTTTCCTAAACTCGATATGATAATTATCGGTCGTGAAGGTCACTGGTTCTTCCGCTCTGCTCTGCTTGCTTATGGCAGCCGTAAACTCTCGGAAAAGTATTTAGAATATCTTAAACGACAAGAACAATTGATTGAAGGTGGGCAGCTTAATGAAGCTGAGCGACAACGTATAGAGTTTCAGCGTGCTGCTGCCAAATATGTTGGTGCACCACTGTTAGGAACTTTCCATATTGCTGCAGGAGTGGCAATGTGGGCAGAGATCTTTTCACCTAGAAGAATTGTCGGTTTCCCCATCGATATAATCTTGGGTGGTAATCCTGCTCTAGAGACTGTTTGGCTATTTGCTAACGGTCTTATCTGTATCCATAATGGTTATGAGTTTATTATGATGGCAGTGGCAGATGAAGAACAGGTACAACGTGTTGTAAAAGAGATCAAAGGGCTTTTACCAGCAAACTTAGGGGCAGCTTAAGAGAGCCAATTTAGATACCGGATAACTCGACCTTAAACTCGTCTTGCAAGATACTGATCTTGGGCTCACGCTCACAAAATTGATAGCAGGTGCGTCTGAGCATTGGTATCCCACCATTAACAATGTTCAAACCATAAGCGGTAGACTTAAAGATCGCTTTCAAGCGAGGGTTGGGCGCGGTTACCAATCCGTAAAGTTCGATACCTTTGCGGGGTAGTCCAGCAGTCTGGCAGGGATTGCTGATCTCTAGCCGTGAATCATAGATAAACAGTTTTACTGGTTGTTCTCTAGCACAATAATCACGATGCACCAAGGCATTGGTGAGTGCCTCAAGAACTGCGACACGAGGAAAATTAGCGCGTGGATTGATCGGATCACGAGCCTGTCGTCGAGCTGCACGTGATACTGTGGTATCCCATAGATCTACATACCTACTGATAAATGCCAGCGATCGCTCAAAAACTGTCGCGAGATTGCCACAAAATTCTACCTTCTCAATAATTGGATTATTAGTTGTCTCACCAGAAAAACGTATTGCCTGCACACGGCTACGAAAAAATAGTGTTTCAATACGACTGTTTTTGCCAAATAGTAGTAGCCCCCCTACAGTAGGTACTATCGTATCAGCATAATCGATCGCCAGTTGCATATCTTTCAAAACTGGCCCAGTAGGATAATTACCATTACGATTGAAAAGTTCGCCCTGTAATTCACGTATGTAGGTCCATACAAACGATTCATCTAAATCCACTACATCAGCGCCAAATAACGGTATGGATTCGTAACCGCTAGGTCGTAAACGTGCGAATAGATCGGCAATCTCACTACCACTTGCTTCACGTTTAGTTGCGCCTTCGCGAATATAATAACGATTATCAAAGCAATAATGTGGGGCTCGACGATCTTCTATTTCTAATACCAGTATACGACGACCATTATCGAAAGCTACCTTATCAATATAAGGAACAACTGGTGGGATAATCTGAGTACGACAGATCTGGCGTAACTCTTCTTCAACCTGTTCAGGATCATCAAGCCCTTCAACACGACGATTATCATTTACGCCAAAAATAATCGCGCCACCACCCGAATTGGCTAGTGCGACAATCTCTGCAGCAATATTCTCACTATTGGTAAGCCTAACTTTAAGTTCTAAATAGGTATCTTCACCACCACGAATCAGATTGAGCATTTCCAAACGATCCAGAGTGTGATGATCGCTGGAGACAAGATGTTCATAAAAAGAACGTTCAGAGGACGGTTCACCTCGAAAACGCTGCGGCTTAAGTTTCTTTCGCCCCATGATTATTCATTAATTAAACTTGAGTTCGTTGCTAGCCTGAGCTTAGCAACAATTTCCTCTTTATTTTAGCTGTTGAATAAGTATCGCTTCAACCATAAAAAGCCGAAGCTTTGTGGGATTACATAGGTTAGCTAAATATCAACCAATCAGAAATGCACAGGCCTCATCAGTACGTAAAAAGGTTGGTGGTTGTCGATGTGTAGACATCAGAAAAGCATAAGAGGTGGCAGCGGTGGCATTCCCATGTGTCGCCGCTAAATGACCAATCATATCAAAAGCCAGATTGCCCCAATAATAACCATCTTGCAGACTTACTAGTATATTGGCTGGATGATCAACCAACTCTGAAGAGAGCGAATCGCGCAGTCGCATAAGAATATCAGGATAGTAGTGATCACGAGTGGCATTAAACCAGGCTTGATCGTTAGCAAACCCTGCTGGATCAAGCGCACCCTGCTTACGCAACTGCTCAGCGATAGTAGCTAGCTTAAGAGGATCACCTGATTCGCAGTAATATCGAAAGGCTCTCTCTGCTGGATTATAATCGACCAGCGCAGTTCCGGAATTGCCAACTATTTTGATCTTATCGCTACCATTAAGCTTATATATAGAGAAGTCTATCCCTTCTGTCTCCTTCAACACATTAGCAATATCATTAAGATTGGCTGGCTCGGTATATAATGCTGCATATGAACAGAGTCCAAATGCAGGTGCAACGACAGAATTACTACTACGCAGTTTGCTGGCAATTTTGAAACCAGCTCGTGTTAGTTGTCGCTCCATTCTTACACGCTGACAACTCTCCATATAGTTGCCGTGGTCGGAATAGACAACTATCTCTAACTTACCTTGATGACGCTGATAAAGCTCTATCAGACGACGATCCAATTCACGTAAGGCAGGATAGAGTAGCGACCTACTGCCCATATGAATTACTCCATCGGTTGATTTCAAGAAAGCAACATAGAGTTTTCTCTCAACTTTCTCATATTTACCAAAAAACCGCTGAAAATCTGCCTCCCATATCAGATCTGGAATGACATAGACAAGAAATTCAAAAGGTAATGGCTCTTCATAATCGAGTTTATGATTATAACCACGCTTAACAGGATCGGACTTACGTTTACCTATATATTTCTTTATCCCACCGCCTAATGCACGAGTATTAGGATCAAAGTATAGGTTCTCATAACCAGGAGTAGGATTGGCTTTAAGCAGTTGTACCATTGCCGGTCCTGTGGTGGTAGGAAAGGTCGAGATCAGACGGGAAGGCTCAGAAAAGATCTGAAATAGTCCTTCTTCAGCACGTAATTCCTCAATCGACTGCCAGGCAACACCATCAAGAGCTAATACTAATCGCCGTTCGACACCTTCTAATTTAAGATCTGCATGTAATTTTATTCCATAAGTCATGGCTTCTTATTGGCCCCCTTGCCATTTGCCTTGGTCTTGTTTGCCCTACCTTGGGAAAATTTTTCCGCCTTTGTACGCACTCGCAATTGTTGCAGCTCATCAGTGGAAAAATCCCCTGCTGCCTCACTAAAACCAAGTACAGTAAGCTGCCCAACCGCCTTCTCATAAGCATTCACAGCATCGCGTAGACTCTGTTGCTTCTCATAAATCCGCCCCATCTGTAACAACACCGCCGGAGCAAAACCCTCCCTTACCGTAAGCAACTCTTCTAAGAGAGTGAATGCGCCTTTATCCTCTTCCTGTTCACTGTAAAGCTCTAACAGTTCATTATAAACAAGCGGATCTTTTAATCCTTGTGCTAAAGTTAGACTACGAAAAGTCTCTGGAGTATCAAACAGCACATCTTCAGCATTCTCAATCAACTTTATCAGTTTGTCTTTCAGTCCTGCTGATGAAGTATTAACATTGGTGGCATCTTTGGCACTATTCTGTTGCTTAAATGCCTCCGTACGACACACTCTTAAACTGTCTTGAAAAGTAGGCTCAAGCTTGAGAGTGGCAGCAATCTGTTCCAGTAGACCAATGGCAACCAAATACTGGCCATTCTCTACACGTGCACGCGTTAGTAGCAGACGTGCAGGAGTATGCTCAACATTGACTTGTGTTAATACTAGATCAAGAGATTTAGCGGCTTCATCCCAATGTCCACGTATCTCAAAGAGCCTGGCAAGAAAATAGTGTGCTTCGGGAAAATTGGGATACTTTTCGATCGCGCGATAAAGCTCAATAGTGGCACGCCCATCTTGTTCACGTAGATGATAGATTAGTGCTCGTTCATAATGCCAACGCGCACTCTGCGCAGCAGGGGCAGCAGCCTGCTCGACCAGTTTTATCCACTGTGCCTCTGCTACTGAGCCTAATAATGCTAATAAAGAGATTGTTATCAAAGTTCGCCAAATGATTTTCATAATTATTTCACTCTAAAAGGATTCTTAAGATATCTCTTTGCCTGATCATGTGAATCAAAGGCATTTTCGCGCTTAAGCACGGTCTCATAAGCCGCCATTGCTTCGCTGCGCTGCTGCAACAAGTCATGTAGTTGCCCTGCTTTTAGGTAAGCAAGTGTCACTAACTGTTCGTTTGCATCAGTTAAACCAATGACAGCGCGAAAGTGATTGAGCGCGTCCTGATGGCGACCCTGCCCAAATAGGGTCTCGCCATATTGATAGTGCACGAAATCAGCCACTTTAGCGATAGTTTTATCTCGCAATAATTCTTCGAAGATACTGTAGCTCTCTTCTGCACGATTTAGCCGTACTAGAGTAGCAGCACGTTCCACTTTAAAGACATAATTTCGAGGATATTTCTGAGATAAGGTCTCTAGCAGTTTGAGCATTTCTGGATAGCGTTTCTCGCGTGCATAAAGCGCGATTAACACCACACGTGCATCATCATTGGCATAAATACCACGTTCAGTAACTAATCGTAACTCCTCCAAACCACGCTCTCGCGAGCCACGTATACCGCCAATCGTAGCCAGTATCTTAATAAAGAAGGGTAGACTGCCAACAATATAATCGTAAGTTCCGATCGTTAGATATGCATCAATATAGCCAGGATTGAGTTCTACTACTTTACGATGTAGATCGACCGACCTTGAGCCATTACGTAATGCTGAGATAAAGGAGCGTGCTACGGTGGCCTCATAACTGGCTAGCAATCCATGTATCGCGCCTTGATAATAGAGTGCTTCTTGATCAGCAGCATTCTTCTTAACAGCCGCTTCGGCACGCTCTAGCGCCAGCTTAGTGAGACGACGAAACTCCTCATCTAGCTTAGGATCTACCTTCTCTTTAGTCTCTGCATAAAAGGATTCGCCGCTGTATAGGCCAGTCTGTAAGCGTCGGCTATTATTAAGAAGTTCTAACCAGAGGTTAGTAGCAAGATAGAAGTAGCCAGCCGGGTGTTCTGGAACAGTATTAGCCATCTGCTGGAATTTTGTCCGCGCACCTTGATAATCCATATTGTAGAGCGCATCAAAGCCCTGCAGACGCAGACTGCGATACTCGTCTGTTTCCGCCATAACAATTCTCGGGGCCGCCTTAGCTGCCCTGATATCTTTTTCATCCTTTGATACTGCAGGCACTTCTGCCAATACAGCAACACCACTTAAAAGTATAACCAATAATATTTTT
>JBFLVQ010000314.1:0-10581 GCA_040758525.1 Acidobacteriota bacterium
GTAATGTTGAAAGCGCCACTAGAGTAATGAGTCTATCTAATTCTTTTTGTGTTCACTCTTCAATAGCTCCATCAATGTTGCGCAGGTGCTCACGAAATGTGTAGTTGGGATCAGCAGTGCGTCTTGCCAGATAGTCGTCAAAGCGAAACTGTTTCCGCAACGTTTGACCCGCTTGTATTGCTTGCGCTTGTCGTCGTTCCCGCTTCCAAATATCGTGGGCGGTTGAGAGAACCTTCTCTACTTGCTGATCTGAAACAAAAAGTACTCCATCTGCATCGGCAAAAACGACATCTTCTCTTGTCACTGTGAAATTGCCAAAATTGGCCACACTCAGTGCTTCTGGCGTGCGCGGGTCGATTCTTAGGGGACCCACTGGATATATACCGTAACTAAAGATCGGAAAACCAATCTGTATAAGCTCCACAGTATCTCTATGGTAGCCCCAAACGACTATTCCCGCCAATCCACAGGCACGAGCTTCTAGGGCTGTTAAATCTCCTATGCAACTTTCATCTATTCTTCCACCATTATCGATGATAAGGATATCCCCTTGCTGTGCCGTTCCCATAACTTCCAAGAAGATATCCACACTACCATAATGTCTTACTGGCAGAACTCTGCCAGCTATATGGCTCTCTGCGATTAATGGTCGAATGCCTGGCAGAGCAGCGCGAATAGGAAGTCTTAGACGCACGCAAGCATCTGCTAGCAATGGAGTAGAAAGTTCAGCGAAATGGTTGTTCAAATGCTGATTGTTCACTATATTCTCCATTCTGATAATCTATTATCAAGCTACCCCGATCTGATTTAAATGATGCTTCAAATGTGCAAGATAATCTGCTACCAGATATCCCAGGCTCACTGGTTCATACGGCCCGATCTTGCACATTACAGCTAATTTCTCTGCACGGATTAGTCTCATAACATGTGCTAGTTGCCTATTGTACAATCGCCATAACTCGATCAATTCCTGCCATGAGCAGGCCTGATACCCTTGTAGGTTGACCCATTCTTCCTGTTCGTACCTGGGAAAAGTGAGCTCCTCAAGCTGCTGCGCCCTAACGAAACGATGGTGATTATTAACGGCTGAGTCAATAAGATGACCAAGAATCTCTTTCTTTGACCATTTGCCAGCCTCTGGTCTTACCAACGCATCCGTATCATTAATCTGTTTGAGCGCTGGATAGGAGGCTTCAACAACTTTTATTAACTCTCCTGCAACATTAGTGTGCATATATTATTCCTCAACATTTAAATAATAAAAGTAAGCTATACAATTAGACGAATAACATTCTTCTAACGCTACTCGCAAGCGGTTTCTACGAGCAAATTCCTAGCAAGCTTTTCACTTGCCCAATTTCATCTCATCCTTCCTCCATACCATAACACTATCTGCTAATAGTTTTAGCCCTTTCTCTTATCAAGCAATGCAAAATATTCGCTATTTTTTCGTCACTAGTATACATTTGTTATCATAAATGTCAATTCACTATCACATTAGATCCTGCCTACTAATTTCTCTTAGGTCCTACCCATAGATTGTAAAGACCAGCTTAGTAAAGATTGTTGCTGGCTCTGATCTGAATCCATAGGGGTCTATTTATATAGTCAGGAGCAGTAATTATTAATTTTGTGATCCTTGCTACCAAACATTAATTGCTTTTCGCTAGATATTTGCCTATCATTCGTCTAAGAACTTATTAGTCTCATTTTTATTAATAGCATATACGGCTGTGAATAGTTGTTATGAAGATCGAATTTGCGCGATATCTTAAACGTCGGTTCTGTGGCTTTCAGTGTTATATTGATGGTCGTAAGAGAAAAGCAGTCTATGAATGTAGAGTTATTTTGCGAGGTGGTAGTGCTTGCACGATATACGAACTGATAGACGTGTCAGCAGATGGAAAAGAGATCCTTTCGCTGATACCCGATTATACCTGGCAAAAGCCAGAGGTTGATTGTCAAGTTACCGATTAAGCTAACTCTCTATATCAATCAAACAATCTTACTATGCTGCATAAAGATGTACTAATCAGGCTTTGTCAGGCAAGAGCCCTGTTACGAGAGACAGAGAGTACTAGACTTTCGGTGCCACAGGTAGTAAGAGAAGTAGGAATGTCGCCCTATCATTTTATTCGCCTGTTCAAGGCTGTTTTGGTGAAACTCCCGAGCAATGCCAACTCCATGCACGGTTGGAGAAAGCCAAACAGCTTTTGATAGTGACCGATTCTCTGGTTACTGATATTTGTATGGAGACCGGATTCTCCAGTCTAGGAACTTTCAGTTATGTCTTTACGCGTCGTGTGGGTATGTCGCCATCGGCCTACAGGCAAAGAGTTCGTTCAATGGTGCGACTTCCTGGAGAAATCCCTAGTCAACTCATCCCGGGTTGCTTTTCATTGATGTGTGGCCCAATAGATTAGCAATGCCAGCCGAACAAGAGTTTTAGTCGAATAATAGCCCCCGCTATTAACCTAAGCTTAGCATTTACCACCAGTTAATGATAGATGCTCACTATCTTATCAGTGAAATATCTTCTTACCAGTATCTGGGCCAGATCATCTTCAATTCGATTATTAGTACTGATGGTAAGCTGAATAATGTTGACCTCTCTCTCTTGTTGGCTGATAATTTCAAGCCCCCAAGGCTGTAAGAAGTGCTGTTTGAACTTAGCAATATCGGCTATTGTTTCAGTGCTATTTTTTACGATTGCGTAAATCATGGTTTCACCATTATCTGTGGAGCCAGATTGGTATGTGATTGTTTAACTAAGAATGTGATAGAAGTGGTATTGTAGCAGATTAGCTAAACTAGTACTATAACTTAAATTCTTTGTCGCCCTATTGTCAAATACAGGTATCACTGAATTTACTATTGATTCAGACAAGGCAATAATTTTAATACCCAATGCCTATAAGTAAGAACCAGCATGTTTTTCTTTTTAGGCGCGACAGAGCTAAACAGTCCATAACAATTGCGCAGATAAATAAGGAATATGGGAGGAACCTATAGTTATCAAGCTACCGTTAGACGGGTTTCCTATCACCCACCTTGTTCAAGTACTCTAATACCACCTCGAAAGCCATTTTTTGTAGCACTATCTCTATGTTAGCTCCTGGTTGGCATCCTGATTCTTGTATTAACTTAAAATTATCTTCTGATAGACGAGCAAAGATCTCTTCTACTATCTCGCCAACCTGCGCTATCGTGGGTTTAAAATTGAGTGCAAGGCCGCGAAACGAAATACGAACAGTTATAAAAACCATGTATTCAAAGCGACTGATAAATTCTCGCCAAACAGCTTGTACTTGTTCAGGCGATTGCTGGGAAGCGGTTAGTAGTGCTATCAGTTCGTAATCTGTGTATTGTTCGATCTTCACGATATTGTCCTTGCCCCTATTACGACTATGGCAATTAGAATAGCATAGCTGGGTAGCAAAGAGAAGTAGCACGACAATTGAAGCATATAGCAACGATATGGTAACCGTGTTTCTACTACTAATAACTATAGCAATTGATCGGAATAGCCTAGATTGGTGTATCAATATTAGAGAGTAGAAGGAGCTATACTCCCTCTACTCTTTCTTTACTCTTTCGGCATACTTGGTATACCAAGCAAGTCTAGATAGGCTTGAACGTGTTGATAACCAGCTTGTTCAAGGAAATTACTATATTTAGTATTGACTTTGCCTGGAAGCGGTTGTTGACTGGGGTTTATCTGTTGATAATTTGATCTTAGAGCTGTGAGCAAATCAACAATACCTTTTACTGTATCTACTATCCATTGCTCTGGTTGGATTTGAGGTTGATACAAGGTAGGGATCTGTTTTAGATCGCTTAAAGCCCAGGCATGCGGAACAATATCCAGACTATTCCAGATCCTTTGAGTATTGCTGCCTATACGCTGATCAAAGTAGCTAGCAAAATCACCATTACCTGCTGTTGGTCCTGCATAACAGTAAGCATTAACGGTAGCTTGGTTCTTTGCATCCCACTGCGCTTTAGTATCAGCAAGCCACAATGCCATAACCGAAGAGAGCGCTCCTCCCAGACTATGACCAGTTACATAAACATTGACACTATTGGAGCCAGCCTTTTGTACAGCATTTGATAGATATTGCATTGGCAGTATTCCTGCTCCAGGCAGATTAGCACATGGCTTCAAATTTTCCAGTATCGTTAAGCCAAGCCCAGCGGATAAAGAAATCTTTGGCTTGAGAGATGGTGGTGGACTTCCATAAGGCCAAGGTAATTGAGTAGCAACAAGGAAATCCTCGAAAAGCCAATCCGAAATTGAATAAGGGTTCGTGCCGCTTGTGGAAACTGTATAGGTATTAGGATTAGATGTACTCTGAGCAATGAAAAGAACATTGTCGTAATATTTTACAAAGGGAAACTTAAACACACCCGGTCCCCATACAATAGTCCACTGTCCTTTAATTGGCTCCCAACTATTCAACACTTTGAGCATCAGTTGATAGATCTGCTCTGCGGTATTGCAACTGGTGTCTTTTATCTTTGAACTTGCGCCAACGTCGGCCAAATATGCTAGACAAAGCATGATCTGCTCATAGTTGTAAGTATTTGCCATAGAGCTCCTTTCTACGTATTACAACTCAGTGATAAAGTGTGCAACATCTTGCCTGTTTTTTTGTAGAGGAGTCTATTATCGATAGCTATATATTGATAGTCAATCCTGGCACTAATACGGCTCTGAAACTACTAAAGATTTAAACTACCATAGCAAAAATACACTAGTATTAGTTGCTATACACATCTTTATATTTAAGCGTAAACCAGCTCACCATCGTATTAGCGAGCTAACACTTGATGACTCGTGTTTTGATGATCAGCGTTGTTAGATTGTTGAATGGCGCCTTGACAAGGTAGGTTATGCTACTGGAAACGAGCATATTGATGAAGGACTAAGCTACCATTGGGCAGCATTGTGAACAGGTTTGGCTGCCTAAGTATTGATGAGCAGTTAAACAACACAACGGCTCGCTAATGTTAGTTACGATGAGGAGAAGAAAGAATGAGTATAATCAAGCACAATCCCCAAAGGCTATTTCCACAATATTGCTGCTATAGCTATCCTACTGGGGTCTGCTGATTTTACTATGCAGTAATACTCGCATTGAATCTTGAACCAGCACTTCAGTTGGTTTCTGAAATTTAAGCCGAGAAAATGTGTCGTCAAGAACAAATACGGCAAGACCATGCATAAGCGACCAGGCTGCAGCAGTAAGAGTCTCTGCGTCCGTCTCACCAGAACCTCTAATTACCTCTTTGACTGTACTTGTGAGAATCTCGAATGCCTGTGTCGCCTGATTGAGCAATCCAGGATATCTCTTCTTGTCGATTCCCGACTCAAACATTACTAAGAAATGCGCCGGTTTCTCGATTGCGAAATGAACGTAGGCAACTCCTGTGTCTATAAGTCGAGTGAGAGGGTCGGCATTGCTCAAAGTGCTAGCGCTTGCTAGCACTTCACCAAGCCTGGCAAAACCCTCTTCGGCAATGGTGGCTAATAATGCTTCTTTGTCAGCAAAGTGCCGGTAGGGCGCAGCAACACTTACCCCTGCTGACTGAGCGGCCTCGGAGAGCGTAAAACCCCTCGGCCCTCGTTTGGCTACCAATTTTAAGGCCGCACTAATAATAGCCTCTTTAAGATTTCCATGATGATAACTGCGTTTCTTTGCCCCTTTGGGAGTTGCCAAACGTTTGCTAGAAATATTAGTCGTCTTATTCATATGTCTCCTCAAACTAAGTATACACGGATCAGTAGAGTAATGTAAAATATTTTAACATTTATCTTGACAAGCCCATAATAGAATGTTAATGTATTTAACATTGTTGATATTTTTAACATTAATATTTATTGTAAGCATATGGAGGATTAATATGTACGCAATCACCGGAGCAAGTGGACAGACAGGAAAGCGGATCGCCGAGCAACTACTTAAGGCGGGAAAAAAGGTACGGGTAATAGGGCGAAATATTAAAAGCCTGGCATCGCTAGAAAAGCAGGGAGCACAGCCCTTTGTATGCGACTTGACAGATTCACAACGTCTAAAAGAGGCTTTTTCTGGGGTGCAAGCCATTTACGCGATGGAGCCGCCCAACATCTCAAGCCTTGACTATAGAGCATTCCAGGATCAAGTAGTGGACGCAATGGCATCGGCTATTGTCGCGGCAGGTGTACCATTCGCAGTCACACTGAGTAGTTTAGGCGCCGACAAATCCGCAGGTACTGGTATGATTGTAGGTCAATATTATCTTGAACAGGTTTTCAATCAAATCGATTCACTGAATGTAATGCATCTGCGTGCTGGCTACTTTATGGAGAACACCATTGCTCAAGTCTTTATCTATAAGGCTATCGGTGTTACTGGTGGTCCGATTAAGGCAGATTTGAAACTCCCCATGATTGCAACACATGACATTGCAGATGTAGCCACAAACGAATTATTACAACTGAACTTCGTAGGCTCAAATACACGTGAACTGCATGGAGAGATGGATATTACTATGACAGAGGCAATGGCGATCTTTGGCCGTGCCATCGATGTGCCAGATCTTACCTACAATCATTTGACCGATACCGAAGTAAGTGCTGCGCTATTGCAGATGGGTATGTCCGAGAATGTGACTGGCCTGATTCTCGAACTGGCAGCAGCCTACAATAGTGGCCACGTTTGTGCTTTGCAGCCTAGATCGGAAAGAACCACGACACCAACTTCCTATGAACAATTTGTTGCAGAAATGATGTTGCCTCTCTATAAAAATAAGAGAGCTGTACAGGAAAGCTGATCTTTTGCAGGATAATCACTACTCATCAATGGCTGAAAGAAAAAAACCAGATGAACAGATTGCCCATCTGGTTGACGATAATAATGTCGAGGACGTTTTGTGTGTGAGAAAAATTGCTCAACTTATGGCTCAATCTTGCGAGTACAATCACTACACTACTACTTGTGTGTAACAACTTCATCAAAGCCTTGTAAAATGTTTGTAACCAGAATAAAAGGCCACCGCAAAGGTGGCCCCAATGTAGCTGTAGAACTATCTAATTAAAACCCAGGTTCACTAATACCACGCCCGGTCATACGCACTCAGATTGACCGCCCGTTTTTGTTTGCCGCAGATTGCGGTGCTGAGATCTACGCGGTAACAGTGTTGCCCGCGGCTAAGCGAGCCAATAAATGATATCACCCCGATGTAAAAGAACTATTAAGATACTGTAAAAAATTTGCAACTATCTAAATCCTTCTAATCGTCGCGCTAGATAATCGTGCTATCACACTTAGTCCGATTCTACTTGGTTAGGACAATATCAGTAGGCTTTCTCTCATCACTTGGCTGTTGATAACACCTCGTATAAAATCTTATTCGTTAGGCGGCAGTCTGAGTTGGCAAGCAGTCTTATGCGGTTGCCAGACTATTCACATACATCTAAGAGGTGCACAGAGATATTTATGATTTATTCAGCATGTTATCTGTTTTTTGCTTTGTCACTTTTTCTAATCTCTTTGCCACTAAAGGTGGCAGCAAATAATAAGACTGAAGCATTGGTGATTGGTGAAACATTCACCATTGATTCCAAATTGCTAGGTGAAACACGACGGATCAACATCTATCTGCCGCCCGGATATCGCGAATCCAAAGATGCCAATTTTCCTGTGCTCTATATGCCTGATGGCGGTATGGGCGAGGATTTTTTGCATATTGCCGGTTTAGTCCAGGTATCGGTTGTTAATGGAACTATGCGACCGTTCTTGTTGGTAGGTATCGAAAATACCCAGCGTCGCCGTGATCTCACTGGACCAACAGAGAATGCTGAGGATAAGAAGATTGCTCCAAAAGTGGGCGGGTCAGCGGCATTTCGAGAGTTTATCCGCAAGGAGCTTATGCCAGAGGTAAGAACTCGCTATCGCACAACTACCGAGACGGCGATTGTCGGCGAGTCCCTGGCTGGTCTTTTTATTGTCGAGACCTTCTTTTTGGAACCTGATCTATTCAACACCTACATCGCCATTGACCCTAGTCTCTGGTGGAACAATCAAGAATTGGTAAACAACTCAGGAAAACGGCTAAGGGATCAAACCAAGTTGCAGACGACGCTCTATCTTGCCAGTAGTGACGAGAAAGGCATTGTACAACCCGTTCAACAACTGGCCGAAGTGCTTAGCAAGAGTGCTACATCAAGCTTACACTGGCATTATGAGTCTATGGCTGACGAGCAGCATGGAACGATCTTTCACCCGGCTGCTATCAAAGCTTTTCGTAAGGTTTTTAAGCCTGTTGCTGACGCTCCACGCCATTGATTGAACTCATAATAGAATAGAGAGAGGCACATATGAAAAAGAAGGTAATTGCTCAACTGGCCTCGAATAAGAGATATAGAGCTATCCTATATTAAAGTATTAAGTCCGTGGCTGATTATTGTCATCGTTACATAAGCTGGCAGCCCACCTGGCAATATAAACAATAGTGATAAATACGCCTAATATCATAGTAATAGACATTATTGTGTCACTAAATAATGATAGACACCATACCAACATTAATAATGTAGTAACAACTTTTAAGGTTATAATCTGTAATCTTTTTAATGTATATACTTGCTCATTAATAATCTCATCTTCGAGTTGAGTATCATCTGATTCAATTATTGCATCCTCTGGTAATGGCTCATTACAACGAGAGCAATAATCATTTTCCGCATTATATAGATCTGATTGATGACAGATATCACATCGCTCTGGCGGTTTTTCTGTTTTTATTTTTAAGGTTGGCATATTTTCTTATTATAACTACTACCATTATGTGAGTATATTCTTTTCCCCGCTTGCTAATTTATCGCGACTTTCTCTTGCATAAGTGGGAATGAAACATTGAGGTTAGAAGACTTAACCAGTTAGTTTGCCACACATGCGATAGAAATCTGATCTAATTTATGAAAACCTAAGATTTTTATAAAAAACCCTGGTTAAGCTTGTATGTAGATTAGTATTGATATTAGCGTCTATGGATTTAGCAACTTATAGATTATGGAATGATAGAACGAGATATTTTCGTGATACCGACGGCCCATTTCTATATTCAACCAGTAAGGCAATCGAAATACTGACAGAGCAATTAGTTTGGGTAATTAGTTTGACTTTGATTGGCATTCTGCTAGGAGCGCTCTTAAAACGATTTAGCTCTGTGGAGTCAGTATCAGTCACAAGAGCTGAATAGTTCTTATGCTGGCCACCATTGCGATATCTGCCCGTTCACACTATTAGGAAAACCTTTCACTATGTATTTAGTGAAACGATGTTCAAATAATAATTGTCCAGCCCAGTGAATCACTCTATATCTAAGATCAATCACTTGGATCTGCACCCTAGCTACTTAGGGCTCAGAAAGGAATCGTAGAATCTCGCGCATCAATTGCTCCCCCTGCTCTGTCTCGAAAATAGACTGTGCGTGGGCAGAGCCTTCTAGGATCAATAACTCTTTTGGATCAGGAGCTCTCTCATACTGGCCACGAATCTGAGGTAAGCGGGGTTTCTTCTCGTCCCCGCTAACGTCGTCACGACTTAGTATAAACAGTTTCCGCCCTTTTATCTGCTCGGGCCTATCAATTGGTGAGTGTGCCAGTAACACCAGACGATCTATCTCGCCTGGTTCAGCCTCAACCGACGCTTCGGCAGCAGCTCCACCTCCGAAGCTGGCTCCGACCACTGAGACGGTCTTGGCACCAGTCTTATGTAGGTATCGGATTGCCGCCAACACGTCAAAGTGTACTCCTCCATTACGAGATTGCATCTGTGCTCCACCACGTGATTGACCACGTCCCCGGAAATCTATCGCTAAAACGCGGAACCCTGCTTTTGCCAGTACCCGTGCTTGTTTATCCCAACTCTCTTTATTGAATCGGCCTCCATGCGCCAGTACAACACCTTGGTCGCCTTTTCCATACTGGTTGGCGTAGATAAGCCCTCCATCCTGGGTTGCAAAGGAGACCTGTTCAGGCGACTCTGCTATATCCTGTCTTCGCTCTTGACTTCCTAAAGCAATAACCGAAACTGTAATTGCAAAGGTAATAATAAGGATGAGCTTCATTGATTGGCTCCTTTTCGTGAATTGTTCCTAGTATAGTGTTAGGCATTTCTTCTTGTTTCATTATGTCTGATATTTAAGAGACGGAAACCAAACGATAATATGAATCTACTGCGGGCTGCCCTGTATAATTAGGACCTGCTTTATCATCTGCACCTAAATATCCCAGTTGGAACTCCATTGTTTTATTGCCTTCACAACTGATGATGTGATGTTTAGAATCATAACCCATTTTAGCCTTTCGCATTTTAGAGATAACAGCTCCTCCAGCAGGTTTGTTGTTTTCAAATTTTAAGTTATTAGGGTCAAGATTTGCTTTGAAGAGTCCTTCTTTAGTTAACCAAGACACAGCATTGGTTATAACTTGCAGTTTATCCCCAATATAGTGTAATCCATGCACACAAGTGATGAGATCAAAAGATTGGCTGGGAGTCCAGGTGTTAAGAGATTCTTCTTTAAGGACAAGACAAA
>JBFLVQ010000315.1:0-10542 GCA_040758525.1 Acidobacteriota bacterium
AGATGACTGATCATTGCCATTACCTCATCATGCTCTGACGCAGTAAGCCGCACCGGCTGTGCTCCTAATTCACGTAATAGTAGTTCAAACTGCAACACACGCATCTCTGCTATTGTTGGACTGGGTCCCAAAATATAAGTGGCGCCAACAAAAAGATCGGCCCGTGCAGCTGCCACACCACCCTGCTCACTGCCTGCCATCGGATGACCACCAATGAAATCGACCTCAGGCGGCAAGCCCATCGCCATCTCACAGATCGCACGCTTGGTGCTGCCACTATCACTCACCAATGCGCTGGCTTTAATCTGATTACGATGGCGTGCCAGGAACTCTATGATTGCGCCTATAGGCGCAGCTAAGTAGATAAGATCGGCCTGGCAAATCTTGCCTTGGGCAAAACTCTCTTCTGGTGCATCGATTACAGAAGTCGCTAGTGCCTGCGCAAGATTTTCTCCACTATCCCAGCCCGTGATATGTCCTTCAAATCCCGCTGCACGTAGCGCCAGTGCAAACGACCCACCAATCAGGCCTACTCCGATAATGGCAATATGCTTAAATTGTGCCATCACCGCCTGCCTGTTGTGCGCTAAGATCGGCGTATAGGAGGGGATTTTGGACTATCTTCCAGGTCCGCCATCTTAGTAAGCTTAACCGCTGAACTCCGCACATAGCTGCTCCCAACCTATGCGTAGGTTCTCCATAATCTCTACATAGTCGGGATAGCCACGCATCTTATCCCAGTTGCTATCGACGGCAAACCAAGGATAATTCTCATTACCTAGTTCAATCGCTTTGCGAAGCCATTTGATCGCCTTCTCCTTCTCACCCTCAAGCGCATAAACGGAGGCAAGCCAATAAGAGACGTCATGGTCGGCTGAAGCAGCATCAATTACTTGTGGTGTAATCAGCGCACGGGCACGCTCGTGTTCGCCTTCAGCACTGTAGCAGGCAGCCAGAATCGGCTTCATACCATGCATCATAGGACTCTTCTCAAATGCTTCATTAAGCAGTTGAATGGCAAGCTTACGATCGCCACAATGGTAATAGATCTGACCTAGGAAAGCGCGTGCCAATCCATGCCCTGGTTCTAGCGCTAATCCTGCCTCAAGCTCTGCAATTGCTTGATCAAACTGTTTCTGGTACATAAACACCCGTGCACGATTGTAGCTAACCATTACAATGTCATTCGGGTTCATACGCAGTAACTGGCTATACTCAGAGAGCGCCTGTTTATAGAGTCCATCCAGCCGGTAGAGCGTGGCAGCCGTGAAATGAACGCTAGAATCGTTGCCAGCAGTACGTAGCAAGGTACGAACCTGCTCTCTTGCACGCGACTTGTGTCCTTTCAATAGTGATACATAGACCATTCCTAGTTGTGGCTCGACAAGGCGTGGATCAAGTTCTAGTGCGCGGTTAAGTTCCTCTTCAGCCAATTCATAGTAGCTCGCTCCCCCTAATGTTTTGAGCACATAGTTGATATAACACATACCTAAACCGGAATGGGCGAGCGCAAACCGATCATCAAGTACGATCGCCTTCTGGAATAGCTCGATCGCGGTATCTATATCCTGCTTGTTGAGAGTTTGAGTGGCAAATTTGTAGTAAGTATTACGGCCGCGTAGGTAGAGTTCGTAGGCTTCTGCGTTATTAGTAGCAACTTTGTTAAGATTGCCCTGTTCAGTATCACTAATATTGATACAAAGACCTCTCACAATATGGTGAGCGATCTTATCCTGAATCGTGATGATATCTTCGTAATCAACGTCGATCTTATCACTCCAAATAATCTCTCCACTACCAATATCAACCAACTGAGGCATAACACGAAAACGATTGCCCGATTTTAAGTAGGTACTTACCAAAACAGCATCCACAGCCAACTCTTTACCTACCAATTGAGGGTTGATCTCCTGATTACGATAACGGGCAATATAGCTGGAGGGGCGTACTACCAGCGACTTAAGCGAGGCCAATTCGGTAATCACACTATCGGCTAATGAGAAACTATAGAAATCGTTCTCATTATCCCCACTGAGATTCTTAAAAGGTAGGATGGCAACGGTCCGTTTCTTGTCAATTGTGCCAGTAGTCTTCCAGACCGAAGGATTAGAGTCAACAACCGGCTCTTCAACGGTTGAGCGCGCCTTCTCAGGACTACCTGTTGGCTGTTCTGTAGGAGTAGGAGTAGGCTCAAAGGATTGTGATGGATGTGAAGATTCACGAGGTCGTAAGCGTTTGTAGAACCAGCTCATCATACCTTCACGCAACCAGGAGCTACGTTTTGGCTTGGGCGCTACTAATGTATTGGTCTCATAAAACTTGCCCGCCTTAAGCTGAATATCTCGATTAAGTTTCTTAAGCTCATTATAGAATTCACGTATCGTCTGGTAGCGCTGATTCATCTCCTTGGCCATCGCACGATCAATCACTTGCTGCAATTGCATAGGTAGCGAAGGATTGATCTCAGTAATAGGCACAGGCTGGTTGTGTAAAACAGCATGCATTATCTCGACACTGCTTTTCCCTGTGAAAGGAAGCCGCCCTACTACCATTTCATAGAGCACAACTCCCAGTGAGAAGATATCTGTACGATGATCGATCTGAGCCCCACGCGCCTGTTCAGGCGACATATAACCAGCTGTACCAAAGGGAACACCCTGTTGAGTAAGATCCATTACCGTACGATCACCAATATTGGTGGTTGCCTTAGCAAGCCCGAAGTCAAGGATCTTGGCTTGACCTCGGTCATTGACGATCACGTTGGTAGCTTTAATATCCCTATGGATCACGCCACGCGCATGCGCAGCAGCCAGTGCATCAGCAATCTGAACGGCAATTGAGAGCGCGCTTTCCAGTTCTAAAGCGCGACCACGTACCAATTGCTTTAGCCGCTTTCCTTCCAGGTATTGCATGACAATGTAATGCAACCCATTTGTTTCGTTGATCTCGTAGATTGTGCAGATGTTGGGATGGTCTAGCGCGGAGGCGAGTTGAGCTTCACGTAAAAAGCGCTTACGGGATTTTTCATCGGAAACCAATTCAGCAGGGAGAAACTTGATTGCAACTGTGCGTCGTAGACTCAAATCCTCCGCCTGATAAACTTCCCCTTGTCCGCCCTCGCCCAGCTTTTTTAGTATCTTGTAGTGTGAAATCTGTGTGCCGATCATGCGGAGCTCGGCGGCGATATCGCCGCAACCCTTCTCTCAGTTTCCCTGCGGATCTGCTGGCCGCCAGACGCTTGAGTGACAATATTAAACTATTCTGCCATATACTTCCAGGGTAAATTCGGACATCTCCGGACCGTCTCCCAAGTGCCAGTAAAACCCTGGCAAAACTTTCCCCATTAAGCAATTTTACGCCCAATTGCGCTAGCGATCTGCCGTAGTTGCTGCATCAAGCCAACAAACTGATCCGGAAAGAGCGACTGTGGTCCATCACAGAGCGCATGGTCTGGATCATTGTGTACTTCGATAAGCAGTCCATCAGCGCCTGCCGCTACAGCAGCGCGCGCCATTGGTGGTACCTTATCGCGCCGACCAGTAGCATGACTTGGATCAGCAATGATTGGTAGATGAGAAAGCTTCTTAACGACCGGAATTGCTGAGATGTCTAAGGTATTACGTGTTGCCTGCTCAAAAGTACGTATACCTCGCTCACAAATAATGACTTCGTGATTGCCACCCGACATTATATATTCGGCCGATAGTAGTGTCTCCTCGATTGTCGCAGCCATCCCTCGCTTTAGCAAGACGGGTTTGTTAAGCCGTCCTAATTCCTTGAGTAGATTGAAATTCTGCATGTTGCGCGCACCCACCTGAAGAATATCAACATAACGTAGGAACATAGGAATCTGCGACGGTTCCATAACCTCGGAAATTACCAGCATACCATAGCGATCAGCGGCCTGACGAATAATCTTCAGCCCTTCCTCACCCATTCCTTGAAAGCTATAAGGTGAGGTACGAGGCTTGAATGCGCCACCACGAATAACCCGTACACCCTGCTGAGCCACCTTCTCCGCTACTTCATCCACCTGCTCACGTGACTCAATCGTACAGGGACCGGCCATCATTACAACATTCTCTCCACCGATCACTACATCTTTGATCTTTATGATGGTGTCCATAGGTTTGAAGGCACGGCTTGCCAATTTATAGGGTGAGGAGATCCGTACTACCTCCTTAACTCCTTCAAGCAATTCTAGTTCGCGGGTATCAACAATCTGCTGACCGACTGCTCCTAAGACAGTATGATTGGCGCCTGTTGAACGATGTATGTCGAATCCAAGTTGGATCAACTTCTCTACAACACGCGAGACCTGCTCTTCAGGAGCGCCTTCTTGCATAACAACAATCATAGTTATATCTCTTGACTATTCAGAATCGGTTTCTAATTCCCCTACAGCAAGCCGCTCGACACGGCGTGATTCATCAATAATACGCTCGAAGAGCCGTCGCACTGCATCATTGCCAAGTGGACCACAGTTAAGCCGTATTACATTCTCGATCACCTGTTGTTCACGTGCTGGTGAATAGACTGGCAATCCTTCTGTACGCTTAATACGACCGATCTCAATAGCACATTGTGAACGCCTATTGAGTAATTTTATTAACTGCTCATCAAGCTTATCTATTTCATCACGCCAATATTCGATATCCACAACAGCTCTCTGCTAACACTTAATGCCTATCTTTCCAATTTAAGCTCTCGCAGCGCGCCGATCAACTTAACTACGCGTGACACTGCCTGTTGCGGTTGTGCACAAGCCTCTATCTCAGCAACAATTCGACTACCTACCACAGCAGCATCGGCGTGTTGCCATACCATGTGTACATGTTCAGCACTGGAGATACCAAACCCAACGGCAACAGGCAATCTACTCTGCGCTTTAATGCACGCTACCAGCGGAATAATAGTATCAGAGAAGTTCTCTTGCATTCCTGTGACACCTGTACGTGCCACTGCATAGATAAATCCACCTGCTAACTGCGCGACCTTTGCCACACGTCTATCATTGCTAGTAGGGGCAAGCAGGAAGATCATCTCTAGATCCTGTGCACGTAATAGGCCATGAAAATCTGCCGCCTCCTCTGGCACCAGATCTGTTACCAGTACCCCATCTACACCTGCCGAGCGTGCCGCGCTCGCCAGTGCAGCACTACCATACTGTAGTAGCGGGTTATAGTAGCTGAAAAGAATAATAGGTACTTCACTACGGCGCCGTACTCGTTCTACTAGTGTAAGAATATTTCTTAGTGTCACCCCATGTGCAAGGGCACGCTCACTGGCACGCTGAATCACAGGCCCATCTGCCATAGGATCAGAGAAAGGCACTCCTAGCTCAATTAGATCTGCCCCGGCTGCTGCCATCTCAACAATAAGGTCTTCAGTTATTGCTAGATCTGGATCGCCTGCAGTTATGTAGGGAATAAGCGCCTTCTTACCATGCTCAGCAAGCTCTTGAAATTTCATCTTGATTCGATTCATAACTGCACGCCTAATGCCTCCGCAACTGTATGTACATCCTTATCACCACGTCCAGAAACGTTAACCAAGATTATTGCCTCTTTGTCCAGTTTTGCTGCTGCCTCTATGGCATAAGCGACAGCATGCGAAGATTCTAGCGCAGGAAGAATACCTTCAGTACGTGCCAATAGTTGAAAGGCTGATAATGCTTGTGCATCTGAAATAGAAGTATATTCAACACGATTTTTATCGTGTAGATAGGCATGCTCAGGACCGATTGCAGGATAATCCAGACCAGCAGAAATTGAGTGGGTAGTAGCAATCTGGCCATCATTATCCTGCAAGATATAACTATAAGTACCCTGTAGTACTCCTGGTCGCCCTCCTCCTGCAGTATGGAAACGAGCAGCATGTTCACCCAACTGGCCACCGTGCCCACCTGCTTCTACACCTACCATACGTACATTTTCATCCTCTAGAAATTCGTAGAAGAGCCCTATGGAATTGCTTCCCCCACCCACACAGGCAACCAACAGATCAGGCAAGCGACCTTCACTGGCAAGAATCTGCGCACGGGCTTCACGACCAATAACAGATTGGAAATCGCGTACCATCTGTGGATAGGGATGTGGACCAAGCACGGAACCTAGTAGATAGTAGGTTGTCTCAACATTTGTTACCCAATCGCGTAGCGCTTCGTTAATAGCATCTTTGAGAGTACGGCTGCCGGTCTCTACACCTACAACTTCAGCACCCAAGAGCCGCATACGAAAGACATTTAGTGCCTGTCGTCGCATATCTTCTGTGCCCATATAGACACGGCATTGATAATTCATTAATGCGCAGACTGTGGCTGTAGCAACGCCATGCTGTCCTGCTCCAGTCTCAGCAATAATACGCCGTTTGCCCATACGCTTGGCTAGCAGGATCTGGCCAAGCGCATTGTTGATCTTATGTGCGCCAGTATGATTGAGGTCCTCACGCTTGAGATAGATGCGTGCCTTACCGCTCTGTTCACTAAGACGACGAGCATAGAAGAGCGGAGTAGGACGACCTACATAGTGGGTGAGTAGTTGCTCATACTCAGCAGCAAAAGCAGCATCAGCACAGGCCGCCTGGTAGGCAGCCGTCAACTGTTCTAAGGGATACATCAAAGTTTCTGGCACGTAGCAGCCGCCATAGCGACCAAAATGGCCACTAGTATCGGGCATACGCACTTCTTTAGATCGGCCCGCTGTCATTGATTCTTGTGTCATGTCTCTTATTGATGAGATGGAGTTTCGTTGGGATTAAAACGTTGTAGCCGTGGACTAGTGGATCGCATCATCTCTTGCCAGCCCCGTCGCACTTCAGTCATAAAATCCTGCAAGCGCACACGATCTTTACGGCCTGGTGATGACTCTACACCACTACAGACATCAACACCATAAGGTTTAACTGTGCGAATTGCCGAGACAACATTCTCGGGCCGTAATCCACCAGCAAGAATTATATTCGGCACATACTGTTTAGCTGCCACCGCTACACGCCAATCAAAGAGTTGGCCGGTTCCTCCATAAGCATCTGCCGAATAGTGGTCAAGCAGGATTGCACTGACAGGAAAATCCTTCACATGCAAGATATCAAAGTTATCGCCCACACGTAGCGCCTTAATAAGCCGCCAGGCTTGAAATTGTGCACAATATTCTGGACTCTCATTGCCATGCAGTTGTATTGCGGTAAGCTTGGCCATCTCCGCAACACTACGCACAACATCAAGATTGAGTTCATTAACAAAGATTCCTACCAGAGAGAGAAATGGCGGCAGCTTATCGGCAATTTCGCGAGCATTGGCAGGGGCAATATAGCGTGGACTCTTATGATAAAAATTGAACCCAATCGCATCTACCCCCTGATCAATAGCAGTAACCGCATCCTCATAACTAGTAATACCGCAAATTTTTACTTTAATCATAAATTATTGTCCGCTTCAGCAAGGATATGTCAGCAAAGCCGTCAAAGCCGTGCCGGGACTCTCAGCTCGCATCAATTGCTCTCCTATCAAAAAAGCCTGATAGCCTGCCGCGCGCAATCGCTCGATATCAGCAGTTGTGTTGATACCACTCTCACTCACTAGTAGTACCTCTTTAGGCGCTTGCTTGGCTAGGCGTAGTGAGGTGTTCAAATCTACCTCAAAAGTTCTTAAATCCCTATTATTGACCCCTATGATAGACTGCTGGGAGTTTAGCACCTTTTCCAATTCTTGGGCAGTATGAACTTCAACTAGTGCCGCCAGCCCTAACTCATTGCCAAGCGCGGCCAAATTAATAATTTCAGTCTCTGATAGCATCGCGGCAATAAGTAGGAAAGCGTCTGCACCGGCTGCCGCGGCTTCATAAACTTGATACTCATCAAAGATAAAATCTTTTCTTAGTAGCGGTAGTTCTGTATGCTCACGCACAGCACGTAGAGTATCGAGTGAACCTTGAAAGAAATCTTCTTCGGTAAGTATGGAAATGGCCGCCGCACCGGCTGCCTGATATTCTTGGGCGATTGTCAGCGGATTGCAATCAGCTCGAATAAGCCCTTTTGAAGGAGAGGCTTTCTTGATCTCAGCAATGATATTGATACGATCCTTTCGCGCAATCGCAGCCTGGAAACGGCCGCTAGCCTGCTGGCGACATTGCTTCTGTAGATGTACCAATGGACAGGCAGCCTGAGCCGCTGCTAGGCGTTTACGCTTGACCTCAACTATTTTGGTGAGAATGTCCATTCTTTTTCCTCGCGGGAAATATTTGCGCCCGCAATTGTAGCGCAGCCACACATCTCTTCCTAGTCATTCCCGGCTTAACCAACTTTTATAAAAAGATTTTCCACAAATTTTATCTTTAAGTTATAATGCCTAACATTAGCGGATATTAGTTTTGATATATAGATGACTCTGAAGGGTAGTTTTGTCTTGTCGAACATAACCCCTCAGGGGTGTATTAATTTTCGGTTCTAGCGCAATGGATATTATGATGCCCCATATTGAATTAACCCCATATAAAAAAATAGTATATTGCGCTTGGCAATTACCTTTTATCTCCCTCACCTTGTTATCGCAACAATACCAGATGAGATTCAAATACGGGAAAAATCGGACCCACGATTGTGTGACGTCCAAGTAGCTCTGTCGCAATGGACAGACCATCTCTGGTAGCTTAATGCCCTATTGCTTAGCTTTAATGGCTTTGATCAAGGGGAGGGTTAATTATGAGAACAGATGCGCATGGCTTCACTTTACTAGAGCTTCTTATTGTAGTCACAATGATCGCCGTGATCGCGACGATTGCAGTGCCAAATCTAGTGGCAGCCCGACGTAATGCTAATGAAGCTTCCGCTATCGCTGAATTGCGAGAGATTGTTACTGCTAACCATAACTATTTCTCTATTCATAGAACCTTTACTTCTCCTAATA
Source organism: Acidobacteriota bacterium (assembly GCA_040758525.1). Lineage (GTDB taxonomy): Bacteria > Acidobacteriota > Blastocatellia > Chloracidobacteriales > JADJPF01 > JBFLVQ01. Next base: position 8,906 of record JBFLVQ010000315.1, read on the forward strand.
CACTTTACAAGAAGGGCTTTATTAATGATGACTATGGCTTGCGAATAAAACTACCCGCCGAATTGCCAACTGGCGGTGGCAATATTGATGGTGACAACAATGGTGATAACCAGAATGGTGAACATTCTATCAATGGAGATGATGATGACGATGATGACGATGATGACGATGATGACGATGACGATGATAGTGGTGATGGTGGTGATGGTGACAATAATAATGACGATGGTTTCAAAGATGAGATACCTATGGAGGATCAGCCATTTCGCATAATTTTAGCCAAGGCTGGCTACTATTTTATCATGGTACCGATTGAAGTATCTGTCATAATAGATACGCGAGGGGGTATTAATTACCAGATCTTAGAGTTTTATATGATAGCCTTGCCGCAAACCTATTTAACCGGCGGCTTCTTCCAATCTGGTAGTCGCGCGTTTTATACTGACACGCTCAGCAATACACCCTGGTCAGTTAACGATTATCCAAGCAAGATCGACTGTTTTAATGAGGCTGGGGATAGACCAGAATATGAGCGATGCACGCAGATTGGTAATAATGTCACCTACCAGCGTGAAAATACCCCCGATCGTATTAGGCAGTAAATTAGCAAGAGTTTGGGAAGTGGGTATTAGGAAATGAAAGAATGTTTGAAATGCCAAAGTTGTTATGAGGATGTGCTACTCGAATGTCCTGCCGATCAGAGTCCGCTACGAGAAGGCTTGCCTGGTCCAACTACATTAGCAGGTAAATTCCGGCTAGAAGTTCGCTTAGGCAAAGGTGGTATGGGCGCGGTCTACCGTGCCATGCATTTAGGGCTGAAACGCTATGTCGCCCTTAAGACGCTCTCACCTCGCAATCGTTCGCATAGCGAATTCAGCGAGCGCTTCCGACGAGAAGCTGAAGCAGCAGGTCGTATTAAACATCCCAATGTGATCGATGTAATGGACTTTGGCTTTGCTGAAGTCGGTAAGCATCATATAGGCTATCTAGCCATGGAGTATCTTGAAGGTTGTTCTTTGCGCGACCTGCTCAAAGAACAGCCTAAGCTCTCGCTAACCGAGACAGTTAAAATAATCAAAGATGTATGTGAAGCAATCGAGCTCGCCCATAGTCTTGGTGTTATACATCGTGATTTGAAGCCCGATAACATCTGGTTGGCAGATCATCCTAAAGGCGGTTATCTAGTTAAGGTACTCGATTTTGGCATCGCCAAGCTTGCTTATCGCGAGCAGACTGAGAGCGCCTCAGCAAGCCTAGCAATATCAAGACAGCCAGCATTTTCCAGCACCATTGATGAATCTGCTACTAATCAGGATAGTGATAGCATTACCGGCTTAACTGCCGATGGGCCAGCATCACAAACAAAAGAGTCAGAAGCACGCAGCACGGAAAATATCAATGCTGCTACAGAACTCTTCCGCGCCACGGTTGAACATCTCACACAAAGCGGCGCGATGATTGGAACAATCCCTTATATGTCACCAGAACAGTGTAATGGCGAACCCTGTACTAGCGCTTCAGATATCTATAGCCTAGGAGTAATCGCTTTTGAGATGCTTACAGGACGACGCCCTTTTATTGGTAAGAGTTTTGAGATCGCTCTACAACATATTTCCGAAGAACCTCCCCCACCTTCT
>JBFLVQ010000316.1:0-10505 GCA_040758525.1 Acidobacteriota bacterium
ATCCTCAAACTGGGCTTTTCTTGTTTCCCGACAACCCTGTCACTTTGGAGCTTTTCAAATCTCTCAAAGAAGGCAAACTCTACAACTTGAATTTTTCATAGGAGTATCAAGATGAGTGATAGAAAGACTGCTTAGATACTAGGTCTTTTCTCTTGTAAGACTTTTTCTTGCTGTCAATGCTCGTCAAGTTTCTATTTAGTATTCTCGGTGACACTGGGCACAGCATAAATTTCATTTGTATTGACTGCTTATATCTACTGTAGACTGGTATAGGCATTGCTCTTAATATAATTCGGATGATCAAGCTGAGTCTGGTTAGCGAATTATGTTATGGCGAATCAAGTATTTGACTCGGATTAAAGAGATTGCCTCAGTAATGCTAAAGTATGGTTTTCGCGAGGAGATCATTCATCTTGGCTTGGGCGATATCTTTTCTGCCAGCCCCAGTAGTAGCGCCACTTCTTCGATCGCTCTGATTAGCAAACTCTCACTACAAGAGAGCCAAGAGAAACTGGCGCCGGCCGAGCAGCCTAGTAAAGATACTGGTCCAAAACGCTTGCGCTTAGCACTACAGGATCTCGGCCCAGTCTTTGTCAAGGTAGGGCAACTGCTTAGCACACGGCCAGATCTCTTACCTGAAAATTATATTGCCCAACTGCGCCTGTTACAGGATAGCAATGATTCTGTTCCTTTTGAGGCTATTGAGACCACTATAGAGCGAGAATTGGGTCATAAGATTAGCGAACTCTTTCTCAAGTTCGAACGTGAGCCGCTCGCTACTGCCTCGATCGGCCAGGCTCATATTGCATTGCTATCGGATGGTCGAGAAGTTGTTGTCAAGGTTCAGCGGCCAAACATCTTTAACCAAATTCAAGATGACCTAGAGTTACTCAGCGAACTCGCCCTCTTTGTCACACGCCGTAGCCAACAGAGCCATCGATATGATTTACCAAATATAATTGATACATTGGCACGCACGCTTATACATGAACTCAACTACCTGAACGAAGCACGTAATACCCGCGCTCTACAAAAGAGCTTGCGTAGCTTTCCCCATATTATCGTGCCCGATGTTATCGATGCCTATTCAAGCAAGCATGTGCTCACTACCATACGTATACATGGTGTTAAAGCGGCAGAAGCTAGTGAGCAAGGACTGATAGAGAAAGATCTTAAACCGATCGCAACCGAATTAGCACGCAGCTACATAAAGCAGCTCTGTGTCGATGGTTTTTTCCATAGCGATCCGCATCCAGGCAATCTACTGCTTGTCTATCCAAACAAGCTTCCCTGCAATTCATCTGATGGCAAGCGAGGAAGTAAAAAGAAGCCATTTCTGCAGGTCAAAATAGATACAGAATATGGTATAGGCGCACATGAAGGCTCTTTGAACGCGGGCTTTTCACTTGCCGAAGAACCTTCGCCACTCCCTTCAGTAGCGCTAATAGATTGTGGTATGGTCAGTTGTCTAACACGCTCATTCCAGGAGAAGCTGTTGCAATTGCTCTTCTTTCTCAGCGAAAATCATGGTGAAAGAGTCGCAGAGATAGCAATTGAGATGGGCCAGCCGCTGGCAGATTTTGATGAGAAGAGTTTCCGTACCTGGGTAACAGATCTGGTCTCACAATACTCCCGTGCTACGCTTGAATCGATGGATTTAGGTCATTTGATCTTCCGTATCATCCAGGCTGCTACCCACAATGGCCTACAAGTACCGGCAGAACTGACTATGATTGCCAAGACGCTCTTCAACCTGGATATTACCCTGATACGACTGTCGCCAAACTTTAAGCTTGCCGATGTTGTACGTAATTATGCCTTGGAAATGGTAACAGAAAAGTTTCGACAAGAACTCTCCTTCGCGAACTTCTACTCTCAGGCTGTGCAAGTCCAACATCTAGTTACTGACTTGCCGAAAAAGATCGATAAGATGATCGATCAGCTCAATGATGAAGAGTTTGAATTGCGTGTTCATATCGATCGATCGAAAGATATTCTCAAGGCAATTCAGAAGGTTGCTAATCGTATTACTATGGGTATGATCACTGCTGCGATTATCATCGGCTCAGCCATTATTATGCATATTCATACCAATTTTCAGCTCTTTGGCTATCCTGGTATTGCGATTATTGGGTTTCTCCTCGCCTCTGGCTTTGGCGCTTATCTGATCATCAGTATGATTCTAAACGATCAATGAGTGTGTTGTTTTCTTATCGAACCATTTATGCTGGTCTAAGCGTAGTTAAACTTAATATAGTAAATATGGAGGGTTCAGCTATGCGATTATTTGACTTTTCAAGATCTGAAGTGAAAATAGCGACTTTCTACCACAACCCTATCACGCTCTTTTTCATTAGTCTTACGCTTTTGTTTACAGCTTGTAAAAGCTCACCTTCAGATAACGAGATCAAACAAGCAATAATAGAAAATTTTAACTCTGCTCAGAAGGCTAATCTGAAAATTGGCTCCTTTGAGTTAAAGGCCGGTACTAGTGTAAAAGTAGATCTTGTCGAGGTCAAACAGATAGGCGAATTTAATGAGCAAGAAAAATATTGGCCTGTGAGAGCAAGAGTAAAGGGAACATATGAAGCCAATATCCTAATTACAGCAAGAGTCGACTTTGATCAAGAATTAGATTTTAAGCTCTATCAAGAGAATAATGGGAATTGGAAGGCTTCTCCATTAGATCGCTAAGGCAACCACTCAGCACCAACTGATAGAATAACACTACTGAAGAGACTGGCGGCATCGGGATAACTTTAACTTAAGACTGGAATATACCATCAAACAGAATGATATAAAGAATAGATAGGCTAAGCTTTCATAGTAACCGATACCAAATAATTCAAATACTGGTCTAAATAAATATGCTATTGGTTCTACAACAAGTTCTATCAATGCAATTACCGCATCAATCCCTCTTTGCCATACAAGAGATTTAGAAGGAAATATATTTATCAACACCAACACACCAAAAGATATTGTGCTTATAAAAAAACCTAATGCAAACATAGCATTTACAAATGACCTAAATCGATAATGGATATCTATGTCATATGTATGCTTAAGATTGTTCTGTTTTAAGTTATCAAACTCTAAAGTAGCTAAACCGGAGCTATTATTAATTATCAAGCCGCTACAACGTGAACAATAGTTTGAAGATGGATCATAACAATCAGATTGATGGCATACTTCACATCTTTTAGGCTGGTATTCATTTTTAATTTTTACTTTATCAAGTGGTTTATCCATTAGTTTTAATTAGTGCTCCTCTAGCAAATAAACTATCGATGTTTTGCACTCATAACTTTATCTTCTGAAATACTGACACTAAGCCGTTTTGCCAGCTCTGATGCAGATAGGCAGGGTACCTGACCTGTCTGCTCTGCTTCTTTGATCATTGCAACAATCGCTTTATTGACAGGAGCAGCAAGTTTGTGCTGACCTGCCAAGTTAAGAATTTCACCATTGATGTAATCTATCTCGGTTTTGCGTGCCCTTTGTAGATCTTGCCACATTGAAGAACGCGCTTGAGGATCAATTTTGATCATTCCAGATGCAATTCGAAAGAACAAAAAATCTGGTAGTGAAAGAATAAATGGAGCTATCGTAGGGATTAAACTCCCTGAGCTTTGCGGACGAATTCCAGATTGTTTCAGTATGGAGAGGGCCTCACGCATGGCTGCTGCGATAATCTTGCGATAGCCCACCTGGGAAAGTTCTTCGCGCAGAGTAACTCCTGCTAATGCATTAATAGCGTTGTTGAGATTAAAGATCAATTTCCCCCATAATATCCCTTGCACATTTGTGCTCCCTTTAGCTTCTAGCCCTGCATTATGCAATGCAGAAAGCACTTTTTCAGTAGAATTGATATGCTCCTCAACTATCAGCATACCACTCGTTCCACAATGAAAATGTGCTCCTGGATTCCACACTACATTAAAGGGAACCATTCCTGCCAATACTTCTGTTTGAGTCAGAATTGAACGTAGTGTTGTGGCATTTCGCACACCATTCTGAAAACTCACTACGATTGTTCGGTCTCCTACTACACTCTTGAGTTGGTGAGCAGTCTCCTCTGTGACCATGCTTTTCAATGTAACTAAGATCAAATCTCGATCAGCAAGAGCGTTAATATCTGTGGTGCACTTTACCTGTTCCGGGGAAAGATATGTTCTCTTCCCTCTAAAATCCGTAATCAACAGTCCATTGTCATGAATCTCCTGTGCCAACTTTTCACGCCCGACAAGGATGGTATCGATACCTGCAGAAATGAAATGTGCACCAAGATAGCAACCAATGCTACCAGCACCCAAAATGCCAATATTGGTTAGTTTCATCACCGTCTCCTGACAGTCACGCTTGAGTCAAAACTATTCAACCACAATTCACAGTCTGAAACTTAATAATATTATATAGTGGTAATACCATCCAATAGCAACAACCCCGTTATCCAAATTTACTAAAAGACATGACTGCTTTTATTACACTATTACGCGTCTTCTATTGAGAGATATTGTAGAAACCGCTATTTCGTCAATTAATCTGCTAACAATTAAAAAGGGACCGTAATGAAAGCGAAGCTATTATTATTATTCATCAGCTTGTTTTTCATCGCTATTTTAAATCCTTGGTACAAACCTGTATTAATGGCAAAACAGAATGAGCAATCGACTGGTATTAGCCCACTGGTAACAGTTATGGTTACTAATACTGCTGATAGCGGGGCAGGATCGTTACGCACAGCAATAACGACTACCAATCAAAACCCTAGTAGTGTTATTCAATTTAATATACCTACCAATGATCAGGGTTTCGATGCCAAAACTGGCACATTTAACATAAGACTGCTCTCACCACTGCCAGCTATCACAGCCAACTCAACAACTATTGATGGCACAACTCAACCAGTAACAACAGCGATTGGTCCTAGGATTGTTATTAATGGTAGTCTGGTTACTGGAGCTGCTAACGGGCTGGTACTTAACTCTGCTAATAACACTATTAAAGGATTAATAATCAACAACTTTTTCTCCGGTGCAGGCATTCTTATTGCTGGCCCTAACAGCAATAACAACACTGTCGTAGGTTGTTTTATTGGTACAGATGCAACTGGCAAGGCAAGCGCTGGTAATCAAGTAGGTGTGCGTATTCGCAGTGGTGCAAAATCGAATACTATTGGCAACAATGGCCTTCTCAATACCAATATAATCTCAGGCAATCTTAATGAAGGTGTTATTATTACTGACATTGGCACAGATGCCAATATTGTCGCTGGCAATACTATTGGCCTAAATGCTCTTTCTACACGCGATCAGTTGGCCAACCTAAGTCATGGTATTACTATCACTAGTGGAGCAAAAGCTACTACTGTCACATTCAATACCATTGCTGGTAATATGGGTAATGGTATTCTGATTACAGATAATGGTACAAGCAGCAATATTATTCAGAACAATCTGATTGGTACAATAGGCAACAACATCGCACGTGGTAACAATCAAAAAGGTATTGCCATTGTCAATGGTGCATCTCTCACCATAATTGGTGGTGTCAACACTGGTAATACCATTGCTTTTAATGGCGCGGCTGGTATCGCTGTAGGTGGTAGCTCCGGCGACACAGGCACAATAAGAAATAGGATCTCACGTAACTCAATCTTTGCTAATGGTGGTCTAGGCATAGATTTAGGCAGTGATGGTATAACCAGTAACGATGTTGGTGATAATGATAGTGGACCTAATGCATTAAACAATGCTCCGGTAATTACTGGTATAATACCAACAAACAATGGCAATGTTATGGTTACCGGCACAGTCAATGCCATTGGTTCTACGCCTGTGAATGTAGAAGTATTTACTAACCTGATCTCAAACTCATCGAATAATCCATCCGGTTTTGATGAAGGTCAAACCTTTGTTGGTGCAATTACAACCATTTCTGGCTCATTTAGTGTAGCGATTCCTGCTATCTCACAAATGACTGTCACGGCAACCGCTACCGATAATAGTGATAACACTTCAGAGTTTTCAAATGCTTTTCAAATTAACAACAATCTACCCGATCTACTTGCTGCAGATCTGGTCAGCACACCAACCACACTAGCTCCTGGTGAAATGGTTAAACTGCGCTTTAACATTAGAAACCAGGGGTTGACTTCGGCATTAACTGCACGTCATACAGTGGTGTTTTCAAATGATAGCGCTATCGATCTATAAGACCGTATGTTGACTAGTGTTACTACTAATATGCTCTCTTCAGGCGCTGCTCAATCATTTACTGTTGATGTCGCAATACCGGCTGATAGCCCAATTGGAGCAGTGTTTATTGGTGTAATCGCAGATTCTGGTAGTAATATAGCAGAATCGCAAGAAGGCAATAACATTGCCATGCTAAGAATTACTACTGTAGCAAGGCCTGATCTTACTGTGCGCAATCTACAGGTCTCCTCTACTACTGTCAAGCTTGGTGATCGTGTACGTGTAAGTTTCTCTATATTGAATCAAGGTAATACATTTGCTCTATCTCATATGCAGGAGATAAGACTCTCAAATGATAATACCATTGGCACAGATGATCTGTTATTAACCAGCTTAACTAGTGGTCCAATAAGTGGAGGAGCAACAGAACAGTTTGTCGTAGATATATCGCTACCTACTAATCTTACACCAGGAAGTTTCTTCCTAGGGGTTATCACTGATGCTCGTAGTAGTCTGGTAGAAAGCAATGAGATTAATAATACTGCCAGTGTAAATATTATGATAACTGGTCAAGCCGATTTTGATATTACTGAGCTACTGGTAACGCCAGCCATTGGCGCACCCGGTGCACAAGTTGCGCTTAACTTTAAGCTCAACAATCGTGGCACACTGGCAGCGCCAGCCAATACAGTGGAAGTAAGGTTTTCTAATAACCCTACTATTGACAACAACAGCCAACTGCTAGGAACAGTTAATGCCAATGCTATCAATGCTGGACAATCTATCACACTAAGTTTCAATGCCGCCATTCCTAAAGGTATTGCGTTAGGACGTTACTTTATAGGAGTGGTTGCCGATGCACGTACGGCAGTGGTTGAATCAAATGAGAGTAACAATATTGCTACAGTAACATTTGATGTTGCTGATCAAGGTGTACCACAAGTAAATGTACAGAGCCCTAATGGTAATGAGATGATAATTGCTGGGGAAACCTTTACTATTAAGTGGATCGCCAGTGATGATGTCGATGTGGTGACACAGGATATAATGCTCTCTACCGATGGTGGCGCTAATTTTGGTCAAGTTATTGCTAGTGGATTGGCTGGCTCAATAAACTCTTTTTCCTGGAACGTGCCCGCTAATCTAAATGTGAACACTGCACGTATACAGATACAGGCACGAGATGGTATTGGTAAAGTTGGTAATGATTCTTCGGATGGTAATTTTGTTATTGGACCACGACCATTGCTGATTCAGCCTACCTTCAATAGTGGTAAGCTAACATTCTTAGTAAGCGGATCAAACCTAAGTCCAGGCAATACTCTTATTGTTGTTAATGGATCGAATCGAGAAAGTTTCTCAACTTCGCTCAATGATAGCGGCACGAAATTCATCGTTAAGAAAAGTACTACTAGCAGCCCTTCAGGTCTGTTGTTACGCAAAGCGATTCCAAAAGGTGTAGTTGTTCAACTAATTGTAAGAAATAGTAATGGAATTGAATCGACACCGATCTCTTTCCAACGCCCCTGATTTACTGATAAAGTAATCACAATAGCGAGGTAACGACACTAATAGGTATAATTGCTCACATTTAATTCAGCCTTTCTTGCCAACCTGTTCCTATCATCTGGCCAATCGGCTTCCCCTTCCTGACTATTTTCTATTATCTTATCTTTGATTAGGATCGTTTTCACTAAATATTATCGGAAAACTACTAACATCATATCGTTATTAAACGGGGGGTAATAATCTTGGTAAGAGAATTGATAAGAACTGGCAATGATATTATTCCTGGCCCCAGTGGCCATTTTCTGTTTGGTAATTTACGAGAGATTCAGGATAATCCGCTCAATTTCTACCTACAATTGAGAAGGTCTTTTGGTGATGTGGTTCGCTTACGTCTGCTCCCTTTTTATCATGCATATCTGGTTTTTCATCCCAATGGTGTTGATCATGTACTGCAAGCAAACCAAATAAATTATCGGAAAGTTACTCCTGCTAACAAAGCAGTAGAGGTGTTTTTAGGAAAAGGTCTGCTAACCAGTGATGAAGATATTTGGCGACAACATCGTAGCCTCACTAAACCGGCATTTCATCCACGACACTTTCCTACTCTTGCTACTACAATAATCCACTACACTGAACGTATGGCGGAAAGCTGGCGTTCGTCTAAAGTTAACGGGAAAGTCATCAATCTTTTGCCAGAAATGCTACACTTAGCATTACAGATTGCTAGTAAGACACTATTTAGTATAGATATTAGTGAGCAAGTTAATTCCGTAGCAGAGGCGGTTGGTATTGCTTTTGAGCATGTCGGTTATTGTTTGACTCACCCTTTTATGCTTCCTAAGTTTATCCCCACCTCTCGAAATAGACGCTTTCAGCAAGCCAAGCATACTCTTGATGAGTTTGTTACCAATATTATTAAAAAGCGTCGTGCAACTGGCAGTGATTCTGCAGATCTTCTCTCTCTTCTATTAACAGAGGATAACCAAACAGCGCTTAATGATCAGCAATTGCGTGATGAAGCGATAACTTTTCTTACGGCTGGTTACGAGACTACTGCAGTGGCATTATCTTGGACCTGGTATCTGCTTGCTAAACATCCTGATATCCAAAAAAGGCTACAGCAAGAACTTACTCAAGTACTAAATGGACGCACAGCTACGTTCGAAGATCTACAGAGATTGCACTATACCAAAATGGTATTTGAAGAGACCTTACGTCTATATCCGCCTGCCTGGACAATGCTGCCACGAATGGCAATTAAAGATGATATCATCGATGGTTTCCATATTCCAGCCGGCTCAATTGTATCGGTCTCACAATATGTTACACATCGTCATCCAGATTTTTGGAGTAAGCCAGCAGAATTTAACCCTGATCATTTTACTCCTGAGCATTCAGCTCATCGTCATCCATATGCATATTTTCCTTTTGGTGGAGGCGCACGCCAATGTATTGGAAAACATTTTGCCCTCATAGAGGCTCAACTAATTATTGCTACATTAGCACAACGCTTTGAGTTTAAGCTGATAGCCGATCATCCTATAGAACTTGATCCCGCTTTTGCATTGAAACCACGTCACGGGATAATGGTCTACTGTATTTCCAGATAACTTTATTCCAACTTGGCTGTTTACGATAATTCAGATAGAATTTCTCTTAGTTAAATGGCTTCAGTTTGAGTATATTTCGAAACAGGTTGTGAAAAAGGCTATTGTTGTTGGTGCATCATCAGGTATAGGAAGAGAGTTAGCCAAAATTCTTGCTAAGAATGGCTACCATGTTGGGTTGGTAGCGCGGCGAGCGAATCTATTAAACGAACTAGCGCATGAATTTCCTAACCAAATGTTTACTAAGGCTATAGATGTATCCAAACCTGTTGAACTGATGCCCCTGCTACGAGAATTGATTGCTGAGATGAATGGTGTAGATCTCTTTGTTGTTAGTGCCGGGAATGGATTCATTAACCCAGAGCTAGCTTGGAAACCTGAGCAAGAGACCATAGATGTTAATGTTTCGGGATTTACTGCTGTTGTCAATGTAGCTGTTGAACACTTGCAAGCAAGAGGTTGTGGCCATATTGTGGGAATCTCTTCATTGGCAGCGCTGCGAGGCAATCGTGTAGCACCAGCATACAATGCTTCAAAAGCATTTGTGTCAAACTATCTGGAAGGATTGCAGCATAAATTTAGCAAGCTGAAGTTGCCCATTATTGTAACCGATGTGCAGCCAGGGTTTGTCGATACAGCAATGGCTAAAGGGGAGGGGATGTTCTGGGTAGCCTCTCCTGAGAAAGCAGCCCGACAGATCTTTGATGCAATCCGTAAGCAAAAAAAGCAGGTGTATATAACTAAGCGCTGGCGAATCATTGCTTGGGTTATTAAAATCCTACCAGATTGGTTGTATCATAAGTTATAAAGTGCGAAATTGGATAGTGATTGCAAAGATCTTCTGAAAATCTTTAGTAAACCATATGTCGAATAGTATTCTATCTGCCCCGAAAGGATTATATGATCTACCTGGCGCCCAGATCTTTTACAGCAAGATACCTCATCTAGACGGTTATTTTTGGCAAGGTAAGGGACTCTTATCCATTAAATGGTTTCCCAAAGGCCAGGCTATCTATGAGACAGAGGGTGGGCGATTTCTTGTAAACAATCAAGGATATTTAATACTAAGTAGGTGGAAAAAAGTTCTTTGACAAAAAATGTATAATTGGTCACCAAACTGAGTCCTCAAATCAGGGGTGAATAGATGACCCTCTTTACGCTTTGTCATAGAGAGCGCAAGATGCTGGAA
>JBFLVQ010000317.1:0-10482 GCA_040758525.1 Acidobacteriota bacterium
AATCTTTCTATAAAAATAGTAAGATTCATAGGTCACCTCCTTTTGCTTTTATTGCGGCTAATTTTAAGCAACGATTCTCTATACCGGGAGGTTTTGAAATAACCTCCCGATTGGTTTGAAAAGATCGAGCCTGCCAACTCAATCAAGCAACAAAGTTTTGGTGTTCAGGATTCCCGCAGCTCTTGGTTCTCTTTACCTACGATAGATATCCACCGACTTATTTCCCGCACGGCCTATATTGATCTCATTGATCGTGGTAGTAAAACCAAATGTATCAAAGGTTGCCCCAGCAACTAGCACAACATCCTGATTATTGAGGGCAAGCGGATAGAAGCGTATCAAGTTAGGAAAACGGGGCGTGGGTAAGCGTACATTACGCCCTACCGATGTTACGCTATTATCTTTGACGAGGAAGAAAGTCTGGCTCTGAAACGAATTGAGAAGCGCACAATAGGCGACCATACCATTGTTATTAATGGCATAGGCATCACGAAAAGAAGGAATCGTTTCAATCTTCTCACCATCTAGCGTTATATCGCCAGTAGCTGCTACTTTGATCACTCCTTGAGTAGAGAAAGTAAATAGCGCTTGTGATGGTCCTTCACTAAGAAAGGTGAGACAGAGTATCGTACCGCGATCATTGATAACAGGCAGGCCAAAAGTCTGGAAGCGGCCACCCAATGGAGAGGTCTGTCCAGTCGTGGCGACTGCAGAAAGTTTGCCAGGTGTTGCTAAAAACAGGCCAGTCTGCTCGCTAGTATTTGAAAAATTGCCCAGCAAGACAAGCTGGTTTTCGTTATTGAAAGAGCGTGCGCTAAAAGAGATTCCATTTAGACGTTCGCCGGTAGTTAAGCTATCACCTAAACTGAGCATTCGCTCCATTCCCGTTTCACTGATCAGGAATACTGCTGCACCGGCGCGATCTTCACTTAATGCAGAGAAGAAGACGACATTGCCACGATCATTGATTGCCAGCGAGCCAAAACCAGCAAACTTACCACCACCTGGCGCAGCATCTCCATTGGCTACCAATCGTGTTAGCTGATTCTGTGAGGAGAGAAAGATGCCTGTGCTAGCTGTAGTGCCTTCAAGTTGAGCAATGAAGGCGATCTCGTCACGATTATTAAGCGCTATTGTGGTAGTGGGTGGATCAGTGAGAGGTATCAAGTCGCTAAATTTGCCGCCACCAATTGCCACTTCGCCTTGTAAAGCTATCTTGCGTGCCCCACTATCCGTAAGCAGAAAAAGACCATTGACGGTGCCAGCGGTGTTACTGCTATCTTCTTTGCGAGTTACTGTGGCAAGGAAGGCCACATGATTATTGTCATTTATGGTAAAGCTGTTGAAGTTAGCAAATTGCCCACTGCTTGGTGCACTACTACCTGTCTCGATCAGCACAGCACTAAAATCCCGCGCGGCAGACGGTTTACCACGCCGCTGTGCCGACGCTGGACAAATACATATGGCAGTGAGCAGGACCATTATAAAAGAGGATAATAAGCGTCGGTTTATCATAGGGATTCTCCTTTTGGTATTACAAAAGTAGCCCTGCTAGCGTCAGCCTACGCTTTTACCCATAAGAGGTCAAGTCTTCCTGCTACCCTTACCTGAAAGCGATCATATTCGCTTGGCGAATTTTTCCACAGGCATCTATAATTAGTTATATCTGCATCAACAGATCAGAACGCTTTAAATTAAGGACATTTCCATCCAGGTGAGTATTAAAGTTTTAATTGCAATTATTTCTCTCTTAAGCCAGTCACTCTGGCTTGAAACTGCTACCATCTCTAACAGTGATAAAAAAACTGCTGACACTCCCACATCAGCAGTGAATAGATCAACAACTGTTGTTAACAGTAAGGCATTGCGCCAAGCAGCTAAGACCAATGCTAAGTTGAGGCGTAAGCTGATATGGGAATTTGCTGGTACACGCCAGCGTGGCTGGTCTCTTTACTTGCCAATCATAAGTGAAATGATTGGTGTAAGCGCACCCGTCAATTCACCTCAATTTGCTGCTGCATTGGCTAGCTGGCAGAACCACGAAGGGCTTTCTACTACTGGCATTTTAGATAAAGAGACCTGGCAGCGGATGGTAGAGCAACTGCAAAGTAATCGTCTTAAGACACGCGACTATCCCCCTGAGCATGAATTGGTGATAGCGCCCGCCGAAGAGTTTTTTGATCCTACCCGAGCCCAAGAGTTACGTCAGGTGCAGGTAGAAGCTTATCAAGCTTATAAGCGTATGGTCGCGGCAGCACTGGCTGATAAGAGTATCGCTGCTGCTATTGCTAATTCTGATAATACAGAAGCAAAGAACTATTTCAAGCTTATCTCCTGTTGGCGTAGCAGAGAGTATCAGGAGCAGTTGCGCCAACAGCAGGGTAATCCCAGCCGTATCACACTTGCGAAAAATAGTCCGCATTTCACTGGACGTGCACTGGACATTTATGTTGGTGGTTTACCGGTAAGCACTGAGAATAAGAATCGCGCCAAGCAAGTGGCCTCACCTGCTTATCATTGGCTGGTGCGTAATGCTCCACGGTTTGGTTTTCGGCCTTACTTCTATGAGCCTTGGCATTGGGAGTATGTAGAAGGGGAAGGCGCCGGGAAGCCAATCGATAATGTCTGTCCGCAAACCGTCGATGACAAGTGAATATATTTACTGTCCTGTCACAATTGGCTGCACACCCTCCCTATTGCTGGCAATCTGTTTGGTCTGTGTGCCATTCATTTGGTACTCATCAACAATAATTTCATTAGGGTTGTCGGGATTAAGCCGTCGAATCTTAAAGCTAGGTTGTCCATCTTGGCCTGGATCGATACGAGTGGCCTCTATAGGAAATGTGCCAATAATATTCTGTAGACGATAGGCGAGTTCATAACGTTTGCGGTTGAGGTTCCAGTAGAGTATGCGTACACGGTCAAAATCTACATTGGTCGATTCTTCACGCTCAATCGAAAGGTACCAAGGATGTTCCTGACCTTGATCATCTCGACTGACTGTGAGTATACGCCAGGCAATAATAGTTTTGTTTTCGGCATAACGTGCCAATTCCTCAGGTACAACAATATTGACCAGACTGGCATGTACCCATCCTCCCATACCCTCCTGTGTGCGTATAAGATACCAAGTATCATATTTTGGACCAGAGGAACGAGACCTCTTACCACTCTTGGGATTCGGCTGTTTGGTTGTTTTTGCAGTGTTCTGAAGACTAGTAACAGCAGCAGATGGGTTATTACCACTACCAGAATCTGGTTTAGAGGTATAGGCCATGGCAAAGATATCTACAATCTTTGACCCAACAATCTTATGGACTTTAATGGTTTCACGCCCAGGCTGTAAGCGTAAGTTTGCCTCCTCTGCCGTCTCCCCTTTCATCTGTGGTACAAGGGTCTCCATCTGTTTGATCAGTTTCTGCCACTCATCAAAATTAGCACGCTTGAGCACATCACGGCTCTCTACCCATCCGATCGTTCCAGATGGGGTACGTACCTGCAGCCAGCGGTTCTTCGGTTCCTGCAGCACCACAATACGCTCACCTTCCTTGAGTGTCTCTATACGTTGAGCGCCACGCAAGGCAGGCTTGTTACATACATAGGTCTGTCGAGAGGTGGTGATTGTCTCATAGAGAATGGGGGATTCACTTTTGATGGTATCGCAGCCTACACTTACAAGTAATAGACAAAAGATGATCAGTTTATGCCACATCTTGCTCATAGCATCCTTATCAAACCGACGGAAGGGCATAGAAAAACGCCCTTTGGCATTATAGCGCAGATTACAGGTATTCCCAAAATACTGGTGTTACAACAGTGAGGACAATATTTTCGTCCCTCTTCCTATTTAAAACCAAGCTCCGCATCTATACGGAGCTTGCTATTTTCCGCTTGATAGCCAGCATTAGTAAGCACAATAGTTCGCCCACTAGCAGGCAATCGCAGGTTGGGGCTAATCACAGGTGGCAATGTAATAGGCCGCATCACCGTGGCAATATCGAAAGGCACATCTCGTGTTGCGTTCACTTTTGTTCCTAATACAGGTACATAAACACCGATATTGAGATGTGCAACAAGCCGTTTTGGTACTGGTCGTAGGCGGAATTGTCCGCCCTCTGGCTCTATAATAAATGCCACACGGTCTCCCAAACTGATAGCAATTTCCGGATTAGCCTGGTAGTTAAAACCAATCTGCTGACCATGCGCGCGTGCCTTTACCTGTCCGGCTACATCAATAAGCAAGTTAATACGACCATCTTTTATTCCCTCGACACTTGCTCCACGTAGATCGATAGCACCCTCACCACCATCTAGATCCAGGTAATTATCATATTTTGCAAAACCTAGGTCGGAGCGGGATGACATCACTCTACCAGGTAGAACCTTGATCTTCAGATCGCGTGTACTAGCACGTGCGAACTCTTCTGCCAACTTGTTTAAGAAGCGGCGATCAGTATTTATAGAAAAATCCTTCTCTGTGCCTAGATCTGCGCTCAAAGCATTTATCTCTGTATCAAGCGTGGCAGCGGTTTGGTCAACCTGCCTTCTGCTTGCTAATGTGAATTGGGTTGGCAAAATGATCAGCAACGCAATTAAGAACACAAGCTGAATAGATTTAAGTGTTGAAAGCTTCTGCATCATTTCACTTTAAGATTATGTACACGAGCCAACACAGCAAGACGGCCATCAAGTACAAGCAGTTCTGTCACCTCAAAGCGACCATGTATACGACGCTGCTCTGTACTCACTTCAAAGGCAACCGGTCCATTCTGTTTTACTGTACTAGGCTCAATAGTCTGATTGAACTCAAGATCCAATGGCAATGTAAGCGGTGGCAGTAAGCTGCTCAGTTGTTGTGGTGAAAGCGCTGGCAAAGCTGCTGGTGCAGATGTGGTATCGGTTGTGGTAGGTGTTGCAAACCTCAATTCGATAACCTGCAGCTTTGCTATTAATGCACTACTTTCATTCTGCTCCACCAGCAAACGTGCGGTAATCAGTAATCGATTACTGGCAGCAATATCGCTACCAGTTGGCCCCACTTGTGCTTCCATATTGACAAGGGCTAATCCATTGCGCAATTTAATCTGTGGATTATCGATCTTTACTGTGAACAAACCACCTGCAGTGAACTGCTGACCAGTCAGTTGTGCCAGTATCTTGTTAAAGAACGACTCTGTGAGGACAAAAATAATATCAGCGCGAGCACGTAGATTCTCTTTGGTAAGTTGGGCTCTTAGTGTAGGTAGTGCATCTAGGCGCTGCTTTTCTAGTTCTGTAATTGGAGAGGAGGGAACAGAAGGCTTCTGCTCTAGATTGGACTGTTGAGAACTGACTATACGCACACAGAGGAGAAAAAGTAGTACAGCCAGTATTATCTGCCCATATCGTCTTTTTGCTTTAATTTGTGAATAGCCCACTTTTATCAGTTGCTTCATTCACTGCCGCGACCGTTGCCTTTATTGTATATGCTAACACGATTTAGTATCCTCAGTTAACGTATACTTGATAAGAAGGTTCGTCAACTTAGATGCCGGATAACCCAGTTCCCGATAGCCTCTTTCCCGGCCTAGTAGTGAAATAGATCCTTATCACTTGTTGGTTCAACGCTTAGCCCTATCAATTAACCAGCAGAGATTAAAATTGTATACCAATATCACTTTGGCGAGTGATCTTGGCATTTGCTTAACCTCCTTTTCCCAGGTAAACTTAACAGCTCACTTAGGGCTGAAATGCAAAAATAGCCGGTCTGCCATGGCTAAATCAATACTATTTTGCTTATTAATGAGGATAGAAAGATGAAGAGAAGTGTAAACTCACAATATAATCTCATCATAGGGTTGCTCATTATTGTCTGCTTGTCAGGTTTACCGCTTTTAACACGTGTTGAGGCGCAATCTTGTTGTCGGCCTGTGATGCAGGAAGGCAGTGGGAAACCAACAGCGCCAGAGACTAGCACAGAGAAACAGAAAGATGAAAAGAGTCAGAAATGGGAAGTTGAAGGCGAGCATGGTCCTAGTACCACTATTGAGTTTGATACTGATGAAGGTACTTGGATGAATCTGGATGTAAGTCCCGATGGTGCTCGTATTGTCTTTGATCTACTGGGAGATATCTACACGATTCCTATCACAGGTGGTCCAGCTCAACTACTCAGTGGTGGTCCATCTTGGGAGATGCAACCCCGTTTCAGTCCAGATGGCAAACAGATCGCCTTTATTAGTGACCGCAGTGGTGGCGATAATGTCTGGTTAATGAATGTTGATGGTAGCAATCGTCGTCAAGTTTCCAAAGAGACTTTTCGACTCGTCAGTGCACCAGAATGGATGCCAGATGGAGATTGGATAATAGTACGCAAGCACTTCACCGGTACACGCTCACTAGGTGCTGGTGAGGTCTGGCTCTATCATGTACAAGGTGGCAAAGGTGTACAGCTCACACAACGCCCCACTGATACTTCAGATGTAAATGAGCCAGCAGTGTCACCAGATGGCCGCTGGATCTATTATAGTTATTCGGGACCATTCGATTACAACAAGGATCCTAATCGCGGTATCTTTCAGGTTTCCCGTGTTGATCGGCTCACTGGTCGTATAGAGCCAGTAACACGTGATGCTGGTGGCGCAGTACGTCCCACTCCTTCTCCAGACGGTCGTTCCTTGGCGTTCGTACGACGTATACGCTTGAAGACAGCGCTGTTTGTACGTGATATTGAGACCGGTGCGGAACGACCGATCTTTGATGGATTGGATAAAGATCAACAAGAGACCTGGGCAATTCATGGTATCTTCCCAGCCTTTTCCTGGACACCCGATTCAAAACGTATTGTCATTACTGCAGGTGGTAAACTCTGGTCGATCAATATTGCCGATGGTAGTCGTACTGCTATTCCATTTACTGTTCATGTGAAACAGCGTATCACCAATGCACTACGATTTCCCCAAAAGATTGCTGAACCAACGCTACAGATAAAGATGATTCGTTGGCCAGTACAGAGCCTAGATGGTAAGTACATTGTCTTTATTGCTGCTGGTCACCTTTATAAAATGATGTTACCCAATGGTGTGCCAGAACGTCTTACCAACAACACTCACTTCGAATTCAGCCCTTCATTTTCGGCAGATGGGCAATGGATAACTTATGTAACTTGGGATGACGATGAAGGTGGTCATATCTGGCGTCAACGTTTATCGGGTGGTACACCGGAGAAGATTACACGTGTGGCCAATCAATATGCCAATCCCGTCTTCTCTCCTGATCAATCTAAGATCGCTTTTTTACAAGGAAGTGGTACAAGCAATCGTGGTGATGATCTAGGTGATGAGTACTATCTACAAATTCATGTGCTTGATGTTGCACGCGGTGAGAGCCGCTATGTCATTAACACTTCTAATCGTGGCTCTAATCGGCGTATGCCAAGACTCTTCTTTGATAGCAAAGGCGAACGTATACTCTTTTACGAGAATCAAGGTGACCAGACCTACTTGAGTAGTGTAAAGCTTGATAGCACAGACTACCGCCAGCATATTGTCAATAAAAATGCAGAAGAGATCATTCCCTCGCCAGATGGTAAGTGGATCGCTTTCAAAGAACTGCATAATGCCTATGTTGCGCCTTTTCCAGTAGCGGGTGGCAAGCCAATTACGGTTACTGCTGCAGATGCTGGTGTACCAGTCAAACAGCTTACTCGTATAGCTGGTGAATGGCTTAACTGGACTGCCGACAGTAAATCACTGACCTGGTCTTTTGGTCCAACCTTCTATCGCCAGTCGCTTGAGAAGATCTATACAGAAGCACAGGCTGCAGAATCCAAAGAGGCTAAAGACGAGAAGAAAGATAAAAACCGTCTTGGTGCAAACCTGATGATAGAGGCTGAGGCCTTTCCCATCTCACTGACACTGCCACGTTATATTCCGCGAGGGGTAGTTGCCTTTACTAATGCACGCATCATCACAATGGATGGTGATAAGGTGATCGAACGCGGTACGATTGTTGTAGAAGATAATCGTATTAAAGCGATTGGTGCCGGCAAAACTGTAGTAGTTCCGCAAGGCGCGCGCATTGTTGATCTAGCTGGCAAAACTGTCATGCCTGGTATCATAGATGTACATGCCCATATGCATTACAACAGCCTAGATGTTCACTCTACGCGTGAATGGGCTTATTATGCCAATCTTGCCTATGGTGTCACCACTTCTCACGATCCTTCTGCCAGCACACATCTCTCTTTTGCTCAAGCAGAGTTGGTAGAGACAGGACAACTTGTGGGCCCACGTATCTATTCCACAGGCTTTGTCCTTTATGGTGCAGAAAATCCTGAGAAGGCTGTGATCGAATCACTTGATGATGCTCGCAACCATGTACGACGACTCAAGAGTTTGGGGGCAATTTCAGTCAAGAGTTACAACCAACCACGTCGTGAGCAACGTCAATGGGTGATTGAAGCAGCGCGAGAAGAAGGCATAATGGTGGTACCGGAAGGTGGTTCTACCTATGCTTATAACATGAATATGATCTTGGATGGACATACTGGGATAGAGCACGCGATTCCTGTTGTACCACTTTACAAAGATGCGCTACAACTACTAGTACGTAGCAAAACTGGCTATACACCTACGTTAATCGTTGGCTATGGTGGTGTCTGGGGCGAGAACTACTTCTATCAGCATTATAATGTTTGGGAGAATGAACGGCTGTTACGTTTCACACCACGCCCTGTAATTGATGCACGCGCACGTCGGCGTATGTTAGTACCCGAGGATGATTTCCACCATTTCGCGCTTGCTAAAGTCTGCAAACAGGTGCTTGATGCTGGTGGACATCTACAAGTAGGAGCACATGGACAATTACAAGGAATGGGTGCGCATTGGGAGATCTGGATGTTACAACAGGGCGGCCTGACACCTCTAGAAGCGCTACGTGTGGCTACGCTGGGCGGCGCTCAATACTTAGGGTTAGATAATGAACTAGGTTCGCTGGTAGTAGGCAAGGTTGCTGATCTTGTCGTACTTGATCGCAACCCATTAGAGAACATACGTAACACTGATTCGGTCCGTTATGTGATGAAGAACGGTGAGCTGTTTGATGCAGAAAACATGGATAAGATGTGGCCAGCGAAAGAACCGCGTAAACCATTCCGCTGGCAACATAATTAGTAGTGATTTTTGTAGAACATTAACAAAGATGTTTGTGTTCAGTTGTAAGAGAGGCAAATAGATACCCTGTTTTATTTGCCTCTCTGTGTCCTCAATGGTTAATATTTCTGTACCAACTCAGTGAGGCTAATTTAAAATTGCCTAACCTAATATTTTCTTTGTGCCCACCAATCATCTAATGATGTATTGATGAGTTCTACATCCACGGGCCCGCCTGGTGGTATGGGCTGCGCATCCGGCCAGATGGTTTGCCAGGCATAATGGATAATCTCTCTCACTTCCTTGTCATCATATGGATAACGATCGCCAGCAAACTCTTCACAATTGATCTGTGGATTGGCCAGCAAATACTCGAAAGCCAGCCTTAATTCATTAAGATCACCATGACTAATAGCACCTAGTTGCATTTGCATAATGCAGTGATGATACTGAAATATATCTTTTGGTGGTAGGTCGTTATTATTGAACCAAGCCAATGTAACATCAGCCAGATAATAACTAATTATTGCTTTACTAATCTTCATAATCCACTCTTTATTCTGTTTTCGTCGTATCTACTACATCGGTTTTGCTTACAGCAATATCCGTTGTAAGAGAGGCAAATAAATAGCAAGGTTTACTCACCTCTCTTTACCCTCAATGGTTAATATTTCTACTACAATCCAATGAAGCTAATTTAACTGTGCCACCACCAATGAGTAGGAAAGCTATATTCTAGTCCCCCTCTTGTGTGGTTCTGGCATTGTTTGACAGTAGCTGTATTCTCTTTGATAGACTCTCTGAATGTTTCGTCATTTTGCATTAAGAGCTCACGATATTCATTACCTACAAACCTCAAGGTTAACTCTAATTTTGAGCGCAGCATCAAGATTCGTAATGTCTCTTCAAACTCCAATTTACCACCATAATCAATTATCCGTTTAAGTCTTCGAAAGTCTTCTTGCCATTCTTTGCTAATGGTGATTAAGTTGCTACTGATAAATAAGTTCAATTCATCAACATCAATCTCCTTTCTCCAGGTTGAGGAAATAATCTTATTTTCTTCGGCTTCTAACAACTCAGCAAAATAATTAGCACAGGAAAGCGCCCATCGGTTTGTAAGAGCTTCTTTGCAGGAATTAATTGTGTCTTTTACCAACTCTTTGATAGCTGTCATAGTGACTCCTTTAAGGTAACACCAATTCTTTTCAAGTAGCCTTTATCTACAACCCAGTGTGTAAATATAAGTTTATTGTTGAGTGTAGTACAGGTGAGGAGATATCTATCACCACCCAAATGCTGTATGTAGGCATTCTTTAGCTGACCATCGTGCCTATAAGTAAACTTGTTT
>JBFLVQ010000318.1:0-10444 GCA_040758525.1 Acidobacteriota bacterium
AATCTTAGCTGAAGGTTTATATATCTAACAGTAAGTAACCTACACAATCTACAACGAGCGAAACTATGCTGGGTTATGACGTACTGATCGAGTGGGTTGTCAAGATTGGGGTAATATTTTTTGTACTGCTGACCGCAATTGCCTATGTGGTACTGCTAGAACGGCGATTGCTCGGCTTTATACAGATGCGTCTAGGGCCTAACCGGGTTGGTCCATTTGGCCTGCTGCAGCCGCTTGCTGATGGTCTGAAATTCTTCTTCAAAGAAGATATTGTCCCGCTAGAAGCAGACCGTGCCCTCTACATACTGGCGCCTATGCTGGCATTGGTGCCAGCATTGATGACCTTTGCCGTAATCCCATTTGGAGACACGATAACGATATTCGGTCGTGTGATCACGCTCTACATTACACGTGTGAATGTAGGGCTATTGATTGTCTTTGCACTCACCAGTATGGGTGTCTATGGCATTGTACTAGCAGGATGGGCCTCCAATAACAAGTACTCGCTAATGGGTGGACTACGTTCATCAGCACAATTGATCAGCTATGAACTGGCGCTGAGCCTTTCGATTATAGGAGTAGTGATCTTCAGTGGTTCACTCGATCTGGTTGATATTGTCAAACAGCAGAGTGGTACTTGGCTTGGCTTTATTCCGAAATGGAATATCATCACTCAACCAATTGGATTCATCATCTTCTTGATTGCAGCAATTGCCGAGACCAATCGTGTACCTTTTGATCTGCCGGAGGCAGAGACAGAGCTAGTTGCTGGCTTCCATACCGAATATAGCTCTATGAAATTTGCGATGTTCTTTATGGCCGAATACGCAAATATGATCACTGCCTCAGCAATGGCTACAGTGCTGTTTTTAGGCGGTTGGCTGGGCCCATTCGTAGAGCAAGTACCGATACTTGGCCCAGTCTATTTTACCCTCAAGGTGCTATTCTTCCTCTTGATCTATGTATGGCTGCGCGGTACACTGCCGCGTTTCCGCTACGATCAGCTTATGAAATTTGGCTGGAAGCTGATGATTCCAGTCGGTATCGCCAATGTAATTCTGGTGGCGGCACTGGCATTGTTAATCTACTAAGCGCAAGGTGCGCCTCCCAGAACAAGCCGTTCTGGCGATGGAGTTAATTATGGAGAAGATCTTTTTTCTCATTGTCGCAGGCCTGGCAGTTACTGCTGGTCTTAGCGTGGTGCTGCAACGCAATCCACTCTACAGTGCCTTTTCGCTGATCGGTCTGTTTGGCTGTCTAGCTATGATCTACCTAACACTACAGGCCCAGTTTATTGCCACTATTCAGATCATAGTTTATGCAGGCGCAATAATGGTGCTCTTTGTCTTTGTAATCATGTTACTAAATGTGCGGCGAGAGGAGTTACAACTGGATCACTACCGCTTTCTATATTATCTGGCGGTGCCTTTTGGCGCATTGCTCTTCTTTGAAGTCTATTACAGTGTCAGCCGCCTACGTAGTGTAGAAGTGGCTAAATCGGCAGTAGGTGATAGTACCTCGATTGGGATAGGACTATTTAGCCATTATCTCTTGCCCTTTGAGATCACTTCTATTCTGATCTTAATGGCTATTGTTGGTTCTGTGATCCTGGCACGTAGAGAGAAAGAGTGAAAGGGTAAAGAATATGGTACCACTCTCTTGGTATTTAGCGCTCAGTGCTGTGCTCTTCACAATTGGTGCAGTGGGCGTATTTGTTAAGCGCAATGTAATATCGATCTTTATGTGTATAGAGCTGATGCTCAATGCCGTCAACCTCTCGTTGGTGGCTTTCTCAAGTTTCTTTAAGCAGATTGATGGCCAGCTATTTGTCTTTATGGTAATGACCGTAGCGGCGGCTGAAGCAGGTGTAGGGCTTGCTCTGATCATCTCAGTCTTCCGTAATCGTCAGTCACTCGACGTCGATGAGGCAAACCTGCTTAAGCTCTAATCAGAGATTCAAGGTGCTGCGATGTTAAAAACAGTTGTTTTCGCGCCGTTGATTGGCGCAGCTATTTTAGGCTTCTTCGGCAAGAAGATGTCCGAGCTTTTGATCGGCCTGATTGCCAGCCTAGCAGTTGCTGTCTCATTTATTGTCTCAGTAGTTGCATTCCTCAAATTGCTGGGCAGGACACCCGATGGCTCAGGCGTCAGGCGCATTCTTGAGCCGGTCTTTGACTGGATCAGTGTAGGTCGCTTCCAGGCTGACTTCTCCTTCCTACTCGATCCTATCTCGGGGATAATGATCCTCTTTGTCACCGGTGTAGGACTATTAATCCATATCTTTGCCACTGGCTATATGCATGGTGAGAAGGGTTTCTATAGGTTCTTTGCCTATATGAATCTGTTCATGTTTATGATGCTCACGCTGGTATTAGCCGATAATTTCCTCTTGATGTTTGTAGGTTGGGAAGGAGTAGGACTCTGCTCTTATCTACTGATCGGCTACTACTTCCTCAAAGACTTTGCTACCGCAGCAGCTAAGAAAGCATTTATCGTTAATCGTATTGGCGATTTTGGATTTGCCCTGGCAATCATGCTGATCTTCTTCACATTTGGCAATGTCAACTTTGTTGATAAGGGCGGCGTTATGAGCGCGCTCACACAAGCTTCGATGATGAGTGTCGAGCCGCTAGCAAGCACTTCACTATGGGCAGGTGGATTGACAACGATTGCGATACTGCTCTTTATTGGCGCAACTGGTAAGAGTGCACAGATCCCACTCTTTGTTTGGCTGCCAGATGCAATGGCAGGGCCTACACCAGTCTCTGCGCTGATACATGCTGCCACTATGGTGACAGCCGGTGTCTATATGATTGTGCGTGCCAATGCGATATTTGTAAAAGCGCCTATGGCGCTAACAATTGTAGCATTTATAGGCGCGCTCACGGCGATCTTTGCTGCCACTATTGGCCTTGCGCAATGGGATATTAAGAAAGTGCTGGCCTACTCCACAGTATCTCAACTTGGCTATATGTTTCTTGCCTGTGGTGTAGGTGCATTTACTGCAGGTCTTTTTCACGTTATGACACATGCCTTCTTTAAGGCACTGCTCTTCCTTGGTTCTGGTAGTGTAATTCATGGAATGCATCATGAACAGGATATGCGCAATATGGGTGGATTGAAAAAATATTTGCCCATTACTTTTAAGACAATGGCGGTTGGCACTTTAGCAATTGCTGGCTTCCCATTGCTCTCAGGCTTCTTTAGCAAGGACGAGATATTATGGCGTGTGCGTAGCACTCCCGTACTAGATGGTAGTTTAGGAACTATTCTATGGGGCATAGGATTGCTCACAGCAGCGCTCACAGCCATTTACATGACTCGTATGATGATAGTTACCTTCTTTGGTGAGGAGCGTTTCCGTAAGCTAAAACATAGCAAAGGGCATGATGCGCACGCTGGTGACAAACACCACGAACATACTGCCGAGCCACATGAATCGCCACTAACAATGACATTACCATTGATAGTGTTAGCGATATTCTCGGTTATAGGTGGTTTTGTTGGTATACCGCAAGCACTGGCAGAGACATTGCATCTACCACACTTCACACATAGTTTCTTTGAGTTTCTTGCGCCTATGATGACAACTGTAGATCGCTCACCTACTAATCTTACTGGTGAGCTTATGCAAGACCATAATGCTGAGCTGATATCAACAGCCATTTCAGCGCTCATTGCGTTGCTGGCAATCGGAGCTGGATTTCTTCTGTTTCGTGCCGAGCCATTACGTCGTCTGCCCAAGTTCCTAGAAGACAAGTATTATGTTGATGAGATCTACGATCTACTAGTAATAAAGCCGCTTGTATGGCTCTCTACTTTTGGTCTCTGGAAGATTGTTGATGTAGGTGTAATCGACGGTATTGTTAATGGCGTGGCATCACTTATGGAACGATTAAGCGCAGTACTACGTCAGCTTCAGACCGGTTTTGCTCGTGTATATGCGGCTTTTATATTCTTAGGCGCGCTTGCGATCATCTTCTTCTTTGGCTTTGTGCGTTAAGAGCCGTAAAGGAAATAGCATGGACTTCTTTAAACAGAATATCCTTACAATTGTTACATTTCTGCCGCTCTTGGGCGCAGTGCTAATGATCTTGCACGAACGTTTCTGGGGACGTAATGAGGAGACATTGCGGCGACTTGCATTAGGTTTTTCACTACTCACTTTAGTAGTGTCATTGCCGCTAGTGGAATGGTATCGCGACCCTGAACTGACAATTAATGTGCCTTGGATTGAGCAACTACACATCAATTATCATCTACGTATTGATGGCTTAAGCCTCTGGTTGGTGATGCTCACGACAACGCTAATGCCGCTTGCCATTCTCTCTGGATGGACAGCGATCCATAAGCGTGTACGTGAATATCTAGCTTTTATGCTTGCGCTTGAGACCGGTATGATTGGTGTCTTCCTAGCAATGGATATGATTCTCTTCTATCTATTCTGGGAAGTGATGCTTGTACCAATGTATTTCCTTATAGGAGTATGGGGTGGCGAGCGTCGTATCTATGCAGCAATTAAGTTTGTTATCTACACAATGGTAGGCAGCCTATTGATGTTGGTAGCAATTATCAGCCTCTATTTGGTGCATGCCGATGTTATGGGTAATGCTACTTTTGATATTGTGCTGATCACAGATGCGATGGCGCGCCGCAGCTTTCTTACCCCTGATCAACAATGGTGGATGTTTGCTGCCTTTGCGCTTGCTTTCCTTATCAAGGTGCCACTCTTCCCATTCCATACCTGGCTGCCAGATGCACACGTAGAGGCGCCTACGGCAGGTTCGGTGTTACTTGCTGGTGTACTGCTAAAAATGGGCACCTATGGACTGCTACGTTTCAATCTACCGATCTTCCCGGATGCTGCCCATGCCTTTGCTGTACCAATCATGGTCCTTGCTGTAATAGGTATCATCTATGGTGCATTAGTAGCAATGGTACAGCCAGACATTAAGAAGTTGATCGCCTATTCATCGGTAAGCCACCTAGGTTTTGTTGTATTGGGAATCTTTGCCTTTACTGAGATTGGCATGCAAGGCGCGCTCTATCAAATGCTCAATCATGGTGTCTCAACGGGGGCACTCTTCCTGATAGTAGGGATTATCTACGAACGACGGCACACCAGACAGATATCGGAATTTGGCGGCCTTGCTACTCCAATGCCTGTCTTTGCTACACTCTTTGTAATTGTAAGTCTTAGCTCCATTGGCCTACCGCTATTGAATGGTTTCGTAGGTGAATTCTTGATCCTGCTAGGTACATTCAATTCACCTTATCACCCAGTATGGCCAGCCGCAGTAGCTACCACAGGTGTGATATTATCAGCCGTCTATATGCTCTGGATGCTACAGCGGGTGATCTTTGGTGAAGTCAAGCAAGAGGCAAATCGTCACTTGCCAGATCTAAATTTGCGCGAGAAGTTAGTATTGCTACCATTGGTAGCTCTGATCGTCTTTATGGGTATCTACCCAAACTTCTTCTTAACACGCAGCGCAGAACATGTACAACAAGTACAACGCGAAGTGTCCAAACATGCGCCCAATGTCGCTAACTTGAGGTAGAGGTTTGAGTCCATTATGCAGATAGAAGAATTGAATCTGAATTATAGTGCCATTGCGCCGGAGATTATTATCTCTGTTACTGGCATCATCATTATGCTCTATGGAGTATTTAAGCGGCGGGCACAGCGTGAACTGGTAGTGCTAGGTCTAGCAGGATTAGCGATAGCCGGGCTGGCGGTAGCAAATCTTTGGGGTCAAGGTACGTTAACTGCTTTTAGTAGTATGATCATCGTAGATTCTCTTAGCCTATTCTTTATTTTTACTTTCCTTATTATTGCTGGTTTTACACTATTAGCATCAATGAGCTTTATTGAATCAGAACAGTTACCGGCTGGAGAGTATTATGCATTAGTGATGTTTGCTACTGTAGGAATGATGTTAATGGCAGCCGGCAATGATCTGGTGATGATCTTTTTAGGACTAGAACTCTCTTCGATATCGACTTATGTGTTAGCTGGTTATCGACGTTCAGATCTACGTTCCAATGAATCGGCATTGAAATATTTTATCCTAGGTTCATTCTCTACTGCTTTCCTGCTCTATGGCATGGCATTAGTGTATGGCGCAACAGGAAGCACCAACCTGGATCAGATTAGCGGAGCAATTGCACGTAATATCAACCTTGCTACCCAACAAGAGATAATGTCAGAGATGCTCTATGTTGGCGCGGCAATGATGTTAGTTGGATTTGGTTTCAAAGTTGCCACCGCGCCCTTCCATATATGGACACCAGATGTCTATGAGGGTGCGCCTACACCAGTCACCGCCTTTATGGCAGCCGGTCCGAAAGCAGCCGGATTTGCTGCTTTCCTGCGTGTCTTTGTCTTTATTTTTAGCATCAATTATATGCGAGAATTGCACTCAACCTGGACTAGTGCTGTACAGGTGCTGGCCATCTTCACAATGGTAGTAGGTAATGTAGTAGCAATCTCTCAGACTGACATCAAACGTATGCTTGCCTACTCTTCAATCGCACATGCTGGCTACGCATTGGTGGGATTGCTTTCTGAGAATTGGGGTGTTGTTGGTTTCTACATGCTTACCTATTCTGTAATGAATATGGGCGCCTTTGCAATTGTTGCCAGTCTAGCTGGAGAGGGTGATAAACAGACTCAGATCGAGAGCTATGCAGGCTTAGGCTTTAAGCATCTAGGCCGCTGCATTGCCCTACTTGTCTTTATGCTAAGCTTAGCTGGTGTTCCTCTCACTGCCGGCTTTATGGGCAAGTTCTTAGTCTTTCGTGCTGCTTGGGAGAAAGGTTTCCACACTCTGGTAATAATTGCCGTGCTCAACAGTGCTGCATCGGTCTATTATTACCTCAGACCTATGGTGGTAATGTTCTTCCGTGAAGGTGGCGAAACGTCAACAGCGCCAATACTGACACGCAGTGCATTTGTAACGATTCTGCTAGCATTGGTTGGCACATTCTATCTAGGGTTATTACCGGGGCGTATTATGGATCTATTAGAAGCAGCCCGACAATCTATTGCTATTATTCGATAGCCTTACGATTACGAAATATTTCATTGCAGATAGACAATTACGAACTGCCAAACATTCATTTGCGCTATAATCCATTGCGTATAGTAGATTGCCGATTAAGAATTGAGCAGAGATCTTATGCACAATTCTTCATTCGCAATTGGCGAGGATAGATGCAATGGAGGGAAAAAAAGCTACCGATTCAGAACTGATTCAACAGTGTCTGGCCGGTCAAGAGCAAGCCTGGATCGAACTCATCGATCGCTACAAAGCGCTGATCTACTCAATCCCAATAAAACATGGGCTGGATCGCGAGTTGACTGCTGATATCTTCCAATCGGTCTGTTATAAACTCTTCAAAAGCCTTGCCAGCTTGCGTGAACATGAGCGTCTGATCGGTTGGATTGTTACTACTACAACAAGAGAATGTTGGCGTGCACGAACACGCTACAATCTTGAAGCCATTTCTATAGATGAGCCAGAACCAGCATTTGAACCTGTTGATACACAACAACTACCGGATCTACTAATCCTAGAATATGAGCAGCAGCTTGTACTGCATCAGGCAATGGCCGAACTTCCCCCACGCTGCCAACAACTGTTAAGGCTGCTATTCTTTGAACGCGAGCAACAGAGTTACGAGGCGATCGGTCAACAGCTAGGAATGCCAGCAGCTAGTATTGGGCCAACACGCGCTCGTTGCCTGCAAAAATTGAAAGAGATCCTTAAAGGCCGTATCTAATCAATTAACCATAGTAGGTTGAGATGAAATCTTCTCAATCTAACCTAGTAATTAGATCAGCTTGCGGCGCGTTGATCCCTCATATATTGCTGGTCGGCAAAGCCACGCGTAAGGGCGTCAATCAGCTCACTATGTAGCCTATTAGCGATCTGTTGTGTTTGTGACAGATCGATAGTTGCCTGTTTATATTGCGTCTTTAATTTAGCAGAAGCGTTATCACCTTTTTCACGTATTGCGTGATAAAGGCTACGCACCTGATCGAGCGCATGGTTACGTTGTTCTCGCGCTCCCAAGTATCGACGCATAAGCTGAGCTAGCTTGCTTTCCCTATATGATTGGTTTCTTTCGGTTGTCCTGCGGACTTGACTAATATTGTTACTAATAGTGGTCACCCTAAACTTGTAGTCTGCAATAATAATAGCAAGGAAATTTTAACAAATAAAGTGGTAAGTGTGGAAGAGGCGAACATCTTTTCCACTTGCGCTGATGAGATCTTGAGCCGCGAAGCAGCGAAATACCTTTAGACCGACACCTTACTCTTAAATCTGGTTTGGATCTTCACCTAATGCGCGTAAGCGAGCGGCCAGACGTTCAGCTCTTTGACTTTCCTCTTCGGCGCGTTCTTTACCAGTAGGAATGAGCATCCCCTGTTCATTACACCAACGCAACCAAGTTGCTTGTTTATGCTCAAATGTACCTTCCCATAGCATTAAGCCCAAATGCACAGTAGGCAATTGAGTATTGGTGCGCACCTGGTAAATGCCTGCGTACAGTTCGTAGATTGTTAAAATGTCAACTTGAATTTGCTTAAGTGGATCAAAGATCACATAGTAACTCACACCCATATTGGCATAACGACGTAGTTTGTCACTGCCTTCTTTACCTTCACGGTTAGAGACAATCTCAATAACTACATCGGGAGGTTTGCCAAACTCCCAAAGAAAATAACTGCGATGGCTCTTGTCCCACCAATCATCGGCAATCCGTACATCAAGACTCAGGAAGACATCTGGCACAATGGCGGATAGATGTATGGAATGAAAGACACCAACGTTAGCAGCAACGAGAAAAGGGCGTCCTTCTCCTGGTCCAGACCAGGAGCTATAGAGGGGTTCAGTTAAGAGGCGATGTTGTTTTTCGGAAGCGAGACTATCTACTGGTGTATCATCCTCAGTAATTAACTGGTCAATTTTGATAGGGGTCTCTGTTTGAGACATAATTGTGTTCTCCAAACAACCTTACGCATCCGTAGCGACATGCTTTTTTGATTATCCCGCAATCGATCAGTATGCACAATATATTACAGCAATCTCAACTCATAAAGCTTCAACTACGAAGAGAGCGCCAACCTTATTCCTTACGGCCACCAGCGAGAAACATCTTTGATTGCATTGTATGTTTCCATTAATGCTTGTTTACCGCCTAACTTAACAATTACTGGTGACAAACTAGATAAATCTGATAGCAAATCTTTGCGAATGCGCTTGGCTAACACTTCCAATGTTGATCTCCATAATGGATATAGATCTGCTTGAAGCATCTTGATTAGCTGTGTTGCTATTGCTGCCATTGCCTTAGCGCGATATCCCTCATTACTTATCCATCGTGCTATTGCCAGCGCTTCTTTGACCTCTCCTACTATTGCCATCTGTGATGCTATTGCTGCCATTGCATGTGCGCGATATCCCTCATTACTTATCCATCGTGCTATTGCCAGCGCTTCTTGTAACACGGCTGTCTGTTCTATCCCTGATAGCTGTGATGCTATTGCTGCCATTGCACGTGCGCGATATTCCTCATTACTTATCCCTCGTGCCACTGCCAGCGCTTCTTGTAACACGGCTGTCTGTTCTGTCCCTGATAGCTGTGCTGCTATTGCTGCCATTGCATTAGCGCGATAATACTCATCTCTTATCCCTCGCGCTATTGCCAGCGCTTCTTGTAATAGGACTGTCTGTTCTATCCCTGATAGCTGTGCTGCTATTGCTGCCATTGCATTAGCACGATAATACTCATCATCTATCTCTCGCGCTATTGCCAGCGCTTCTTGTAATAGGACTGTCTGTTCTGTCCCTGATAGCTGTGCTGCTATTGCTGCCATTGCATTAGCGCGATAATACTCATCATCTATCTCTCGCGCTATTGCCAGCGCTTCTTGTAACACGGCTGTCTGTTCTGTCCCTGATAGCTGTGCTGCTATTGCTGCCATTGCAGGTGCGCGATAATACTCATCATCTATCCATCGCGCTATTGCCAGCGCTTCTTTAACCTCTCCTACTATTGCCATCTGTGCTGCTATTGCTGCCATTGCACGTGCGCGATATTCCTCATTACTTATCCCTCGCGCTATTGCCAGCGCTTCTTGTAACACGGCTGTCTGTTCTGTCCCTGATAGCTGTGCTGCTATTGCTGCCAGTGCATTAGCGCGAGAAGGCTCATAACTTATCCCTCGCGCTATTGCCAGCGCTTCTTGTAACACGGCTGTCTGTTCTGTCCCTGATAGCTGTGATGCTATTGCTGCCAGTGCCTCAGCGCGAGAAGGCTCATAACTTATCCCTCGTGCCACTGCCAGCGCTTCTTTAACCTCTCCTACTATTGCCATCTGTGATGCTATTGCTGCCATTGCCTCAGCGCGAGAAGGCTCATAACTTATCCCTCG
>JBFLVQ010000319.1:0-10444 GCA_040758525.1 Acidobacteriota bacterium
TTTAGCCAATCGCAAAACAGCCGTTCTGCAGAGAGTTTTATTCTGATTGGCAAAGTATTTATAAATAGTCCTATGAGCGAATCTACTCCTACTAAATCCGCTGGACGACCGGAAACAGTGATCCCAAACACTACATCTAATGTGTTGCTATAACGGCTAAGCAGCAGTGCCCATACAGCTTGAAGAATAGTGTTTAAAGTAACACGTTGGAGTTGCGCCAATGATTGTAATGCTGCTGTCTCTTGAGCTGATAGGTGAAACTTTTGCTCGCCATAACGCTCTTGTTGATCTAACAGCGTAGCCATTGTTGCAATTCCTAGTTGAGTTGGGCTAGTAAAATTCTCTAAGGTTTTACGCCAAAATAGTTCTGCCTCTGTTAGATCCTGTTTTTTTAGCCATAATAGATAGTCTGAGTAGGAGCAACAGGGTGGCAATTGCAGCTCTTGACCAGTGCGCAATGCTTGATAGAAGGATAAAAACTCTTTAATTAATAGTGGTTCACACCAGCCATCCATAAGAATATGATGACAGGTCCAGACAAAGTAGTAATGGTGCTCATCAATCTGCACTAGTGACAGGCGCATTAGTGGCGCTTTAGAGAGCTCAAAACCACGCCGACGATCTGTTTCTAGATATGCTTCTAGCCGTTCTTGGTGTTCGGTCTGCGGGTAAGTGCGCCAATCTTGGTGCTCAATCGGCACCTCTACTTGCTGTAATATCACTTGGTATGGTTCATCCTGATCTTTCCAAACAAAAGCGGTCCGTAATATTGAATGTCGCTCGACCAACCGCTGTAAAGCCAGCTTAAATATTGTGGGATCAAGTTGCTCACGTAATGCACAAACTACTTGTTCCACATGTATGCCTGAGTCTGGAGCATATAGTGTTTCAAACAGCATACCCTGCTGTTGTGGAGAGAGCGGATAGATAGCTTCAATCCTCTTTTTCACTTGTCCTCCTCGATATCAAGGCCAATCTCTGCAAAAATTTTATTTAGTTTCTCCTGAGTTAA
The DNA here is from genome assembly GCA_040758525.1 of Acidobacteriota bacterium. Lineage (GTDB taxonomy): Bacteria > Acidobacteriota > Blastocatellia > Chloracidobacteriales > JADJPF01 > JBFLVQ01. The sequence goes on from JBFLVQ010000319.1 coordinate 1,013, forward strand.
ATTAACTTCAGGAAAATCTGAAGGTGTATATGCTTTTGCTTTATTGGCGGGCAGATATGTAATGAGTGTCCTAAGCGCACTGATAAACTGTTGTGTAAGTGTTTCCACACTATCGCGTCTATGCCTATTTTCACTATAATTCCATACTATTTGTAATCTTCCGCTAACTATTCTTGCCACAATATCAAAAAGATGGCTGCGTTGGTGCAATGGATGTAAAGCTGGCCCACTTGATTCTGTGGTAGCCTCGAATAATGAATTCTCAGATAGATCAAACTCCTCCATATAAAGAAATCCGATCTCCGCTTTTGGTAATGTACGGAGTCTTTTAATCAGCTCTCTATTTTCACTAAGATGAAGTAAGCCATAACCCATTCCTCGGTTTGGTATATGGCGTAGATACTCTTTTACTGCTATTAGTGAACTGGCTAGATCACCATTCTCGGCTAGTTTTAGTAATATTGGAAAGATATTAGTAAACCAACCCACTGTCCTAGTTGGATCAACATTATTAACAAAACTTTCTCTACCATGACTTTCTAAATCGATCAAAATAACTCTATTTCCTGTCCATTGTGAAAACGCTAATGTTAGTGCGGTTAGTAGTACTTCATTAATCTGAACATGATAATCTTTCAAAAGGTTTCGTAAGAGCTCTGTCTCTGTAATACTAAGCGATAGGTGTAGACTACCAAGCATAGCGATAGTATTATTGCCAGCTAGATGATCAACTGGTAAACAATTGACCTGTTCCCAAGGAAGTCCAAGCCAGTAGCCTAGTTCCTCATTAAGCGTCTGAGAATGTGCAAATTCTATTAACTGTTCTGCCCAGGTTTTGAAAGAGGTTGTTTTTGATGGAAGTTTAACAGTCTCTCCCAGGCTTAGTTGTCGATAAGCTGTAACAAAATCTTCTAGCAGAATATTCCACGATATTGCATCGGTAGCTATATGATGAATAATTATCAACAATCTATCTGCCATCTCTACACCACAATCAAATAGTACTATCCGAAAGATAGGTCCTTCAGAGATATTAAGGCTATCGTGGAATTCTATTGCTGAACTCTCGATCGCAGTACTTCTCATTTCTCCTGATAGTGCTGATAAATCTACCATCGTCAATGGTGCTGAATTATTGAACTCTATGTTGATCTGCTGCCAACCTGTGCCATATGGAAGAAAGCGCAGTCTTAGTGCATCATGATGTACAGTAAGTTGATCTACTACTTGTACCAAGATGGATTGATCAATAGGTTGTCGTGTTTTGAAGAGCATTGCCTGGTTAAAATGGTTTGGAGCAACAAAATTCTGCTCAAAGAACCACTTTTGTATAGGTGTAAGCGGTATAACACCAGTTACTAAACCTTGTTCAGATTGAATGACTTGATCAGTGTTGATACTAGTCGCTAATTCAGCGATAGTTTGATGCTCAAAAATATCTTTAGGGCTTACTCTTAGTCCTCGCTCATTGGCTTTAGCTGCTATTCTTAGACTAATAACAGAATCACCACCCAAATCGAAGAAATTGTCTTCAACTCCAATCTGTTCAACCCCTAGTATCTCTCTCCATATCTCAGCGAGTGCTTGTTCAACATTATTATTAGGTGCAATATAGGTGTTGTGCAAAGCTGGTCTAGAATGAGTTGTATATGTAGCAACTCTATTTAATGTTTTCACACGTTCGATACTATTAACCAGCTCTACTTTTGTTGCTAGATCTGTTGTTGAAACAATAATCTGAGGCAACAGACTAGTAAGGATACGATTAAAGATAGCTACTCCTTCTTGAGGAAGCATAGCGATACCCAGGTTCTCTTGAGATAGATTAATATCTGTTGGCGGCAAAGCGCGATTTACTGACATTCCTATTCCTGCCCAACCATCCCAATTGACTGAAACGGTATAACAACCTTTCCGGGAGTTATTTGCTTGCGCAAATAGATCTAGAAAAGCATTTGCAGCACAATAGTCTACTAACCCTATTCCACCTACAACCGATCTTAATGATGAGCAGAGCATAAAGAAGTCAAGAGACCTCTCTTTGAAGAGAGAATAGAGTACCATTGTTCCTTTTACTTTGGGAGAAAGTACTGCATCTGCTTCGGCTGCTTGCTTTAATTCTATGATGCCATCATTGGTAATACCGGCAGCATGAATTACTCCATCAATCCTACCAAATCGCACATAAGCGTGATCTACTACTTGCTGTATCTGTTCTAGGTTAGTAATATCGGCATTAGCAACAATAATCTCTACACCAAGTTTCTCTATTGCTTGCAGCTTTCGTATCTTGTTACTAGTTGAATTTATATAATTGTGGCTTATTAACCATTCTTCCCATATTTCACGGGCAGGAAAGCTAGTACGACCTACTAATATCAATTTAGCTTTTACTACTTGTGCTAAATACTCCGCTAACACTAAGCCTACTCCGCCTAATCCGCCAGTAATAAGATATACACCTTCTCTGCGCAGTCTTGTGCTAGGTTTGTTGTTATCAATCAAGTGCACTGCTTCAAAGGATTGTACCCAACGATAATCGCCACGATACGCTACTGTTGGATTGGCTGAATCGGTCACTGCTTCCTGCAAAATTTGATCTATTAGTTGTTCTTGTTGTCCATTATTATCTATGGGGAGAATTATATCGACACTACGACAGGTTATATTTCGATATTCTTGAGGAATAACTTTACAAGGCCCTAATAGTGTTGCTTTTTCTGGATAGAGAACCTCTTGACCAGTTACTTTCTCTAAGCCATTCGATACTACAACAATTTCTAGTGCAGTAGCCAAACCTTGTTTACTGAGTGCTTGTGCAAGAAAGATTAGACTATAGAAACCTCGCTGCTGAAGCTCTGAGCAGAATTGCTCACTCTCTTTATCGTTAGTCGATGTAACATTCCATAAATGTAGAATGGTTTGAGGGAGTTTCTGCCGATTACTAATATCTGTAAGTAGAAGATCATAATCATCCTTTTGCTCAAGATTAATGGTATAGGTCTGATCATCAATCCTAGCAAAGCGCTCTCCCAACGCTACCATAACAACATCCTGATCTAGTTCTTGTAATCGACTTGCTATCTGTCGGCCCAGCCCGTATTCATCAACAAAGATAAGCCAGGGAGACCTCTGCTTATCCTGTTCTTCTAATAGAGATCTTACCGGCAGTGGATACTGTTTCCAAGAAGGAATATAGAACCATTCTGCCAGATCAGGTTTTTTATCTAATGATGGTTGTTGGCTATGGCCATTACGTTTTTGTGGCTCAATCCAGTACTGCTGTCGTTCGAATGGATAGGTTGGCAAAGGTATACGATAGCGGTATTGGTTGGCAGGCAGTTTAGTCCAATCTATTTTTACACCTGCCAACCAAAGCTCACCTAATACATTGGTAAAGAACTCATCATCAGATTGTGATTGTTCTCGATGGCGTAGTGTAGAGAGTACGATATGTTGAGCCGTCTTATTGGGATGTTGTTTTGCCAAACTGCTCAGGGTTCTGCCTGGACCAAGTTCGAGTAATACTTGTTCCTTATCATTGAGTAGTTCTTGCAATCCTGCAGCAAATCGTACTGGTTGACGTAGATGTTTAACCCAATAATTGATATCGGTTGCCTCTGTTGCTCTAATCCATTTACCAGTAATATTCGATAAGTACGGTATGATAGGAGCATTCAAAGTTATACTCTTAACCAGTTGGCGGAAAGAATCTAAGATAGGCTCCATCATCTGTGAATGAAAAGCATGCGAAGTACGCAGTCGATGATACTCTATACCCATTCCGGTAAGCTGATACCCTAATTGTTGTATTGCTTCTATAGAACCAGAGAGTACACAACTAGTCGGTCCATTGATAGCAGCTAGTGAAAGCTCATTATTTGTTAACAAGGAAGCTATCTCATTTTCTGAGAGTGGCACAGCCAACATAGCACCAGCAGGTAAATTTTCCATCAATCTACCTCTTGCTGCGACTAATGCCAATCCATCCTCAAGTGAGAAGACACCAGCTAGACAAGCTGCCACGTACTCACCTATGCTATGACCGATCATTGCTTTGGGATATATTCCTAACTCCATATAGAGTTTTGCTAATGCATACTCTGTAACAAAAAGTGCTGGCTGTGTTATTGAAGTTCGATTAAGTTGATGTATGACATCAGCACTATCTACTTTTGCTGAGTAGAGTCGTTCACGTAGATCAAAGCCTAGATGGCAATAGAGTAACTCTGCACAAGTATCTATCTGTTGACGAAAGATCGGCTCGGTTCGGTACAGATCTAGCCCCATGTTTAGATACTGTGATCCTTGTCCACTAAACATAAAGGCAACAGATCGATTCTTTATCTCTTGGAATGTAGTAGCGACACGTTTAGGATCTAGTGTCTCAAGCGTTGTGATGGCATCAGTAAGACTATGACAGACCAACATACGCCGATGATTAAATACTCTACGTCCTACTTGAAGAGTGTAAGCAACATCAGCTAGGTTTAGTTCTTGGTGTTGCTTTAAGTATAGAGCAAGATTTGTTGTTGCTTTTTCCAGTGCGGTATTGGTCTTGGCCGATAATACTAGTAATTGACAGGCGGCAGAGTTAGTTGAAATTTCACGAACAGGGGCTTCCTCAACAATAACATGTGCATTCGTACCTCCTATACCAAAAGAACTCACACCAGCTCTACGTGGTTGTTTATCGGCTTTCCATTCACACAACTGGTTATTGATATAAAACGGACTATTGGTAAAATCGATCTGTGGATTGAGATCTACAAAATGTAGACTAGCAGGCAGCATTCTATTTTTCAGTGACAATACAGTCTTAATTAAGCCTGCTATTCCTGCTGCAGTGTCTAGATGTCCAATATTTGTTTTTACTGAGCCAAGCGCACAAAAATGCTGCTTTCTAGTAGTGGCACGAAATGCCTCTGTCAATGCTCTTACTTCAATAGGATCGCCTAAAGCAGTACCTGTTCCGTGGGCTTCTACATAAGTTATATCTTCGGCTTGTATACCGGCTATTGCTTGTGCTCTTGCGATTACTTCTGATTGACCTTCTACACTTGGCGCCGTATAGCCAATCTTTAAAGAACCATCATTATTTATTGCCGAACCTTTAATAACAGCATGTATTGTATCTGCATCGGCAAGCGCATCTGAGAGCCGCTTTAATACAACTATACCAGCACCATTACCACCTACCATTCCCTGAGCCTTGGCATCAAAAGCTCGACAATGTCCATCTGGAGAATGAATACCGCCTTCTTCATAAAGATAGCCTCTCTTCTTCGGTAGACTTATTGTAACTCCACCAGCCAGCACGATATCAGATTGATGGTTTAACAGACTTTCACAAGCCAAGCAGACTGCTACTAGTGAGGTAGAACAAGCAGTCTGAACACTCACACTAGGTCCTCGTAAATTTAATTTATAAGAGACACGAGTAGGTAGATAGTCCTTGTCATTGGCTAGTATGGTTTGAAAGAAACCGAGAGACTCTATTAGCTCAGAGTTCGAATATAGATTAGATAATAGATATGTATTTGTACCTGCACCTGCATAAACACCTATCCTACCAGGATAGATTTCACTGTTGTAACCAGCATTCTCCAAGGCTTCCCAGGCTATTTCTAAGAATATGCGATGCTGTGGATCAAGTAGCTCAGCTTCTCTAGGGCTAAAGCCAAAAAAGGTTGCATCAAATAGTTCTATATCCTTTAAAACTCCTCTTGCTTTTACATAGTTCGGCTTCTTAAGTAATTTAGGATCGACTCCAGCATCCAATAACTCCTCATCAGAAAAGAATGAGATCGATTCTACTCCATTGCAGAGGTTTTGCCAGAACTGATCAATATTATCGACACCAGGAAAACGTGCTGCCATACCTATGATGGCAATGCCTTCTGTAGATAGCTTATTTATTTGTTGAGTATGTAATACAGGTTTTACCTCTACACATTGTTGTTCAGTTAAGTATTTCGCTAGCGAGTCTATGGTTGGATATTTGAACATATCTATCAATGGAATAGTTTTGCCAAATGCCGTCGATAGTTTGTGCTCTACTTGAATAAGAAGTAATGAATGTCCGCCCAGATCAAAGAAATTGTCATAACGACCAACACTGTCGATCTTAAGTGTTTCTTTCCAAGCATCTGCAATCATCTGTTCTAGTTCTGTCTGTGGCGCGACATAATTTATATCTAATTCTGGACGCTCCGTTGTGGGCTCTGGCAGCGCTTTACGATCAACCTTTCCATTAGGTGTAAGCGGAAATGTATCAACCACAACAAAGGCAGATGGGAGCATGTAGTCTGGTAATCTCTCTTGTAAGAACTTGCGTAGCTCGCTTGTTGAAGGAATAGAATTTTCTGTTGGGATCAAATAAGCAACTAATCGTTTCTCAATACCTACATTTTCTTCAAGTAGTTCTCTGGCTACTACAATGGCATCTTTGATCTGAGGATGCTCCATTAGTGTTACTACAATTTCGCCAAGCTCTATACGTAATCCACGTATCTTTACCTGATCATCTATACGCCCAAGAAATTCTATATTGCCATCTGGTAGATAACGTGCCAGATCACCAGTCTTATATAGACGGCCTCCTAGCTGATTGCTAAATGGATTAGGAATAAATTTTTCTGCGGTAAGCTCGGCTCTATTAATATAGCCACGTGCTAACCCGATACCACCTATGTGGAGTTCTCCTGCTATTCCTACTGGTAATGGAGTTAAATATTTATCCAAAATGTAGATCTGTGTATTGGCGATCGGTTTGCCAATAGGAACTGTTGTTAGCCTATTCTCTTGTAGACATGTCCAAAAAGTTACATCTATTGCTGCTTCTGTAGGGCCATAGAGATTATCTAGTTGGGCAGCGAGTCGCTGATAAAACTGTTTTTGTAAATTTACTGAGAGTGCTTCACCACTACAGATCACTTGCTTCAAACAGCGACAAGGAGTTAAATTCTCCTCTTGCAAAAATAGTTGCAACATAGAAGGAACAAAATGAACTACAGTTATCTGCTCTCGACCTATCAGTTCAACTAAATAGTTACTGTCTTGATGTCCACCAGGTTTTGCTACTACCAGACGTGCGCCTGTTATCAATGGCCAGAAGAACTCCCATACAGAAACATCAAAACTAAACGGAGTTTTCTGCAATACTCTATCAACAGAAGTTAAATTATAGGTGTCCTGCATCCAAAGTAAGCGGTTGCATACTCCTCTATGAGTATTCATCACACCTTTAGGTCTGCCTGTTGATCCAGAGGTGTAAATTACATAGGTTAAATTGTCTGCTGTTATTTCGTGAATTGGGTTTTCTATACACTGAGAGGCAATAGTGTGCCATTCTTTATCAAGACATACTATTTCTGCTTGAGTATCTGGCAATGTTGCGATTATCTGCTGTTGGACCAATAGTACTTTAACTTTCGAATCCTCCAGCATAAATGCCAATCGATCCTTAGGGTATGAAGGATCAAATGGTAGATAAGCTGCGCCAGTTTTCAGTATTGCCAATAACCCTATCACCATTTCTAGCGAGCGCTCCAAACAGACACCTACTAATGCTTCTCTTCCTATTCCCATCTGTTTAAGATAATGTGCCAGTTGGTTGGCTCGCTGATTCAGTTCTTGGTAGGTAAGCTGCTCGGATGCGTAGACAACGGCTATTGTTTCAGGTGTACGATCAACTTGCTGTTCAAAGAGTCTAGCGAGATTATCATCCTGGAAAAAGATTTTCTCTGTTTGATTAAATCCAATTAAGATAACTTCTCGCTCTAATGCAGAAAGTAGATTGATACTGTATAGCGGCTGGGTACGATCCTCAAGAAAACTATCCAGCGTTTGCAAGTAATGGTGTATTAGCCAATCTTGCTCCTGTGGTGAGAATAGATCTAGATTAAAATCGAAACTAACTACTAGATTTCCTGATAAGCCTAGATCATGTATCTGTAGTCCTAAGTTGTAATTTTCATACTCTGTATGAATCCATCCTACCTTTGCTAATGCTCCATTGAAATCAAATTCAAAGAGCGATTCATTATGGTAGTTAAGAAAGATATCAAAAGCTCTGCGGTGCGTTGGGTTTCTTACTCCATATTCTCCATGACGTAGTGTCTCAAAGATCTCTACTTTGAGCTTACTAATTAATGATAAGAATGTCTCTGCATATTCAATATTAACTTGTATTGGTAGTACTGCTAAGAATGGTCCTATTGTCCCCTTAAAAGTTTTTGACCGTCTATTGTGAAAAGGTATTCCTAACGCAAGTTGTTGATTTCCACTAATTCGATAAAGATAAGCAAACAGTGTTGCTGCTAAGCTCTTAAATATCGAGATCGTTTCTTGTTTAGCAATGGTCTGCAACCTTTCTGTGCGGTCAAAACCTAGCTGGCAATTGACTCTATGAAGTCGTATATTCTGGGGCTGAGCAGTCTTTCCATAGAATGTAATTGGTGCAATATCATCAGCGAGCTTATGCTGCCAATAAGTTGCTGCTTCTTGATACCGCTTTGAACCTCTCTGCTTTCTTTCATAAGCAATATAGTCTTGGAAAAGAGGCAATGCCTCAACTGCTTTAAGCTCTCCTTTAAGAGCTTGTTGATAGAACTCTGTCACACATTGAAAGATTATCTGTGCTCCCCAGCCATCTGAGATTATATGGTGAAGGTTGATATACCAGACAAATTCTCTATCTGATAATTTAATTAGGGCAGTATCAAATAGTCGCTGACTAAAATCGAAACATATTTGCGCTCGTTCTGCCATCCATAAATGTAATTGTGAATATGGATCTGCGGTTTGCGAAAGATCTATATACTCAAGCTGATATGAAAAATCTTCTCTTACTCGCTGTTGTGGTATACCATCGACCTCATCTATAACCGTGCGTAAGGCATCGCTAGAGTTAATCAATGTTTGAAAAGCTGTTTGGAACAGAATTGGCTGGATCTCTTTGGCCAAGATAGCAAACAGCGGCATATTATAGAGAGGAATACCTGGTTGCAGTTTTTGTCCTATCCAGATCAAGAGCTGATTCTCAGTTAAGTTGGAACGTTCATATATACTCTCAGAACTTGTTACCTGTTTAACTGCAATCGTACTCAGAGTAAAATCTGGCAGTGCAGAAAGAGATTGATTAGGATTATCAACAATGGCTTCTAATAGTAGCTGATAATGATCTGCCATTTGTGCAATAGTAGCAGCATCAAAGAGATCTGTGTTGTATACAATGACACCTGCAAGAGTATTCCGCTCTTTCCATAAGAATAGACTGATATCGACTTTGGATATCAGAGCATTACGAGTCAGCCAAGCAACTGTTAGATCAGGCAGCTTCAATGTATATCTAGGCGTATTTTGCAGAATAAATCCAACTTGTACTAATGATCGACTGAGATCCCGCTTTGGTTGTAGCTCTTCAACCAG
>JBFLVQ010000320.1:0-10437 GCA_040758525.1 Acidobacteriota bacterium
ATGGTGATCGGTTTGCGTGAGCGGCATGAACTTGAGGGTAAACTAAATCGTGCTGAGCAATCAGCACTGATTGGCCGACTAGCATCAGGTATTGCTCACGAAGTGAAAAATCCTCTTAACTATATTTCGCTTACCATTGATTATTTACGTGGTAAGTTCCCTGCATCAAATGCAGATACTCAAGAGATCTTTTTTGAGAAGATGGATACGATAAAAGATGAGATCAAGCGGCTAGATCGATTAATTCGTAATTTCTTAAGCTATGGAAGACCACCAAAGTTTACTTTTAAGCCCGTACAATTGCAGGAAATAATTAATAGTCTCTTTACTCTTACTGCAGATCAGGCTAAACAGCAGTCGATCGAAATGTATCTACAACAAGACTCAGGGGAAAAGACAATATTGGCTGATGCTGAACAACTTAAGAGCTGTTTCTCAAATATAATTATAAATGCGCAACAAGCCATGCCTGCTGGGGGCAAATTGAATGTTCAAATAAAACCTGAAGCTACTGGTGTAGAAGTAACATTTTCTGATACCGGTAGCGGCATTGCCAAAGAGAATGTAGAAAAGATTTTTGAACCTTATTTCTCTACCAAAGATACTGGCACCGGACTCGGATTAGCATTGGTAAAACGTATTATTGAAGGTCATGGCGGACGTATTAGTGTTGAAAGCACCATTGGTCAAGGTACAAATTTTAAAGTCTGGCTACCCTGCTGCCCTCCTAAACAGGTTGAAGAACTACCAGATAATATTCCTATCAGCGACTACTCGCCGGCTTAAGAAATAGCCAACCTACTATAACCATTGACATCAATAAAGTTTTTATATACTATAGGCGCTTCTGAAAACGACTTTCAATTTCAATGTCATCTGAAATTGAAAATAAGAGCCTTCGGCGCGGCAACGTCGAAGGCTTCTGTGCACGGCTATTTCGGTTGGCCTTTGGATTTGGAACCTGGATAGTGTGCAGGCCCATCCTAGCACACATTTCCAATACCTGATAACGACAAAGCTACCTGATTCTTGTTAACCAAGAGTGCCAGCAGGGTAATTTGGTGTTCAGCCGGTACAAATAGATTTTTGCCTAATAACGATATGACCGTTAGTTCCAGTATAGGTCTACAGGCTGGGGCATTATTTAAGAGGAGGAGCGTGATGAAGATAAGGTTTTTCAGGAGAAATGCAAAGAGATTAAAGGTAAAGGAGCAGGAGAAAAATAGTACTAGACAGCGTGGGCCAAAATATTGGCTGACTATGGGCACAATGGGAGCATTACTAGCCTGGGCACCAACCGATATCAATTGTATTAAGTCGGTATATGCGCATACGACAAATAACGCAGTAGTTAGCAGCTATTGGCAAGCACAGGAGCAGTCACAGGAGATCAATTTCAATATTGCAGAGGGCACACTCGATACTGTGCTAAATAGTTTTCAGAGCTTGACGGGATGGAAAGTGACCGTTAACAACGATGCCATTCGTGAACTTACCTCTCCAGGTGTGACCGGTGTTTATTCTATAGAAAAGGCACTAAAACAACTGTTGGCTGGCACGGGCGTTACTTATCGTTTTACTGCTGCTGATAGTGTCACACTGGTTCTAGAAGGTGCAAGTGAGGTTGTTGAGGTAAGAGATACTGCGATGATACTGTCATCGCCTAAATTTAGTGAACCTTTGCGTGATACACCGCAGTCGATCAGTGTAGTATCGCGTCAGGTGATTGAGGATCAAGGTGCCACCACACTACGCGATGTACTACGTAATGTTGCTGGTATTAGCCTTGCTGCTGGCGAAGGTGGCGTACAGGGAGATAACCTGACAATTCGTGGCTTTAGCGCCCGTAATGATCTTACTATTGATGGTATGCGCGATTTCGGTAGTTACTATCGCGATCCTTTCAACCTTGAAGAGGTAGCGGTATTGAAAGGGCCTTCGTCAGTAACAAATGGGCGAGGTTCAACAGGTGGAACGGTTAACCAATCATCTAAATCGCCAACACTGAGACCATTCATCTCCGGCACACTTGAATTTGGCAGTGATGAGACCAAGCGAGCAACGCTAGATATCAATCAGTTGGTGCCAAAACTGGGCAAGGGCGCAGCCTTCCGTCTTAATTTAATGGGAAACGATTCTGAAGTCGCAGATCGCGATATCGCACAAAATCGTCGTTATGGCTTTGCGCCATCGCTGGCATTAGGGCTAGGTACGTCCACCCGCCTTACTTTTAGTTATTTTCATCAGTCTGCTAATGATATCCCAGATTATGGTATTCCTTATCTGTTTGATCGCCCAGCACCAGTGCCACGCAGTAACTACTATGGTTTCAAAAATGCCAACTTCCTTAAGACCAATGTCGATATTGGCACAATAAAGTTTGAGCACGACTTCAATGATGCTATCAGTATACGCAATCAAGTGCGATATACTAGATATGAACGCGAAGCCTTAATCACAACCCCAACCATTGCCGGTACTGTAACTTTAACCACACCGCTTAGCGCCATCAAAGTAACTCGCAATCAGATCTCGGTCGATAGTGAAGAGACCTTCTTTCAAAATCAATTTGATGTCACAACCAAATTCCAAACAGGCTTTATCAAATACACATTCGTAAGTGGCATAGAAGCAGGTCGCGAAACTTCAAAGCCAACCCGTTTAACCTATACTGGTGTGCCGCTAGCAACGCTTTTGAATCCCAATACCAATGAGCCTTTCTCTGGTATGGCCACGCTTACCTCAAAAGTGCGCACCACTGCGGTAAGCTTTGGCGCCTATACGCTTGGCACAGTCAAATTCGGCGAGAAGTTTGATGTCATTGGTGGGTTGCGCTTTGATCGTTTTGATGCTAGCTTCCGGCAATTTATCGGCAGACCAATAGCATTCACTAGAGTTGACAATTTTACCAGTTATCGCGCTGCACTAGTATATAAGCCAATAACAGATGGCAGTATCTATTTTAGCTATAGCACATCTTTCAACCCATCTGCTGAAGGATTATCACTTACTGCAGGCAATGCCAATCTTGCTCCAGAGAAGAACCGAACTTATGAAGTCGGCAGTAAATGGGATCTATTATCTAGAAAGCTATCAGTAAGAGGCGCGGTCTTTCGTACAGAAAAGACCAATGCTCGTGAGACCGATCCGGTCAATCCCTTACTAACCTTTCTTTCTGGTAAGCAACGTGTAGATGGCTTTGAGGTAGAGGCTACTGGTCGTATGACGAACCGTTGGCAGCTTATTGCTAGCTATGCACTAGTTGACAGCGAGTTGGTTGAATCAAAATTTTTCCCCAAGGCGATTGGTAGCCAGCTTGCTAATGTACCACGCAATACCTTCAGTTTCTCATCGAATCATCAACTTCCCTGGCGCTTAACAGTAGGTCTCAATGGTCAGTATGTAGACACACGGACCGCTAGCTCCACAACACCACTGGATCCAATTACTCGTCGTATCAGGAAAGCGCCAGACTATTTTGTTTTGAATATGCTTGCCAAGCGCACTATTAGTGAGCATTTGGATCTTCAAGTGAACATCTACAACCTCACTGACAAATTCTACATTGATCAGGTCGGTGGCAGCCGTCTTGTTCCTGGTGCTGGTCGTACCATCAAAGTCGGACTCAATTTCAAATTGCGATAAGAGGGAGCAATTGAGTGTTACTGTCTATTCCTGATGTATTAACAACTGAACAGGTGGCAGAGGTTCGTAAGGTCCTTAATGAGGTAGAATGGGTAAATGGCCGGATCACTGCCGGCCATCAATCGGCGCGTGCAAAAGAGAATCTACAAGTGCCGGAACAGCATCCAGCAGCGCAGCAACTAGGCGAGATGATCCTTACAGCGCTAGGCAAGAATGGGCTGTTTGTCTCAGCAGCATTACCATCGAAGGTATTCCCACCCCTCTTTAACCGCTACCAGCCTGGCCATTCGTTCGGCACACATGTCGATAACGCAATTAGACAGGTGCCTGGTACACCACACTTCATTCGCACTGATCTCTCTGCAACACTCTTTCTCACCGCGCCAGAGGAGTATGAGGGCGGGGAATTGATTGTGGAAGATACATATGGTGTGCATAAAGTGAAGCTCCCAGCCGGTCACCTGATCCTTTACCCTGCAACTAGCCTACATCAGGTGCAGCCTATAACGCATGGCATGCGCCTAGCGTCATTCTTCTGGATACAGAGTATGGTGCGTGATGATGGCAAACGCACACTACTCTTTGATCTTGATATGGCGATACAGCGGCTTAATAGTGATATGCCCGATCATCCATCGGCGGTGCAACTTACCGCTGTCTATCATAATTTACTGCGTCGTTGGGCAGATGTATGAGCAAGAGTCTCCTCTGTGCTGATCTGACTAGCTAAACAATGGTAAAAGATCTTCTATTCTTTTGAGAGTAATGTCTATGAAACTGCTCCGTAAAGTTATCTTCTGGTGTCATCTGTTAGTGGGTGTAAGCGCTGGTCTAGTAGTTATGAACATGGCGGTCACAGGGATAATATTAGCCTTCGAACCGCAGATTGTCCGATTTACTGAACGCAATGTACGCACAGTAAGTCCATTAGAGAATGGTGCTCGTCATTTAGGCGCTCAGGCACTATTTGCCAAAGTACATGAAATTAAGCCTGGTGTTAAACCTACTAGTTTAACACTGCAAGCCGATCCGACTGCAGCCGCAGTTATTACGTTAGGTCGTGAGGGAGTGCTCTATTTAAATCCTTACACAGGAGAATTGATTGGAAAGGGTTCAAAAACACGATACTTCTTTCAAAAGATAACCGATTGGCATCGTTGGTTTGCCCTAGAAGGTGAAAGTCGTGCCATAGGCCGAGCTATAACGGGAGCTTGCAGTATCGCTTTTTTCATACTCGCCATTACTGGTATCTATATCTGGTGGCCTAAAAAGTGGACCAAGCAACAGTTGACAATGGCAATGGTCTTTAAGTCTGGATTAAAAGGGCGTGCACGTGATTTCAATTGGCATACAGTGATCGGTTTCTGGTGCGCTCCTATACTGATTCTTAGCACAATCACAGGAATAATCTTCTCTTATCAATGGGCAGAAAATCTTCTATACACACTAACTGGTAGCGAAAAGCCATTACCACCAAAATCAAACGATCGTAAAGGTCAGTCGCCAGAGATTCCTAATAATCTTGATCAACTCTGGTCACGCGCTGAGCAACAGATATCTGAATGGCAATCGATCAGCCTGCGTTTGCCAACCAGTCCAGATATGCCGGTCACTTTCTCAATCAGTGATGGTAGATCCTGGAATCCATTAAGCCGTTCTCAGCTAACACTGAATAGAACAACAGCAGAGGTTGTGAAATGGGAACCTTATGCTAGTTTCAGTCTTGGTCGTCGTTTACGCACTTGGGTGCGACCAGTGCATACTGGAGAAGCCCTTGGTCTATTAGGGCAGATGCTTGTCTGCCTAGCAGCAATTGGTAGTCTATTGCTGGTTTGGACTGGGTTATCGCTTATGTTAAGACGTTTGCGTGCTTGGGTGGCAAGACGTTTAGCGGAAAGAGATTTGGCCTCAACTGGCCAGCGGCACATGATTTAAGCGGTCATTACGCTGTATTAAATAGGCTGTTGGATTGAGGCCAGAGAAAGTACGAAAGTCACGAATAAAATGTGCCTGGTCGAAATAGCCACAAGCCAATGCAAGTTCTACCCACTCGATCTTTTCTTGTCTATCAATAAGACGTATCACTTCTTGAAAGCGCTGTATACGACAAAATAGCTTGGGTGTGAGACCAACTTGGGTACTAAAGAGTTCAATAAATCGCCTTGGACTGAGGCCAATTTGTGTAGTTATGTATGAGATCGCATCTACTGGTTTGCCACCTAGAATGGTTTCTAGTGCAAAAGCAACAGCAGGATGGCGTACTAGCGGTTGAGTCGCTTGTGCCAAAAGATAGCGTTCAAGTAGGGAGAACTTTAGCTTTGGTGTTGTGGCAGTAAGCAATTGCTCACGCAGTTCATCAGCTTTCTTACCCCATATTGTATCCAATGATATGGTGACATTGTGCAACTCATTAGCAGGCAATCCCAGAAAAGGGAAAGAACCACCGGGCTTGAAATGGATACCAATAACCGATGCTTGACTAGCTGTATCGATGACAAAGAACTCTGAATGCACACCAGAGATCAAGCTGCTGCGAAGACTCTGAAATTGATGATGGTCTTCTTGATCATATATTTTTAGCTGATCTTCGCGCAGGTTGATCACTAGCTCCATTGTACCAGTTGGCAAGATGCGTTCTAGTTTATGGGATGGTTGGTAGCCTTCATAAAGCCAGAACAATTCTACAAAATCTGACAGTGGCGGTTTGGGGATGTAAGTGTGATAGAGCATATCCTACTTACTCAAGCTTGGCTATTTGCTCAAGCGCTGAAATCAGATTCATATAGAGTTAAAATATAACTTTTTCGCCTATGTTTTGCAACTGCTTTATCACACTAATAGAGCTTTATCCTTACCATTGGCCTAATGCCTTACGAATCTGAATAATTTCTGCTGTGTGGTAAGAATTATGATCAGCCACTAGCAAAATTTCTCTTAGGTAAGTGCGCCCTTCTCCATGTGGTATCTCTGAAGTAAGGTCCAGACCAGGGTTTTTAACCAGCTTAATTACTTGATCAAGATCCGTAAAAAAGTTTTTAAGAGAATCAGACCAGTCTTTTTCTGTCATTTTCACTATGTTGGTAGGCCAGTATCCTTCTGGGAAGGGCGGTGATTGCCAATTTGGATCAAGCGTGTAGCGTAATATATCTTCCTGAGCAATACGCATATGTTCCAGCACTTCCCAAACCGAGTGTGGTAGGCCGGTAGGGCGGGCATTAGCAAATTTTGGATTCATACCTGACACTGCTTGTTCAGTTGATGCATGTGCCTGTCCACCTTGTAATAGTTCAATAAGATTATTTCGGAAGTTTGTATCCTGCATTGGTCACCTCACAGGTATTAATTTAAATCTGTATAAGTCCACCAGTAGATCTTCTATTATGATAGCGACTATTATAGTCTTAATCGAGTTTGTCTGGTCCTTCTCATTAGTTACTTATCTAGCAACTGGAGTTATATAAATATGATCCTCTTAAGGTCAATTGTTAAGAAAAACAGTATTAAAAATACGGATAGGTTTCCTTTCAATATACCTCTGGTTAAGACCCTTAAGGAGATTGAATTTACTCGTCCAGTAACTTTTTTTGTTGGTGAGAATGGCTCAGGAAAATCAACCTTTTTAGAGGCAATTGCGGCAGGGATAGGCTCTGTAGCAGTAGGAGGAGAAGATATACAACGAGATAAGACTTTGAAATATGCTAATAGCCTTGCGACACAACTAAAGTTTGTTTGGAACAAAAAGACTTCGCGAGGTTTTTTTCTTAGAGCAGAGGATTTCTTCAACTTTGCTAAACGCATAAATAGAATGAAAGAGGAGTTAGATGAATTTGCCTCAGAATTCGAAGAAAATTTGACTGGGTATGGCCTACAACGAGCAAAAGGCACAGTTGCTGGACAAAAGGCGGCGCTAATTGAGCAATATGGAAAAGATCTAGATGCAAACTCTCATGGCGAGAGCTTTCTAAAACTCTTTCAGGCACGATTTGTGTCTGGTGGACTATATCTTTTAGATGAACCTGAAGCTCCTCTATCACCATTAAGACAATTGTCACTATTATCTATGCTAAAAGATATGATCGGGCAGCAAGCCCAGTTTATTATCGCTACTCATTCTCCCATTTTAATGGCTTTCCCAGACGCAACAATTTATAGTTTTGATAACTATCCAGTAGCAGAAGCCAGCTATGATGAACTTGAGCATGTCTGTTTAACACGAGCATTTTTAACTAATCCAGAATCATTCCTAAAAAATTTATAGATCGGATAACGTTGGTTTGATAAGGAACAAAGGTTTCGCAGGGTTCTGCTAATTAATAAGCTTGGCTTTCTTATTAAGATGGCCTAGGGTCTTTAAACTAGCCAACATTTTCAAGTAAGTCTCTATCTCTTGATCTGACTGAGTGCTCAGGTGGCTTAAAACTTGAAAGTTATTTTGTGATAGCATAAAAAAGATCTTTGCTGCCAGATCATAGATGTCTTGTGGAGTGAACTGTAGTTGGGATACGTAGCGACGAAATACTAAGCAGATTGCGCCGATAATAACGTGTTCAAAACGGTCTCTAAATTCGCACCAGGTAGTTTGTTGCTCTTCGAGAGATTGTTCAGGTAAGATCAGTCGTGTGATCAGTTCGCCATTCGTACAGTGCTTGAAACCCATAATAATCATAATCGCTTGTTCCCCCAATACAGTACCATAAGTTCTCTGATCTGCAAAAAGAAAAAATAAAAAGATCAACCTCTACCAGCAGTTTTAGGAACTATATTAGCAGCTCTTGTGAAGGAAGTAGTCACTAAGTAACGCGATCTATCTCGCCTTTGCTTGTTAGGGAGGAAGGTTGAGACATTGGCTGCTCTCTTATTTAGCTGTTCAATAATGGCATTGCTATGTTGATCTATTAGCGCTTTTTTCTGCTTTTGCCAACGCGGGCTTGCCAAAAACTTATCAATATCATCATCTACTAGAATCGCAGCAGAGCTAGTATCAAGAATAACTTCCCACATTAGCGTAAAATATTCCCGGCACTCCAAACATTTCTCCAGGTGTGCTTGTATCTGAAGCTCTTCTTTTGCTGATAGTTCATTATGACAATGCTTGATAAATTTTATTTCATTCCAGTAGGGGCAATTCATGTAATAATTCCTCTATTCTTTCATCCGAATCTCGGGATTAAACAGCTTGCCTCCTTAGGCAGTGCCTGTGTAAGACAGTACCGTATATACATAGATAACGGATTTTGACGGCATTTGTATTCTCAGGAAGGAAAAATTTTTTAATGAAGCGCTTTAATAGGAATTAACCTTAGTTTCTATTACTAACACAACCGTATGGAAAACTGCCTTGGGGTTATTGCGACAGCATCATTTTCCTATTCAGTCTACTGAGAAAGTAAGTTATTATTGCCAACATTCTATCGCTTCTCGATAGTTACTTTTGGCAATTAAGATTATCGCTGAACAACTTAGCGTAATAAACATCTTCTCGCTAGGAGACTAAAAATGCAGAGACCCTTCTGGGTTGAAATTGGCCTTTTAGGAGTAAAGACTAGGAAGCAAGCAAAGATCTGGTTTATTGTCGCTTTAATCGCAGCTGGCCTCTTCTTTGCCGGAAGCTTTTTATTTCTCTACTTTTTGCTTAACTTGCCAACAATTTCAGCCATTCTCATTGCCTTACTCTGTGGTGTATTTATATCAACGGCAGCATTCTGGTATTGGTTGTGTATTCGTTGGATGGACAACAATCAAAGCTGGTAATAATGCACAGATTTGATGTCAGTTTGTCAAGACCTCTTGGGGTTTACCTAATGGCACAACCATCAATGCTTTTAAGTCTGCTAGTTTTAATGAGCGAGTTTTGAGTAAGTAGGGAAATTGTAGTACTGGTCGGCCATACATAAAGGCGTCCACATCATTGTTAAGTATCAATCTCCAGATTAGAAAAGGCGCTGCTTGGCCACGTACTTCTAAGCCATCCTCAACCTGCGTGAGTCGCAGTTGCTGACCCTGTTTAGACTCAAGAAAGATCCCTGAACCAGAACCTGCCGACTCTGCTACAAAACTCCAGGGTTCTGTAAAAGTATAAACATACAATGATTGCATATTACCTGTATTAAGCAGAATCAGATCGCTTGATTGTAGACTACCACCAAATTTCTGCAGTGATACATGCTGTAGAAAGAAGTTGGGATGGCCATCATAAATCCTGCGATTGGAAAAGTAGGATATTGAGTTGGCATTCGCCTGAAATAGATAATAGGAGTCTGTGCCAAATTCTGTCTTTTCTGGGATACTCAATTGATCAGTTCTGATATCAAAATAGTCGCCTACCCAGATGGCTTTATTATTTGTATTAGTATGTTCTTTGACATAACGCGCTAGACGTAGCAGTATATCGTTACGATAAGCAGGACTAGCAAAACTCTCAATCTCTTGAGCAGTAGAATTTAGTAGACCAGCTAATATCGCAAGTAGCAACGATGCTACGATCAAACGTAATGAGCGTGGTGAGAGAAATATCTTTGGTGGCGCAGCAAGAAACTTCCATACCAATTTGATTGTGCAACCAATAAAGAAAAAGAGGGCTGGATAGATATGTAAGAAGAAACGCAATTCGCGGTGTGGCACAATCAGTGTTACTGTGTATAGATAGATTAAGGTAATTATTATTAAAAGACGCGCAAGTCGGTAATTCTGTGCAATGGCCACTATCATCCCTGCTCCTGCTAATAGCAGCAACGGTATAGAGAGGGCAAAAGTGAGCAATTCAAAGTTAAATATCACGCTACGCAAAAAATT
>JBFLVQ010000321.1:0-1646 GCA_040758525.1 Acidobacteriota bacterium
GGACAATTATTCAGCCAGGCAACGGCGGCATACAATTTAAGCCTAATGACTTATCTACTTTAAAAAGTATGTTTGGAATAGGAAATAGACCTATACACGCCTATGGATGTACTCATTGCGGTTATTTACAACTAAAAGTAGAGTTCGACAAGGAGGATTTAGAACGGTATCAGCAATTCGAAGGAGAGCAACCAAGTGTCTTAAAAAGATTAGGAGGTAACTCTGAAAATAATGAGTAACCTTAACTTGATTAAGGTTACTATTGAGACAAAACCATTGAAACCATTGCTATTTATTAAGTAGTTTTGAAAATTCCAAATTACTACAACGCATACAAAGATGTTTATTATCTTTAATAGAATAGCCATCTTCTGCCAGAAGCTCTTTAGGTCTGAAAAGCTCCATATTTAGCTTGTGTTTTACAGGTTCTATTGTATTACTTATACCACTTTGATAGAAGAGGGTAATATTAGTTCTTGCTAAGAATCGACTGGTCTTTCAACAATAGCTAGCAGTTCATTACCAGCAATACCAAAGTAATAACTACCTTCTTCAACATTAATCATTGCCAATCGATGACGAATAAGTGGGGATGATACTAATACATCTCGCTGCTCTTTGTCGTTCATTAGACGAAGCCGTATAATTGCTCCATCAATAGAGCGTTCACACTCTACTATCGTAGCTGGAACAAATATTAAGTTGATCTCTCTAGCTAATCTTTGTCGCCAGGCAGAACGTGCTTCCAAACTCACTAAGTTAGTATAGAGCCGGCGCGCAAACGTATGACCTTGTTTATCCATTCCAGCGGCTTCAATTAATAGCTCAACTATTCTTGCGCCATACTTAGTTACTGATTCGATAATATTTTCCCGACAAGACAACTGACTAAAAGTAATACCAGAATGATTGTAAAGATCGAAACACATTTGCCTGTCAGTACTCTCCATCCTGGTTGAAGGTAGTGGCAATGAAGTCTTCAAGCTTAGGGAACTAAAGGCCCATACATAGAACTTTGCCGATAGGAAGTAGTCCGACTGTTCTATCTGTAATTCCCATTCTCCTGCCCAGCCAGTATTGTCTTGATTGCCAATTATATTGAACTGTAGATAGCCACCCCTTATCGAACAGACTATTCCATCTATGTTAGTCGCTTCAGTCAAAATTAATGGCAGGCAATCTGGACGGTAAAGCTTGAGTCTTAACTTTGCCTCCGGTGGCAGAGCGGTAACATATATTACGATCCTTTTATCAACCTCAATTACTTGAAATTTATGTGATGCAGTGAACAGACCATAATTAGCTCTACTCAGACTTCTACATATTATCTCCTGTCCACCTGCAGCCGTCGTGATAGTATCGCGTATAGTATCTGCCCAACAGTGCCGATAACTACGATACTCTATCCCGGTACGACGGTTAATACGTTGTGCTAAGAAAGAGAGTATTTGCACACTGTTTGAAACTATCCAGAGTTTGCCAATAAAAGCCAGTTGTCGCAATGCGCTGATATCTTCTGGCAGTAAGCGTGTACCATCTCCTACAACAATAACTGCAGCAACTCTGCGACTACCTTGGCAATAAACACTGTCATTGCGAATTTGGGCAATAAAACTAGCTAGCGCTTCACTCAATTTGACTCGACA
>JBFLVQ010000321.1:1656-10436 GCA_040758525.1 Acidobacteriota bacterium
GACAATTATTGTCTACTGCCGCCCTGATATCTTCAGATAAGTTACTATTATCTATACATATTATTGTTGGTGATGGCAGAATGATACGCTCTCCATGAGCTAAGGCAAGATCAATACCAGTTCTTAAACCAGCAGTTATATCTGAATTCTGTTGGCAGACTGCCATCTCTATATTGGTCTGGTTATTATTACTGAATAGATTAACAGAGCTAAGCGGCATAAGTTGTGGTGGGGTTTCAGTAAAAACGTCTATCTCCTGCCACCACCCAATATCAAGTTCGTCTGCATCACCTGTAACTATACTCTTATGCCAAAAATCATCAGGATGATCAGGCTTAGTTGCTCCATTGAGCTTTTCATCAATAGCAATAAAGATATCAGCCGGTGTAGACATCTCATCAAGGCAAGCATTGCTAATTACCAGAGCAAAATCTTGCTGTGGATTAGCTAGTCCTTCTGTCAAGCAGTCGCTTCTGATTGCTAGCGCATAAACACTGATCTGAATTAGTCCATTACAAGCTGCTGCAGGCAGATAGATATTTTGAAGGTTATCAATGCCTTCCCTACCCTCTTTGAATCGACCAGAAACAGACCAGCCATCAACAAAATTGTTTGCTAGATATAGCTTGCCATTAATTTTTACTCGTAGTGCCAATTCATTAACAATGGCTGGGACAGTCTTTGTGCCACTACCAGGTAGACCTGGTGGATCGGTCCAGGTAAGAGTAATCTTAATTGGTTTGGAAGAATTGGCGAGTCGTACATTCCAATCTCTCCGATCTGCGCCTGGTACATTTTTATTAAGCAGACAAGATTGGTCAATATAGATTCTATCTACATCATCAGCAAGGATATTTGCTAGATTGATACGTCCCCACCCTTGTCTAGGATTGGGAATATGTTCATCACCAACCATCTCAACTGCACCATTAACAATTAGGGCTCGTAACATTGCTGGTGATGGATCAAGACCATTGTTGCGTTGTCGCCACCATTGTATCAATAATGCACAAGCACCTGCCGTCCTAGGGCTAGCCGATGAAGTACCACCATCGAAAAAATAGGATGGTTCATTGAGCAGCACCTGAGGCTTGACCGTTGAAGACCACTCTCCCGGCGCAACTATATGTGGTCGAATACGCCCATCGGCACAATTGCCCCAACTACTTGAGTGATGAACCTGATCGATATCATCGGCTTCTGCTGCGCCTTCAGTTGGCCGATAACTTTGTGAGTTGCCAGTGACAATAATATTCTTTGCTGCCTTTGGGCGCGTTAGTCCTTTTTTGCCATGATTTCCTGCAGAAAAACAGATAGTAAGCGGTTTTGGTGAGAAACCATGTGGGTCAGCATTACGAACCATTCTGTCATAAATAACCTCTTCAGAGGTGTAATTCATTGGATCGCATAGATCCTTACCCCAAGAGTTATTCTGTATCAATGCCCTAGAATGCCAAGGCCCAGTATTTGTTACCGTTTCTAAACAGAGCGCCTCAGCATCTAGTAGGTCGCAATCGCCTTGTGATAGCAACTCGGCAGCAGGCGCTACACCAACAGTATAAAAGATCTTGTCCTCAATACCTTTTACCTTCAACTGGTAATCGACTAGATAACGGCCAGCGGCAATACAAGCTACTAATGTGCTATGTTCGGCTGAAGGGCGATCATCACAAAGAACTTTGATACGACCTTTGAAGGCTGGATTGTTAGCATCAATACCTTTATCAACAATTCCAATTGCTACTCCCGCACCATTAATATTCTTGTCTTCTAACCAACGTAGGTAACAACCTTGTGGAATACCATTGAGATCATATTGACCAGCGACAATAAGCGCTGCTATTTCACCTTCTATCTGTGCTTCCATATAGGGCTCAATTGCCAACACGTTTGGATGGTCAAGAATCAATTTCTCGCTATAGCTATTTACTAATGTACGTACACGCGTATAAAAACCGGACCTTTCCCATTTCTGGGAAGGATCGATATCAATGATTGGATAAGTATTGAGAGCTTGTACTGCCACACTAACTTCCTGTTGCGTTCCCACAATAAGTATCCAAACCTCTCTCTCTTCTCCTAGTGGAATAGCAACCTTACCTTTTAGAGCTGGGGTAAGCGGTAGTAGATCCTCAATAAAAGATAGTTCATTGACTTTCTCGAAAGCGTATCCGGTTACCTGGCATAGATAGGTATTTTCCGGTTGATAGCTTAATAGTTCGACTCCAGTACTGATGATACTGTTTAACCAGTTAGTATCCATTGGTCCAATCAATTCTAGATAAGCAAGTATCTTTTCTTCTCTAGCTAATGTACGTGAACGTGCTTGATGGTGTGCTTGTTGCAATTCTTCTTCATTTACCGTTGCCAGCCTGACACCAGTATTGATAAGTAGTAGATCATCTATTTCCGCCGATACTATATCGGTTTGTATTAACAAGTCTCCATTGGGATAGGTATGTAACAATTTTGTATCATTCTGTTTTAATAGCGCATTGCCAGATTTAACCATGATCCTATTCTTAACCATTATTGCGCTTTTCCCCCATATTTAATAAAGATGGTATAATGCTGACAATATAAGACTCTATTTATTATAACGACATCAAGCCTACGATCTTTACATACAAATAGGATCTTTTAATAATTCTGGCAATTAATGGGATATTGTACCAGGAGGAGATATATGACTGGTAAGGTCTTTGCTTTGCTTGTAGGAATCGATAACTATCCAAACCAGCAACATAAACTGGATGGTTGTATCAATGATGTAACAGCAATGCAAGAATATCTGCAGGCTCGTATAGATGATAATGGGTTCTATTTACAACCTCCCTTGCTACTAAAGAACCAACAAGCCACCCGCCAAGCCGTGATCGATGGATTTCGTCAATATCTATGTCAGGCAAATAAGGATGACGTTGCGCTATTCTACTTTTCTGGCCATGGTTCGCGAGAGATAATACCGCCTCAGTTTCAGCAATATCGGCCTAACGGTCTAGTCGAAACATTAGTCTGTTGGGATAGTCGTAATGAAGGTAGTTGGGATCTCGCAGATAAGGAATTGGCTAAACTGATCTCTGTAGTAGCCAGCAACAATCCACATATCACCATTATTTTAGACTGTTGCCATGCTGGCTCTGGCACCAGAGAACCAAACCGCACCGCGGTACGGCAGATCACCAAAGACCCACGCCCACGTCCGGTTGAGAGCTTTATCTTTCAACCCGAGGAGTTTGCCAACCTTACCGCCCAAACCGCTAAAGTTAACAATAGCGGATGGTCGATCTCGACAACAGGACGGCATATCTTACTGGCTGCCTGTAGATATAATCAATTAGCTAATGAGTACAAAGTAGCAGGCAAAACATACGGCGCATTCTCTTATTTCCTCTTAGATACATTGAAGAGGGCGACGGGAAGGTTAACCTATCGCGATCTATTTGACCGAACTAGAGCCCTAGTATGTAATCATTTCTTTACACAGACACCTCAACTAGAAGCGCACTTACTTACCGATCTAAATCAACTGTTTTTGGGCGGAGCGATCGCAGTCCGTAACTCTTATTTTACTGTTAACTATAATAAAACCTGGGGCTGGATTCTTAATGCTGGAGCAGTGCATGGTATTGCTAAACCATCTGCTGAAGAGATAACAGAATTGGCGCTCTTTCCTTTTGAGAGCGAATCGACATCAACATACCAGTTATCAAATGCTCAAGGGAGAGCACAAGTAGTTACTGTAATGCCACAAATAAGCAGAGTTAAGCTTATAGATACTATGGCTGTAAAACCAGACGATATCTTCAAAGCTGTAGTGATAAACTTACCTATTCCTCCAACTACAGTAATGTTAAACGGTGATGAGGAAGGGGTGCAGTTGATTCGTACTGCACTTGACCGTATTGATAATAGTTATTGTCGGCCGCGTTACTTAAAAGCGGCTAGTGAAGATGCCAATCTATTCCTTTTAGCTCGTAATGGCCAATATATTATTACCCAGGGCAACAATGATCGCCCTTTAACAGCAGAGATTACCGGCTACACAAGAGCAAATGCAGAGATAGTAGTCAAATATCTGGAACATATCGCACGCTGGCAAAATATTCTTAAACTTAATAACAGTGGCTACCTTATTCCTGATAATGCGATCCGATTAACCTTCTATCAAGGCGCAAAAGAGATATCAGACACATCAGAACTACAACTAGAATATAGCTATCAGAACGGTTATTGGCAAAAGCCAAGCTTTCACCTGAAACTTACCAATACCACCAGCAAACGTCTATACTGTGCTTTAATAGGTCTATCTGAGAACTTTGAGATTATCCCTGAATTGATTGCTAATGGCGGCGCCTGGCTTGAACCTAAAGAGGAGATCTGGGCCTTAGATGGTGGTGAAATAGAGATGATAGTGCCAGACGAACTCTGGCAACAAGGTACTATTGAACGTATAGACTGGTTGAAACTGATTATCAGTAGCGATCAATTCGATTCATCTCTACTACAACAGGGGACTTTGAATAGTTTAGACCATCGAGGATTAACAGAAAGGGTATTTCACAGTACTCTGAATCGCCTAATATATCGTGAGAAAACCCGTGCATTCGCACGAGCATGGAAGACTGAGGTCTATGGTGATTGGACATCTTCACTGACAACCATTGTTACCAAACGGCCTCCTTATCTATCCTGACAAGGAGACAATCTTACATTGTGATGATAATTTTTTTTCTTATTCAGAATACAAATTCAAGAAAAATCCGTTATTAGTGAATGAGAGTTGTCTTTATTGGGGCTAAATGTATCTATCAGTATCTGATTTAAGGGGGTTTTAACTATGACAGTAAGTGTAGATCGTTTCGTTGTTCAACAGGATGTACAGACATATCGTAGTGCAGACCGGCGTATCAGGCTTACTTTAGGTGTAGTAGTACAATGGACTAATAAACAAGGGAGAGAAATCAAAGTATCGACCTTTACAGATAACCTTAGCCCGGGGGGCATCTGTTTTATTATCCATTCCAAATCATTAGGAGATCTAGTGATAGGAAAAGAGATACATCTGACAATTGATGAACTGATAAACGCGCAAGGTAGTGTCCGGCATATCACTAACAAGAATGGCTTGATCTATGTAGGAGTAGCACTAGCCAGGGATTTCGCTGAGTGGGTGCCATATTACAGGGGAACTAATCCACACCTACCCATTGAACCGCAACTGATAGAACTTACCCATGCAGAGCGAAGACATAAATAGCCAAGGCCCGCCCGGTTTGATCCAGTGATCGATACCGTAGCGGGCTTATCATGGGGATTGTAAAATCCATTCTTAGTATCTGGGAAATAGCTTGCGATAACAAGATAGCAGAATTACGGGCGTAAAATTGCAGTCTGCCTTAACAGCACAGGCGGCCCAGAGAAGACTTTTGCCGGATTCTCCGGAGTTATGCTCTTGACAGCGAAAATACAAAGGTGTATTTTTCTCCAAAATAGTTTTGTGGTGATTTAGGCAAATTGCTCCACATAAAACATGTGCTAAATAGTCCAGAGTTTTTAACCCTGCGCTAAGTTAGCGCGGGGTTTTTCGTTTTGGTCTTTATAACCAACACGTGGCGATTTAGGGTGAATTGCTCCACGTTAAAAACTGCTAAACAGCCTAGAGGAAATATCAGCCTCGTGCCGTTTAGCACGAGGCTTTTTTTTTATTGTTTTGTCTGTGTGAGTATGAATTAACTCTTTTCACAGGAGGACTTAAATGAGTTTTGTGAAGGGCTTAAAATGCCGTGAATGTGGCCGCGAGTATTCCATAGAAATGATTGCTGGTTGCCAAGACTGTTTTGCTCCCCTTGAAGTAGTCTACGATTACCACGCTATTTCCCGTGCACTAAACCATAAAGTCATTGAATCACGTGACTATAATCTTTGGCGCTTTCGTGAGTTATTACCTCTGGATCAAGAGCCAGTCATAGGGCTTACCAGTGGGGGAACACCATTGATACGTGCTGATCGATTAGCGCGCAAGCTTAAGCTACGACATTTATACATTAAAAATGATAGCGTCAACTCTCCTACTCTCTCTTTTAAAGATCGTGTAACTGCCGTGGCAATAAATAAAGCTCGTGAATTTGGCATAACGGCAGTAGGGTGCGCATCTACAGGCAATCTTGCCAACTCTGTTGCTGCCAATGCTGCAGCCGCAGGTTTGCCTGCCTATATACTGATTCCAGATAACCTGGAGACAAGCAAGGTTGTTGCCACCTCTATATATGGTGCAAAAGTTATTGCTGTGCGTGGGAATTATGATGATGTCAACAGATTATGTAGTCAGTTGGCAGATCGATATCAATGGGGCTTTGTTAATGTGAATCTTAGGCCATTCTATGGCGAAGGTTCAAAGACCGTTGCATATGAGATTGCCGAACAACTAGGCTGGCATGCCCCTACTGCTGTAGTGGCGCCTATGGCAGGTGGATCGCTTATTACAAAAATTCATAGAGGACTTAAGGAATTAACCGCACTGGGCTTACTTAAAGGAGATGTACGCACACGTATGTATGGAGCACAAGCGGTGGGTTGCAATCCTATTGTAGATGCCGTAAAACGAGGCTCTCTACAGATACGCCCCGTCAAACCCAATACTATTGCTAAGTCATTAGCAATAGGTAATCCCGCTGATGGTTATCAAGCCGCACGGATAATCTCGGCAAGCCAAGGATGGGCAGAAGATGTTACAGATAGAGAGATAGTTGAAGGGATTCAACTGCTTGCCGAAACAGAAGGAATTTTTACTGAAACTGCTGGTGGAGTCACCGTAGCAGCAACACAGAAACTGGTCGAACAAGGACGTATCAACTATGAGGATGTGACAGTTATCACCATTACCGGCAATGGCTTGAAAACATTGACCGCCGCTGAAGTTGTTCCCCCCGTAGTAATCGAACCAAAATTGAGTCAGTTCAGTCAATTTGTTGGTGCAACGGCAAGAGCAACTTCTGCCTGCTAAGAAACAAATAAGAAGCTAAAAAGGCATTTTCTAAAATTAATCTGAGGTCAAAGAAGGAGAATATCACCATGCCACTGAAAATATTTGTGCCAACCTTACTGCAAAAGAACACAGGAGGATTAAATTGTGTAGAGATAGAAGCAAAAACTGTTAGAGATCTGATAGACAAACTAGACGAACGCTATCCAGGATTTCGCGCGCGTATATGTGGTGAGGATGGCGAGTTGCGTAACTTTATCAATCTCTATATTGAAGATGAAGACATACGTTTCCTCGATAATCTCTCAACGCTTATCCCGGATGGCTCAGAGGTCTCGATAATTCCTGCAATCGCTGGTGGATAAAATCACCACCAGCTTTTCTCTGGACAATTGTCCACTGTCGTCAACACTACCAAAGAAAAAGGACCTCAAGTAGAAATGATTGTAATGAAATTTGGCGGCACATCAGTTCAGGATGCTCAAGCCGTCCGTCAAATGTGTAAGATTGTAGCAGGTAAGATCGACGATAAACCCGTTGTGGTTGTTTCAGCAATGGCTAGGGTAACAGATACACTGCTTAATATTGCTCAGCTAGCCGCAGCGCGTCGGCTTGATGATGCAGTTCTCCTTATCAATGAATTGAATACCCGCCACTATCAAGTTGCTCGCGAGTTATTAAGCGATAATGGCACCATTCCTGGCAACCAACTGTTCAGCTCAGTAAGCTCAGCTATCCAAGAAATATTTGTCGATCTTGAATCTCGTGTACGTTCAGTAGCAGCACTTGGTGAATTAACCTTGCGTAGTCAAGATACCATTGTCTCTTATGGTGAGATTCTCTCATCACGAATAGTTGCAGCGACACTACAAACTTACGGTATTGTTACGGAACTGGTAGATGCTCGTGAGTTTATTATCACCAATGACGATTTCACCAAGGCTGTACCTGATCTACCTATGACAGAAGCTTGTGTGCGTCAGTTACTTTTGCCAATATTGAGATCTGGTCGTGTTCCAGTGATGCAAGGTTTTATTGGCGCTACGCCTCAGGGGATTACTACAACAATTGGACGTGGTGGTTCAGATTATTCTGCAGCAATTATTGGAGCTGCTCTAGCTGCTCAAGCGATCGAGATATGGACAGATGTTGATGGTCTGATGACTGGCGATCCACGTATTGTTAAAACCGCACAACGTATTCCTGCGATCTCATTCGCAAAAATGGCAAAATTGGCCAATTGTGGGGCAAAGGTCTTACATCCAAATGCTTTGGAGCCGGCAATAAAACGTCATATACCGATATTTATTTATAATACGCTTAATCCTTCCTGCGCAGGTACAGTGATTGTTGAAAGAACCGAGAGGGCTTATCACAGAATGGATTCAATTGCCTGTAGACGTGGAGTTACCATTCTCAACATCACAACTGCGCAGAAAATGCCGGCCTACTATTTCCTACGCACAGTTATAGAGGTATTGGAGACTTGCCAGGCTCCTGTCGATATCGTAGCTGCGGGTGAATTATGGGTACGAATTATGGTTAATGGCGGCGAGAATCTAGCTTTAGTGAAAAAGGCACTGGATGGTATAGGAGAAGTTGCAATTCAGGATGGCAAAGCGATTGTATGTGTAGTTGGAGATGATTTAACACTTTCGCCTAGAGCCGCCGCTTATCTATTACGAGTAATCTCTAGCAGCGATATTAATATTATTAGCCGGGATTCAGCCGGTACCAATCTAACCTTCTCTATTAATGAGAACGAAATGGAAGAGGTAGTACAACGACTTCATGA
>JBFLVQ010000322.1:0-10396 GCA_040758525.1 Acidobacteriota bacterium
CATTCCAGCATCTTGCGCTCTCTATGACAAAGCGTAAAGAGGGTCATCTATTCACCCCTGATTTGAGGACTCAGTTTGGTGACCAATTATACATTTTTTGTCAAAGAACTTTTTTCCACCTACTTAGGAAAAGAGCTTAGAGGAGAAGGGCTAATTGGATTAACAAGAGGTTTTATGTGTGCTGGAGCAAAGAGAGTAGTAGCAAGTCTATGGGATGTCAATGATGTGGCAACATCAGAATTGATGCGACGGTTCTATCAAGCACTACTTAAAGAAGAACGTATACATCCAGAAACAGCATTACGTAAAGCCCAACTTACGTTATTAAAGAGCAAGCGTTTCTCCTCGCCTTACTACTGGGCTGGTTTTACTCTACAGGGCGATTGGAGCAATTGATAGATCTCTAGTAACTTTGATATCAAAACCATAACTTGTCAAACAAAGCTCTACTGAAGATCATTTCGATCCAACTTGAACTGTTAATGTCGTGAAGTTACTTTCCCATTCAACTTCTGTTTGAGTTACCTTGCGCAATTCTGTGCCTCGCAGTAACCATCTTCCCTTCCGATCCAATCGAAATGTCACCCGCCCTTGTGCATCTGTCTTGCTTATCTGTCCTTTAGGGCTGCTTTCATGTACAATGGCAAGCGCAAATCCTGCTAGTGGTACTCCTTCTTTCAACACTCGAACAGGAAACTCATCGCCGACATTAAGTGTTGTAGGATCTTTTTCAGGTACTATTTCTAAAAACATTCCAACTGGCTCAGACCATGAACGATCCGGTTGGGTCTCGCCAACCTTGACAAATGTCTTTGAGTGTTTTGTATAGACCTCCCGCCAGCGTCTAGGCCGCTTAGCATTAGCCCATTGTTTTCTAATCGTTGCTGGCGCATCGATCTCGTGCAGATACTCCTGCACTTGCTTAGCGGTTAATTCGAGTGATTTAGGTTTAAGTTCTACCCAGAATGTAGCAATACCTGACTGAAGTAACTGAGCTTCAAAGCGTAATGACTTTGCTGCAGGAGAAAAATTCTTGACTTCAAATTGATGTCCAGAAAGACGACAAAGAGCCCGAGCAACTCGATCCGGTTTAATTGATGTATCAAGAACAGGAAATGTCATACCGCTAGTGAGATCTAGCGACACCAAGGTTTCTGGTGAAACACTGAACCGATCCGGGATCAGCCAAGTATCATGAGCAAGCGCAGATACGGTAAAGAACACTAATAGCAAGAAGAACATTATGGTCCTAATATAATTCATTGAAGTTATCCTACGTTATCTTTAATTTTAGAGAATACCCAAGCAGCACACTTTAATAGCTTACTCTTCAATTTTTTGAAACGTAAAGCTGCTTGAGTCCCCAGCACTACGCTCCTTCTCAAAGATCAATTCTACGTATGGTGCTAGCCCAGGCCCATCAATTGGCGGAGCAAATATTTGCACTAATCGCCACCCTAAAGATGCATACTCTTCTATTATCTCATGATAGTCCTTCTCTATCTTTACTTTTCCGAGTCCTTGTTTGGTCTTTATCTTTACAAATCTATAATCGTACATATATAAACTCACTCCTTAACTTACTGCCGATTTACGCCAGAACCAGCGCGTGCACGTAACTCGCGAACTCCGCGCCCTAGTCGGCGGCGTAAAAGCGATCGTAATGTTACACCATCGACATAACCAACCGTGGTTGCGATCTCGTCTACACTCATTTCGCTAGTCTCCAGCAAGTGTACCGCGCGTTCTACACGTAGATCCTGAAAATATGAGAGGGGCGATTTCCCAAGCACTTCCTGCATACGCCGGGCCAGTGTACGTTTGCTTGTGGCTGTCGCACGTGCTGCTTCATCCAATGAGAACCCATTTGCGAGCCGCCCACGCGCCCATTCTTCGAATCGTTTTACCAGAGGATCAGTATGTGCCAGATGGTTAGGAATAATATAGATCGCTTGCGAGGGTCTGGTATCGACGATCAAATATTTTGCTGTTAAATGGGCAAGCGCAGGACTCACCTGTCTAATTAACCATAATGCCATATCCAGATGGCTAAGGGCGGCTCCCGCAGTAACAAATTGTGCCGAGTTAATAATCATACGTGATTCATCAAGCCTTACTTTGGGATAACGCTGACGAAACAATGGCGCCAACCACCATGTCGTAGTTGCTTCTTGGTTGTCTAATAATGATGATTCTGCCAAGACAAATGTACCAATACAGGCGGCTGCAATAATCGCACCTTGCTCAGTCCAATGGTGCAATGCCCTGCCAGCATCAACTACATCCGCACGCGCCAGTGCCGCCTGCAAAGGACCAGGCATCTTAAAACCGATTGCTGGTACAACTACCCAATCCGCTACCGTACAATCATCAACATAGACAACCGGCACAGTCAATCCTTGCGAAGTGCGTACAGTCTTTCGCACACCAACAATATTGACATCAAAATGCAACGATTCGAAGCCGCCATCCTGAGCAAGTTCATTCGCAGTCGTGAATGCATCCAGTACAGTGGCAAGACCTGTATCAAAAACATCCTCAAGTGCTAGGACAATAATTTTCATGGCAAGAATGATATCAAAATTGTCGATTCTCACAATAGCAATGTTATCGCTGTGAACCTATACTCGCTACTGTTTATAACAACCCTATAAGGAGAGAAGAGATGTTAAAGTATGCGTTGTTTGCCCGTTTGGAAGCAAAGCCTGGTAAAGAGCAAGAAGTAACCAAATTCCTGGCCACTGGTTTGACACTAGCCAATCAGGAAGCGACAACACCTATATGGTTTGCACTCCAATTGGGGCCAACTACTTTTGGAGTATTTGATGCTTTCACTGATGAAGCTGGACGCCAAGCACATTTAACTGGTTCGATCGCACAAGCATTGATGGCACAAGCACCGGAACTATTTGCACAGCCACCAGTAATTGAACCCATTGATGTATTAGGAGTAAAACTGCCTAAATAACTCTTTCCCTGGTACAAGCCGGGCTTGAAGATTCTATTTTGGCAATCAGTTCAGCCCGGCGCTACTTATCACAATTCAATTTTCCTCAGGAGTAATTTTATGTATGAAAAGATTTTCCAGGCCGGCTGGGGTGATATGGATTTCAATTCTCATATGAAGAATACCGCCTTTTTAGATAAGTCAGCAGATGTGAGGATGATATTCTTCTCTCAACATGGTTTTCCCATGGAGGAGTTTTCACGCTTGCAGCTTGGTCCGGTAATAATGAAAGACGAGATTGAATATTATAAGGAAGTAATGCTTTTACAAGAAATAAAAGTAACTCTGGCAATTACTGGCCTCTCACCTGATGGCAGTCGATTTTTGATGCGTAATGAGTTCTATCTGCCAAATGGAAAACTGGCGGCCAAAGTCACCAGTGTAGGGGGTTGGCTAGATCTGAAAAACCGGCGCTTAATTACTCCACCTATAGAGTTACTCCAAGCATTAGAGTCACTGCCAAAAAGCAACGATTTTCAAGTCTTACCAACAAGCATTAAATGAACAAGGCACCATCTTTTCTATCGACTTCACCTGCGTAACAGATTAAATTTAAATTTCCAGTTCTTTTAGTTCTACTATATCTCTATTTTTGATGCCCTAGATGTATGAGGAAGCTCAGAGAAATCGGGTTATAATGACCAAGAAGAACACTATTAACCCTTCAGACCTACGTGGGATAAGTCAGATCACTATTGACGCTATAGTCGGAATAACTGATTTGGTGGAAGCCATACATCAGAACATTGTCACTACTCCCAACAAAATTGGTATACCAATACCAAATATCACCAATAGTATTGCGAGTTTGGTCTATCATAGTATTCGTGGTGTTACCAAGCTGGTGGGTAGTGGTATTGATACCATTTTTGCGCAATTCATACCAATACTCGGTGAAGGTGGCACATCGGACTCGCGTGAATTCACTCTTGCTGCTTTGAATGGGGTGTTGGGTGATTATCTGATGACCAACAACAATCCGCTTATGATCAAGATGCAGTTGCGCTACAATGGTCAGTCTTTGAAGATTGAGAGTCGCGCACTAGCCGACCAGATCCCTCAACCAAGCGGCAAGCTAGCTGTACTGGTACATGGTCTATGTATGAATGATTTGCAATGGATGAGGCGAGGCCATAATTATGGCGCGATGTTGGCAAACGAGCTGGGGTATACCCCTATTTATCTACATTACAATACTGGTCTACACATCTCTACGAATGGACACGCCTTTGCTGAATTGCTAGAAGTCTTGATCAAGCAATGGCCAGTGCCAATTGAGGAATTGATCATTGTATCTCATAGTATGGGTGGACTGGTGTCACGTAGTGGCATCCATTACGGCAGGCTTTATGACCATACCTGGCTGAAGCATCTACATAAAGTTATCTTTCTTGGCACACCTCACCATGGTGCACCGCTAGAGCGGGGTGGTAATTGGATCGACATCATCCTAGAAGGAAGTCCATATATTGCTCCATTTGCACGTTTGGGTAAAATTCGTAGTGCTGGAATTACTGATCTGCGTTATGGAAATTTGCTGGATGAGGATTGGCAAGGATGTGATCGTTTTGCATATAAGGATGATCAACGGAGTGTGGTGCCATTACCAGATGGGATCAAGTGCTACACAATAGCTGCTACTATAGGAAAACAAGCCTGGAACTGGAGGGATCAGTTGCTTGGCGATGGACTTGTCCCACTAGGTAGTGCGCTTGGCCAGCATAAAGATCCTAATAGGACACTATCTTTTCCGTTATCCAATCAATGGATTGAACATGGCATCAATCATCTGGATCTACTCAATAACCTGGCGGTATACGCACAAATTAAGCAATGGCTAGCATCTTGATCTATTTTCTAGAACACCTAGAGTGCAATCTTGGGAAGAAGTGGTGTGCCTGTTAAAGTGAGTTTGACACTGCTGAAGCCAAGCGTTAGGCTGTCACTGAAGGCAAAGGGTAGCTAACAATATATCGTGAGGATTTTTTTAATGAAACCATCGCTAGTTGAAAAGAGGACCGTGGTAGCGCGTGCAGAAACTATTGCTAGACAAGGTGAGCATATATTCTACACTGGTATGGCAGTCGCTATTGTGATTATTGTCTTCGCTGGTTTTGCGCCAACATACTACCTTAAATCGTATTTCAACACGCCACCTCTTATACCGCTTCTGCATCTGCATGGACTTGTGTTTACGTCCTGGCTCTTACTCTTCTTCATACAGAATGTCTTGGTTGCAGCCAAGCGAATCGACATTCATCGTCGATTAGGGATCGTTGGTGCAATAATTGCTGGGCTTATGGTAGTGGTTGGCACCATGACTGCCATCATTAGGGCAAAGCCAGCAGAAAATTCGACTAGTGAATCGGCAGCACTTATCTTTCTAGTGATCCCGCTGGGTGACATTTTAGTATTTTCGATCTTGGTTGGTGCTGGACTCTATTTCCGCCGTCGTACCGACATACACAAAAGGTTGATGTTGCTGGCAACGATCTCTATTTTGGCTCCAGCAATTGCTCGGCTACCTTTCGCCTTGCTGCAGGCAGGTCCGCCCGCTTTCTTTGGTCTGACAGACCTCTTTATTGTAGTTTGCCTTCTCTACGATCTACTTGAGCGTAGGCGTATACATCAGGCCACAATGTGGGGTGGCCTAATAATTGTTGTATCTCAACCTCTGCGTCTGATGATCGGGAGTACACACACTTGGCTCTCTATCGCGCACTGGCTGACTCAGTGGGTGGCTTAAGACTCAACCAATAATACAATCTAATATACGCGTATACTGTATCACGCAATATCATTCTACAACTAAGTATGGCAACGATTAGCCTGTAATATTCTAGCGGTTCAGGCTTGCTCGTCTGCAGTAGGGCCATAGGAACCGGGCACAGCGACATTGAGTAGACGTAGATAGACGGAAAATTGGCCGCGATGATGAATTAAGTGGCTCAGGGTGAAGTCCCGGAATACAGCAGCCTTGGGCATTTCGAACCGTAGCTTGCCCATAATTTTGAGTCGCCAAGGCTGCATCACAGCCTCTTCACCAATGCCTGCTAGTACTTGATTGCAATTAGCAACATTATCATCGAAGGCCTTAAGCAAGTCGGCTAATGATGTGGCCTGGTATGGCTTATAGGTGGTTGGATCAATGTCGAGTTCGTCTAGGTTAAATATCGAATCGGCCCAATGTATACACTCGACTATATGTGACGCCAGTGCACCAGCAGTAAACGATTTTTCGTGCGGCCGCCAGTCTAGTTTGCTATTAGGCAGCCGTTCTAAATGCTTGCGCGTCTTCTCCGCCTCATGCTTAAACTCCATAATCAGCGAATCGATCATCTTTATTCCTGCCATAGTCTTTTCTCCTTTTTTACAGTTTCTGCAGATATATTTCTTTCTGGAAAACAGTCAAAAATACCCATATGCTGCTTTTGCAGATCGATCAATCCTGGCTTCCTGCTACTTCTAATAGGTATCTGTTGATGCCAATAACTCAGCAAGCTTGTTATAGATCTCGACAGCTCCATGCTCCAGACCAGATTTGAGCACAGTGTCACGAACCTCTTGTGATGGAAATAGCATGGTAGCTGTGAATATAGTCTTGCCATCCTGCTCAGCTAAGACAGTTGTTACCAACGTCTCGCCTGCATCCCAATCTTCCCATGATTCCGTATTCACAAGTCGCTCAGACAGTACGATCTCACGATAGACGCCATGCTGCCCTATGGTCTTTCCATCAGGACGACACGAGACAAAACGCCACTTGCCTCCTACCCTTAGATCGATCTCACAAACGACCATTGTCCAGCCGCTTGGTCCATACCAACGCTTAAGCAGTTCAGGCTTGGTCAAGGCATTGAAGACTAGCTGGCATGGAGCATCAAAGACCCGTGTCAGCATAACCTCGCGGTCGGTGGGTGTAGTTATTTTGAGAGCTCCAGAGTTCTTCATCATCATTCTCCTATATCGTCAGGGGTGTCTTGCTGCTCCTGAGCTTTTAGCTCATCAAGCACAGCATCAAGGCGCTGAAAGCTACCCTCCCAGAATTGACGGTAGCTTTCCAACCATCCAGTGGCCTGTGCAAGTGGCTTGGCCTCAAGCCGGCATGGCCGCCGCTGTCTATCACGGCCCCGCGAAATTAGCCCGGCTCGCTCCAACACCTTGAGATGCTTAGAGATCGCTGGTTGACTCATTGCGAAAGGTTGGGCTAGTTCAGCCACTGATGCCTCACCTATCGCAAGCCGGGCTAGTATCGCCCGCCGTGTTGGATCGGCAAGTGCGGCAAATGTTGCATCAAGTAGGTCCATATCTTTATTCATATAACTTATTAGTTTTATAACCTATTGGTTATATACTATAAAACAGTCTGCTCTGTCAAGCCTGGCAACGTTTAGGATCGGTCATACACAACATTGGTCTATTGATGGTAATTTTCGAAATAGGACGCACGTGAAAATGCCTGGGTAGGTTCAGGAATATAGTTAGCGCGAACTGGCGAGTATTTGTTGTTTAATTCTCAACGTGGAAAGCGAAGCGATCAATACAGTCATAATCAATACAGCAATTATGGTCTTATTAGTGCATCTTTCTCTATCCAAGCGGTAATTTTAGCCAGTAAAGCCAGCGCTTCTGCCTTAGTTGTACCCTCTTTTAGCAACACTCTTACAGCAGGTCCACTGTGACTTTGTCGGTTTAAATTTAGTTGGCATTACCTTTTTCTCCTAATGCTAAAATCGATTTATAGTCAATATCTAAGAATCAAGCGCGGTCGATCTTTTTCTCAACAGATTTATCAGTAAGCCAACACTAATTGCAGCCGCGACAACATGCATAAGCATCAAGACGACAACTGCCAGCACACTGATGCCAGGAATGGTAAGCATAGCTAGATCTGGTAAGAAGGATATTAACAGCACCACAATCGCAATAATTCGAAATAGTCTGATGGGATGCTTGGCGAATTTGCTAACAATTGCAAAAACGATCACAGAGCCTGTGACGCCAACCGTAGTTAAAGTAATTACCGGTCCTGGATGGGCAAGTGGCGAGAAACGCAATGGAATATCAAGCAGCGATAAGGCAATAAATCGCACTATGAGATTGGCAACAACTGCTGCGCTCACGGTCAGTGGACCTACCCAGAGCAGCCGACTCATTATTATTCGCTCAGTTTGAATATGGTTAGAGATTGTAGCTGTGTTTGACATAACTCCTCCTGATAAAGCTTTTGATTCAGTGCTCGATAATAGCAGCGATGATCAGAAGAAGGATGTGCCAGAAGTCACTATGTCAGGTCATATTTTTATTATGACCTTACTTCGGTTAAATGAGTCCCAGCTCTTTGGCTTTAAGTGCAGCTTGAGTCCGATCGCGTACAGACAATTTGCCTAGGATGTTGGTGATATGATTTTTCACCGTTCCCTCGGCAATAAAAAGTCGATCCGCGATCTCTCTATTGCTTGCTCCTGTTGCAATGATGTTGAGGATCTCGAATTCTCGCTCTGAGAGAGGTTCAACAAGTGGTTGATGCCGTACAGTTACTCTTTCGGAAAGGCGAGTAAATTCTGCTACGACTCTGGCTGTCACTGAAGGTTGTAGGAAAGATTCGCCACGCACTGCTGCTCGGATTGCTTCGAACAGTTTTTCTGATGGTACGTCCTTCAAAAGATAGCCAACGGCACCGGCGCGAAGCCCATCGAAGATATATTCATCATAATCGAATGTGGTCAAGACAATCACTTTACATTCAGGCCGTTTTTCTCGTAACTGTCGAGTCGCTGCCACTCCATCTAATACCGGCATCTGCAGATCCATCAATACAACATCTGGATTGAGAGTCATGGCAAGCTGTAATGCTATCTCACCATTGGCGGCCTCCCCCACTACTTCTAAATCTTGCTGCATAGATATCAAGCCGCGCAGACCCTCACGAAACAGTGCTTGATCATCTGCTATGAGAATTCGGATCGTCATTAGATAGGTATCTCCATTTCGAGGATAAATCCCTTTTGCTCGCCTTTGCCTGTCTGAACCGTGCCACCAAGCAGTTGCGCCCGCTCGCGTAGACCGAGCAACCCAAACCCTATATTGCTCTCGCTTATTCCCACCCCATCATCCTCTATTATCAATTGGACTTTTGATTGGCCATAGATGAGCTTTAGATAGATTGTCGAGGCTCCCGCATGTTTTTGGACATTTGTCAGTCCTTCCTGAACTGTACGGTAGAGAGTCAGCTCAACTTGTGGTAAAAGCGGGCGTGGTGCTCCTGTTACTGCCACATCTACATAGATGCCAGTAGTTCTGCACTCATCTGCCAGTTCCTTTATAACTTCTAGTAAGCTGCGACTCTCCATAGGTGCGGCGCGTAGCGCAGTTACCGAACGGCGTACATCTGCCAGCGCATCCTTTGTAAGTGATTGTGCTTTCTGCAATGCATCCATAGCTCGTAATCGATCCCTCTCCATCACTATCTGCGCCATCTCTAGTTGTACATTTATTACTGTGAGGTAATGGCCAATACTATCGTGTATCTCACGCGCTAGTCGATTGCGCTCTTTAGCGGTTGCCAACTCTTCAACCTGTACTGCGTATTCACGCAATTGATGATTCGCTTTTCCCAGTTGTGCAGCGAGTGATTCTATCTCCGCGCGGGCCTTTTGTTCACTTACGGCAATATTCGTAAAAGCAGCTACAAAAATAACAAAAACTAGATAGACAGAACCGATCACAAGAGCAGGTGACGGGCCAGAGTGCCATAACACAGGCATTATCACAACCAGAACCAGAATACCGCAGACAAACATCATTAACCGACGAGGTAGTACGACAACACTCTGGCTGGCTAGTGGTAACATAATAATTGCAATAACAGGAATCTTGCTCAAATAGAGGGTTGTTGTTGCTAAGACTATCTGGATCGAAAAATATGTGCCAGCACCGAATAGCGAGCCTGTGCGTCTGCAACGCGCAAAGCCGTAAATTCCAATAATCAGAAAGCCCATGCTGGCAACTAACAGAACGATTAACCTAAACCAACTTGGCAGGGGCATAGAGTAACCGAAGAGAAAGATAGCAGAGAGATATGTGGCGACAACAACCAGAAAGAAAGATAGATCGCCAGTTCGATTAGATCGACTGAATATGAGAGCCCTAGCCATAATAGACTCTGATCTTACGCAAAGAGGATAAGTTATAGTATCATCAGGGTTTTCATAAAATTCTTATGCGAGAATAAAAAATGGAAACCCCGATGATTTTATACATGATAGCGTTGATTTATAGAAATACCAAAGCCTGTTGTGTGGCAATATCAGAGTGGTTTGAAGGCATCAGTCACGATCAGTTCAGTAGGCTATTAGCAGAGAGTCGCAGTTGGCCAACACTCCTATG
>JBFLVQ010000323.1:0-10379 GCA_040758525.1 Acidobacteriota bacterium
TCACAATATCTACTTATGGGTATGACGACTCAAAATATAAGAATGCCAAGATAGTTTCAAGGATTACCTTTGATGATAGTAAAGCTAATGTGAAAAAAATATTGGGAAAAAATTTTAGCGCCACAGAGACAAAGTTTGGTACTTCTCTATTTGATTATTTAGAGCAGGGTATAAGTCTATTCTTCGAAAATGATAAACTTAAAACCATTCATATATATGAGCCTCTTAATCGCACAAAAACGCGAGAATATTCCATTCGATCAGC
Organism: Acidobacteriota bacterium; assembly: GCA_040758525.1. Classification (GTDB taxonomy): domain Bacteria; phylum Acidobacteriota; class Blastocatellia; order Chloracidobacteriales; family JADJPF01; genus JBFLVQ01. The sequence goes on from JBFLVQ010000323.1 coordinate 266, forward strand.
AACAAAAAATTAGTATCCGGTAATTTAGGTAAGATTAAATTTTTGCATACGATAGATCAGGGTGTTACGGGTAATATTGAGGTATTTCGCCGTGCGTGTCTGATTTCCCATATGCTTTTCCAGAGCCTGCCGGATAATCTCTTTTTCGATCTCTTCTAGATCAATACCATCTTCCGGCAGTACGATAGCAATACTGCCTGCCGATGATCGTATCTGTTTGATCTCTTGCGGTAGATCATCACCAGAAATGATCTCATTACGTGCTAACACGACCAATCTCTCAATAGTATTCTGGAGTTCACGTACATTACCTGGCCAAGGATATTGATGAAAGTAGCTATAAACCTCACTGGTTAGCTGTACCTTGGGACGGTTGTAGCGTTTTGCGGCATCCTCAATAAAATAGTTAGTAAGTAGCGGAATATCCTCCTTTCGCTCACGCAAAGGTGGCAGTTTGATAGGAACAATATTAAGACGAAAATAGAGATCCTCTCGAAACGAACCATCTTCAATCATTTTAGCAAGGTTACGATTGGTGGCTGCAACCACTCTTACATCGACATGCCTAGCAGTATTATCTCCTATTCTTAAGAACTCTCCTTCTTGTAGTACCCTTAGTAATTTCACTTGCAGATTGAGAGGAAGTTCACCAATCTCATCTAAGAAAACCGTGCCGCCATGAGCTTCTTCAAAGAGTCCTCGCTTATCATAAATTGCTCCAGTAAATGCTCCCTTGCGATGGCCAAATAGTTCAGACTCCAACAACTGTCCAGGTATTGCACCACAGTTGATCGTAATGAACGATCTGTCACGACGTACGCTATTATGATGAATACCTTTAGCCACTAACTCCTTGCCTGTTCCACTCTCACCTAGTAATAAGACTGTCACATCGGTTCGCGCAACACGCTCAACGACATCATAAAGTTCCCGCATTCGCTTAGAAGTACCAATTACATTATCGAGTTGAAATCGCTCTCCAATAAAAGCACGAAGTTCCTTATTCTCGCATACCAGATCTTTTATCTTAAGCGCACGCTCGATCGATAACTTAAATTCATCCCAATCAAGTGGTTTTGTCAGGTAGTCTTCTGCCCCCATTTTAATCGCTGCGACGGCTGTGGGTATATCACCATAGGCGGTAATTACGATCACAGCAGTCTCTGGTGAAATTGCTTTAATTCGCCTAGTAAGCTCTAAACCATTCATTTCTGGCATGGCGAGATCGGTAATAACTAGATCCGAGAGGTTTTCGGTAAACTGCTGATAACCCTGTAAACCATTCTCTGCCACTTCAACTTGATAGCCAGCTTCACGCAACTTAAAAAGCATAACCTGGCGGAACGACTGTTCATCTTCAACAAGTAGAATTCTTTTTTGTTTAGCCATTCTGTATTTTTTGCGGGTTAAGAGTTATCTGTAAGCGCCTTCTGCTGGTTACTGGCAGCTACAGCTACTGCATTAGTATTTGAAAGCGGTAGACGCACAATAAATAGACTACCTGGGTCAGCTTGGTCTACCAGTTCAAGCTCACCATCATGCTGCTTAATAAGTTGATATGCGATAGATAATCCTAATCCAGAGCCATCCGGTTTAGTAGTAAAGAATGGATCGAAGATCCTCTCCTTCTTGTTTGGTTCAATACCAACTCCATAATCATGTACGCTTATCTCAACAGACTCTTTCAGACGACAACTGACTACTTCAACATTGCCGCCCGCAGGCATAGCTTGTATAGCATTGAGAATAAGGTTAAGAAGGACTTGCTTGATCTGCTCTGCATCAACAAATACCAGTGGCAGTCTTTCATCAAGTTGAGGCACCAGCTTGACACCCATCTTAATAGCCTGGGGAGTAATAAAATTGAGCACCGATTTAATCAACTGATTTAGATCCGTGTCAGCTTTCTCTGGTTGGCGTGGTTTAGAAAATTTAAGGAATTCATTTACTAATCTGTTAAGCCGATCAACCTCACGTTCTATTATTGTGACAAACTCTCGCCTTGGGCTTGTCAATGGGATCTCTTTCTCAATGATCTCAATTGCACCTTTAATAGCGCCCAATGGATTGCGGATTTCATGAGCCACTGTTGCTGCCAATTCACCTAATGATTTAAGCCGTGCAGTTCGCACAAGCAGATTAACAGTATCTTTTAGCTTCTGATAAGCTACTGCTAAATCGGCAGATGCTTTTTCAAATCGTTGTCGCTGTTGCCTCTCAGCACGTGCAAAGAATCCTGTAGCAATACCGACAACTTGAAACATAATTATTTCTGCGTATTGATTGAGTATTGCCGATTGGGGTTCATTACGATGTTCTGATATATGTAGTAGGTAGAGCGACCCGCTTAAAATCGAATAACCCAGACTCCCTTTCAATCCCAGTCTATAGGCGGCATAAACGATGGGAATATAGTAGAGCCGTTGTGAGATTTCATGTAACAGAGGACTATTGTCCGAGGATATGTAGTGAAGTAATGTGATAAAAACTACGCTTAGGGTGAGTAGGGGGATTTCAACCACAAATTTCACTTTACCTTCACTATCACTCATATTTTATCAACAATCAGATCTGCTTTATTAATCTGCTCAAGAGGTATACCAGGTGGTGGTAACGCTTTTATTGCTCTATTGATCTTTTCAGCATTAAGTTGAATCTCACGAATCATCTCAATCTCTTCCCGACTTACCGGCCAACCTTCTTTGACAGAGAGTAACCGCGTATATCCAACAATAAGCAACAGTGGACTGACAACTTGGCTGTGTAATGAATTAATCACTTCTTGCAGATCATTAACCTGACATTTACGCTGATTGCTACGCCAAAGAGTAAATCCAAATGCCGTCGCCACAATTACAAACAGGCTACGAAAGAACAGTTGGGTAATATCGTTAAGAGAAAATTCGTTGATAAAACTATGCCAGCTAAGACGGCCATGCATACTGGCATGCATCAGAGCATCCAGTACCCACATGCTAATACCTATAGCAATCCCATACCAGACTTCTTTATAGTGGCTTAGCATTGCATAAACTCCTTGCCCGAGAGATATTAGTTGCTAATTGGGGAAATATGCTCATCCCAGGGAGCTAGGTCCTGACCAGCTTCATCCTTTTCCTCTACTTTAGCACTGCTTTTTTCATTGAAAATCTTTTCTGCAATAGGTTTGCCGAATTTGTAAAATACTGCTGGGGTAACAAGCTGATCAAGTAGGGTTGAAGTAATGATTCCACCTAATACTACTATTGCCATTGGTTCTAATATCTCTTTACCTGGCTCTCCAGCAGAAAGAACCAAAGGAATTACTGACAGTATTGTTGCTACGGCAGTCATAAGTACTGGTACCAGCCGCTCCAGTGATCCTCTAATGATCATCTCTTCTGTGAATCCTTCACCTTCTTCATGCATTAAGTGCATATAATGAGAGATCATCATTATACCGTTACGTGCTGTGATACCAACCAAAGAGATAAATCCAACCAAAGTAGCTACCGAAATGATTCCGCCAGTCAATAGCATTGCTATGATCGCGCCGATTAGGGCAAGCGGAACATTGATCATCACTTGTAATGCTGCTCGCCAATCTCGCATTCCTTTTATTAACAGAAAGAAGATCGCAATAAGAGAGAAGACTGATAATAGAGTTAACCGCCGCGTAGCATCCTGTTGTGCTTCAAACTGACCTCCATACTCAATAAAATAACGCTCTGGCAATGTTACCTGGGCTTTAATACGAGATTGAATATCCTTAACTACCGATCCTAGATCACGACCCGATGTGTTAGCCATTATTACTATACGGCGTTGTGTGTTCTCTCGTAGTACCTGGTTTGGCCCAGGTTGCTTAATGATATTTGCAACTGTAGCAACAGGTAGTTGTGTTTCAGCCGGTGTATCTATGGTGGCATTACGTAGCGCATCAAGATTGTTACGAGATTCGTCGTCAAAACGTACGACAACATCATAGCGTCGCTGTCCTTCGATCGCTTCTGAAACCTTTCTACCATTGAGAGCGGTTTCTAGAGTTTCCACAACTTCTCCAGGTCGCAATCCATATCTAGCTGCTTCATTGCGATCGATCTGAAAACGCAATTGGGGTATTAAAACCTGTTTCTCGATCTGGACATCAGTTGTGCCAGATACTGTTGAGACAACATTACGGATCTCTTCAGCTTTGGATCGCAGTACCGCCAAGTCATCCCCAAATAGCTTTATCGCAATTTGAGCACGAATGCCAGACATCAGATGATCGATACGGTGTGAGATAGGCTGACCAATATTTACATTGACGCCAGGTATTATGGCTAATTTCTCACGTAGCTCATTAATAATCACCTCCCGTCCCCGTTCTGATCGCTTAAGATCTACATCTATCTCCGAATAATGCACCCCTTCAGCATGTTCATCCAATTCTGCTCGCCCTGTGCGCCGTCCAGTGGCAATCACTTCCGGCACACTTAGTATTAACTGCTCAGCAACTTGGCCTATCTTATTCGATTCGGCCAAAGAAGTACCAGGCTGAGCAAGCACGTTAATTGTTAGTGTACCCTCATTAAAAGCAGGCAAGAACTCAGTACCAACAAATGGCAGTATAGAGATAGTCGCTAAGAAGAGTGCCGCTGCTCCACCCATTACTTTCCAGGGATGACGCAGTGTCCAACGCAAGACAGGTTCATCCCATCGCTTGAGTGTACGCACAATAAACCCTTCTTTTTCGCTCTGCATAATTTTTGCTTGTGGCAAAAAGTAGGAAGCAAGTACCGGTGTTACAGTAAGCGATACAATCAAGCTGGCCAATAGGCTAACAATATAAGCTACTCCCAGTGGTACTAGTAAACGACCTTCGACACCAGTAAGGGCAAAGAGTGGGATAAAAACAAGCCCAACAATAAAAGTGGCATAAACAATAGAGGAACGCACCTCCATAGATGCTTCATAGATAACACGTATCGCTGGTTTGGGACTGCCAATCAGGCGATTTTCCCGCAAGCGCCGAAAGATATTCTCAATATCAACAATCGAGTCATCTACCAGTTCGCCAATCGCAACCGCCAGTCCACCTAGCGTCATGGTGTTTATTGTGATACCAAACCATTTGAATACCAGAAATGCCATGACAAACGAGAGTGGAATGGCGGTTAATGTAATTGCCGTAGTACGAAAATTGAGCAGGAAGAGGAAGAGAATAATAATAACCAGTACGGCACTCTCAGTTAATGCTTCAATAACATTTTCAATCGAATTGCGAATAAAACTGGCTTGACGGAACAGTTCTGAATTAATCTCAATGTCAGCCGGTGAAGTAGCTTGTAGCTCTTTGAGAGCATTTTCGACTTTCTTTGTTAATATTAGTGTGTCCGCACCGGGCTGTTTTGAGATTGCCATAATAACTGCTGGTTTAGCATCGGTGCCGCCTTCGCCCCGCTTAATCTTGGCACCGAACTCTACTTTGGCAACCTCATCCAATTTAATTGGGGTACCATTGCGATAAACAACGACAACATTCTTTAACTCATCAAGCGAATTGAATCGTGCGATATTGCGGATCAGGTACTCCTGCGATTGCGAATCGACAAAGCCGCCCGTAGTATTAGCATTCGACTTTTCCAATGCCTCCGCAACCTGTTCAATGGTAATGCCAAATTGCTGTAATTTAGCAGGGGAAACTAGTGCCTGATACTGTTTAACACCACCACCAATATTGGTTACTTGAGCAATACCAGGAATCGTAAGCAACCGAGGGCGTATCGTCCAATCTGCCAGGGTACGCACATCAAGCGGATCAGTCTGACCACTCTTTGAGCGCACCGAGACCAGCATTATTTCACCCATTATTGATGAGATAGGACCCATTACGGGAGCAATGCCATCTGGCAGTTGCTCGCGAGCAAGATTAAGCTTCTCCGCAACAAGTTGTCGGTCAATATAAATGTCTGTACCCCATTCAAACTCTACCCAGACAATAGAGAGACCAATACCGGATTGTGAGCGTACCCGTTCAACCCCAGGCGCACCATTCATCAATGTCTCAATGGGAAAGGTGACTAATGTTTCGACCTCTTCTGGGGCAAGTCCTTCCGCCTCGGTCATAATAGTCACGGTAGGACGATTAAGGTCAGGTAATACATCTACCGGCAGATTTACTACTACCCACACACCATAGACTAGTATCAGACTGGCAATGGCAACTACCAGCAGCCTATTCTCCAGTGACCATTTAATAATATGAGTCAACATAACTGTTCCTGAACTATCCTGCCATCTCGTTAATCTAGTTTGTCACAATCATCTTGCCTTGAAGCATATTCATACCGCAATTGAAAGTGTAGGTAGCGGATTGCTCAGGTTTCAGATTAATAGTAACCGGTTTATTGACTGGCAGTGTTTGGTAAATATTCAAGTCCTTGAAGATCAATTCCTCGCCACAGTTGTTGGCATCGGCACGATAGAAAGTAATTTGAGCCGGAATGCCACGCTTAAGCTGAAAGCTCGCCGGTTCATAACCATTTTCGCTTACCGTAATCTTGATCTTCTGAATACCATCCTCCAGTTTGGCTGCAACTGCATCAGTCTTTGCTTCATCTACATCAACATTGACAACAAAATCGGCCGTGATCACTTTGCCATTGCGCTGAAACTGTGTCCACATTTTATAAAGCCCTGGTTTTGGAAAAGTAGTATGAGCACTCACTTCTGGCCCACCTTGGCGGGGTGGCGCAGTATGAGTATGAGGCTTGGTATTATCATTATGACTATGTGCAGCATCACTTTTTTCTAATGGATGAGCATGAAGAAACTCTTTGGTGTCCTCACTAATAATTACGAAATGAGCCATTGCGCCTAAATATGGTTCTAGATCGTAGAGTGGTTTTCCTGTTTTGGCATCTGCAAAAGTGAAATTTAATTTGTTCAGTTCACCAACTTTTAATGGTTTATCGGGCTTGAAGGTAACACGCACATCATCAAAGCTCTTTGTCTCTTGTGTGTCTACAATAAGTGGTTTGTGTTGGCGTGCTGTCCCAGTAACATCAAGATCCAGACGACCAATCTGCTGATTGGCACCATTGGGGGTATAATCAGTATAGAGCTTGTATTGACCTGCAGTGGGAAACTTGGTTTCAACAGTATATGTACCATCACTATTCTCTTCAGGGTGAACATGAGTGTAGTAGGCTAGATCGCTACTAACAATCAGCAGATGTATCTTTTTTTCATGCACAATATCCAAGGTAGGATGCTGCTTTCCTGCCGGATCTTTAATTGAGAAAGTAAGCTTTACCGGTTGATCAGATTTAATCTCGCCGGGTTCAGCGGTTAACTCAATGTCATATTTGTCAGGCTCACTATTGTTAGCTTTAATAATCTTTTTGTTGGCCGCCGGTTCGACTACTGACTGTTTATTTACCGGCGGCATTGATTGAGAGTTGCAAGCGAGCGATAAAACTACTACTCCAGCAATCACAATTACTGATAATATCTGATAGGCTTTCATACGATAATTCATATTGCTCCTTACATAATTGGAAATAGTTACTACAATTCTTAAATACCACTAATTCGCGAAGTTGAGCGTAACTGATAGATACATTCTACAACAACCCACTCACGCAGCTTAAGGCCAGATACTATTTGTATATCAGTCTGGCCTTCGGATCCAACTATTAGATTTAATCCTCTTATTGCAGCGTTAGATCTTAAGTCAGTCAAATATAACCGCCACTAACAGCAATCGATATACCATAAATGAAAATAGAGCCGTCGGATGCCTGACGTTAAGTAATGGCAAATTAGGCGGTTAGTGATCAGTAATATTGATTGTAGGGTCAGCCAGCATCACTTGTAGCAAAGTGCTGTTGGATTTCAAGCAGTATTGTGGCAAATGCCACAATACCTGATAAACAACCGTTTAGCCCCAAAAGACCTATTCTACAATCAACTTGCCGCGATACATATTCATGCCACAAGTAAATTCATACTCACCTGCTTGTTGAGGTGCTATATCAATTGTTACGGTCTTATTCTCGGGAAGATAGACACGTTTGCCAAAGCCAGACAGTAGGACTTCTTCTCCACAAGTAGATGATTCTCGACGCGTAAAGTTCAACCGTAATGGATGTCCAGCTTTTACTACAATGGCGGCTGGTTGGTAGCCGCCTTTAACGGTGATCTCTACCTGTTGCATACCTCCAATACCAGTTTGTGCGGTAACTGCCTGGTTCTGCCAGAGCCAAAAGTACCATACAATCCAGGCGATGATTATTAATCCAATAATGTTGACAATAATTGCTGTTGTAATCATAATCAGCCTCTTTTAGTGGACTGTGGTTGAATAGAGCCAGGCCGTACCAGTACCAAGCGCAACCAGTATATCCATATTGGTATTATGGTTTCGCAAATTGTTCCAAGCTCCAATAAAAAACTGGCCACCTGACCATATCAGTACGGGTAGTGTTATTAGTGCCGAAAGAATGCCGATCAATCGATGCCAGGGTGCGGTAATATCATGAAATGAGGGCACAATCTCAACTAGCATTGAGAGCAGTACTGGTAGGCTAACAGCAGCAGCAAACCAGAACTTCCTTATCAATCGTCGATATTCTTTAGTCTGGTCTGCTTTATCGACAGTCTCTTTATCAATATGTGTGTGCTTCTGATCTAAGTAGCCCAACGCGCCTGCTGAGCCTTCTTGATATTTCGTTGTTGCGCCCTTCGTTGTGCAATGGTGGGCTTCTCTTTTTCTGGCACATTTGGTCTCGGTTTGGCTTTAAACCGATCTCCACGAACATGGGCAGGTTCTGAACCCAAAGTCTCTAATACTTCTCTCGCATCTTTTGTATCAGGAATGAGTTTGTTGTCCTCTATGTGTGCATGGTCTTTACTGATCAGCCATTTTTGATCGTCCCAGGAACCAGAACTGCGCTTACCAGCCACTCTTTGGATGCCACCTTTCTTTCCTACATCGTGAGTGCGAAAAGTAATAAATTGGCCCTTTGGCCTAACTTCAACATGATAATACTCGCCCTCGCCAGTGGTGCCAGGTTTGGCTCGCTCCCTACCTTCAGGCTGAGCTTTGGCATGAGCTCTTGATGACATAGCACGCCAAGTGGCTTGAGCTTTCTTGATATTCTTCTTTGCAGCCTCTTTTTGCTTTGCGGTTGCCATAAGTTTCGCCTCCTTGAATTTTTAGCTTGCAACTTGAATTCCTTAGGCAGTCGTGAATCCAAATTCAATCAGTATTGCCGGCAGTATTGCAGGGGGAGATTGTCGCAAGGTGACGGATATCTCTGGCTGAGCCGCTTTGACAGCATAACCAGGAAATGAGATTCTCAGGTTATTATTCCTGCTTATTCCCTTCTCTTATTCATTACCCTTGAGTGCTTCGGCTTCACGATTAAGGCGTTGGAACACTTCTAGGTCATTCTGTCCTCTGCTAGGTATCAGTTTCGGCGCAACCTTGCCTAGTTCCCGATAGAGTAGTTCTCGATAGGCATAAGAGTTGGCATACTTTGGATTGATCTTAAGGGAATCCTCGATAAAATTTATTCCTTCTGAAGCGATCGCCTTTACTTTCTCGACATCGCCTTTCTGCCACTCCTTTGAGCGTCTAAATGCTGGTGGCTGGCTGTGCCGAATATAGTAACGCCAGGTAGTTCGATAAGATTCTTCCCAGCAAAGAGTCGCGAGCAGATAATATAGTTCGGCGCGCACTGCATCTTTCTGACCAACCAACTGTACCCTTTTTAACAACCATTGGCGGCACTCTTGATTCATGCCAATTACTTTATAGGTCTCTGCAATAATGGTGTAAGCCTTATCCAGTTCTTTAAAATCCGATTCGCCGACAATCAACTCTTGATAGGCTTTAATGGTCCTTAAGCCTAGCTCTCTGTTGTCTATGGCATTGCCGCCAGTAAGAAATTGTCCCCGCACTGCAGCAGCATAAAAAGTCTTTGCTCGCCGATTCTGCTGATTTAACTCTAGCGCTTGTTTCACCAGCTTTTCTGCACGAACATAGTCCCCGCTATTGTAGGCAAACGATGCCTGATTAAGCAGGTCTTTGGACTGCAGGTAGTTGCACCCGCACATTATCAATGTAGTAAAGGTCAAGATAAAG
>JBFLVQ010000324.1:0-10327 GCA_040758525.1 Acidobacteriota bacterium
ATCGAGGAGTATAGCCGCTATGTCTGAAAGCCTGCTTAAGCGTGAAGTAAGTAAGCGTCCTGATCGTGTGAAATTTTCTGGGCGTATACTGTTTTTAACTGAAGATGCCGAATTGATTCGGCAGCAATTGAATGGTGAAGCTCTTGATTGGAATGCTACGATCAAATTGCGCGATAACATTAGTACTGACGAGATCACCCCTGCTTATATCTGTTATTACTTTGATGATACGCTAGGAGAGTTCCCTTATCTGGGTCTTAAGGCGGGCGAAGAATTTCCTATTATACGTGGTTCAGTTAAGAAAGGAAATTTTGTTGCTTCAGTATCAGGCAAGCGGCGTGGCAAAGGCTCAAGCCGTGAGCAGTCGCCCTATGCAGAGATGTGCGCTGGCATACAGGTAGTGATTGCTGAGAATATTGAGCGTATCTACAATCAGAACTGCCAGAATCTAGGTATCTTTACTTCTACTAATTTTGCCCTAATAGATAAATTAAGACGTGGCGAGGAGATCCCACTAGAAGAATTTACTATCGGCACCGATGAGATCACACGTCAGATCATTGAGTATGGCGGTCTCTTCAATTTCAACATAGCGCGTCTACAGGGCAAGGTGAGCGTACCACATATTACTACTAAGAAACGCCCAATGACACTAGCAGAAAAGATATTTGCTCGCCACTTTGTTGTTGACCTGGCAAAGAACCAAGTTGGTGTCGAGGCGGTTAAGCCTGGTGATGCTGGCTTTGTACGTACTGATATACGCTTCTCGCATGAGTATGTCACACCAATGGCAGCGATCTTCTTCCAAAAGTATGTAGGTGAGCAAGAGCAGGTCAATGATCCTAGCTCGATCTACTTCTTCCGTGATCACCTTACCTTCTTAGATGAATCTATGCCAGCAGAGCGTAAAGCAATGGGACTGCTTGATGTTGCTACTCAACTCAAGATCAAACAGGAGAATTTTGCCCGTCAACAAGGGATACAATTGCATGGTGAGTTAACCGATCGTAAAGGCTCAGAAGCAATCTGCCATAGCAAGATACTACAGTCTTATGCATTACCAGGTCAGCTTATTATTGGTTCAGATTCACATACGCCACATTCTGGCGCGGTCGGCTGTATTGCCTTTGGAGTTGGTACAACCGATATCTTCAACTCTTGGATCACCAAAGATGTGCGTGTAAAAGTGCCAGAGTCTATGCGTGTTATTGTGCATGGTCGCAAGCCCGACAATATCACAGCAAAGGATTTTATGTTGGCAATTTTGCGTGAGCCCTATGTAAAAAATGGTGATGCGATCGGTAAGATTGTAGAGTATTGTGGCGAAGCAGTACAGGCTCTTAACATAGATGAACGTGCCACTATGACCAATATGGCTGCGGAAGTAGGCGCTTTCACAGGTATTGTTGCTGCTGATGAAAAAACGGTCGACTTTCTTATTTCGCAACGTGGTCTAACACGTGCCGAAGCCGAAGCCTTCTGTGAGGGTTGCTATTCCGATCCAGAGGCCGAGTATGTACATACGATCGAGATCGATGCAACTAAGCTACGACCTATGATTGCGTTGCCAGGCGATCCAGGCAATGGCATCTTTATTGATGAATTGGGACAAGAGATTAAGGTTGATATTGCTTATGGTGGTTCCTGTACAGGTGGCAAAGCTGAAGATATGGATATGTATGCGCAAGTTTTCAAAGAAGCGCTTGCCAGTGGTCGGCGTGTGCATAACGAGGTACATTGTTACATACAGTTTGGTTCTCAAGAGGTGCGCGACTACTGCCTGAAGATGGGCTATATAGATGTCTTTCAGCGTGTTGGCGCACAGATTATTGAACCCAGTTGTGGTGCCTGTATTAATGCTGGTCCTGGTGTTAGCACACTAAAGCAGCAAATAACCATCAGTGCAATCAATCGAAACTTCCCGGGTCGTAGTGGTCCTGGTCAGATGTATCTAGCCAGCCCCTATACTGTTGCCGCTTCTGCGATTGCCGGTAAGATCACGGAATATCGACCTATCACACTGGCATCAGCCCGCTAGTAGCTTTAATGGGAGTATAGTTATGGCACATGCGCAAAAAGATGATCGGAAAGATTTCGTTGATCCATCTCAAATACCTATGCCATTCTGGCGTACGATAATAGTAGTTATATATGCGGTCTCAACGCTGCTGGGAGGCGCTATTTGGGGACAAGTAAAAAAACTTCTTCCTGCCAAAGCCGATCCTGCTAAGAAGTAATAGAATCCATTTCCACGATTAGAGCACAGGGAGGTTTTCACACTCTGTGCTCTCTATAAACTTTGGGCTAAAGGTCTCATCCATACAGGTCAAAAAATTTTCTCTTCCAGTGTTATTTTCTGCCTTTTAGTTTTGTCAGAACAGGGAGTGGATTTCTCTGAGAAGAAATTCCTCGCTGCTCCCGATTTTGGAGCGATCCAACGCAGCAGGAGGCAAGTGTGCATGAGAAAGATAAGAAGCAAACAGGGATTTAGGTTATTTATTGCCGTTTGCTGGATAGCAGGCATGCTCTTAGCTGTCTTTCATGACAGTGTAGAGATGAATAAGGTACAGGCTTTTGCGGATCCATTCCCTAACTATTCCAGCCCTATAGTGCTCAATAATGGTAACCGTTTTGTTTGGGTGGTAAACCCAGATAATAATTCTGTGACTAGGATCGATGTCGGTAACGAGCCAAACTTTAGCGCAATCATGATTCCTGTAGGACGCGAACCCCAATCATTGGTGCTTTCCGGCGATGATACAAAGGTCTATGTTGCTAATGCGGTAGATGGCACTGTATCTGTGATCAGTACAGCCACCAATCAAGTTACCAAGACTATTAAGGTAGGTAGTGAGCCACGCGCGGTTGTGCTCAGCCCCAATGGAACAAGACTCTATGTAGCTAACTCTACTGCTAACAGTGTCTCGGTTATTGATACTAAAACTGATACAGTGATCAAGACGATCGAAGCAGTAGGAAGCCGCCCCTATGCACTCGCGATCACTAATGATGGCGACTTCGACGATAATGATGAGCGTCTATATGTAACTAACTTTATTAGTGAATATCGCGCTGGTACGATCCGTCCAGGCGCTGACGATGGCAAAGAAGGATTAGTTTATGTCATCAATACTGCTACTAATACTATCTTTACCACCGTTGCGATCCAACCAATGGCAGACACTGGTTTTAAGTCCAATGGTAGTGCGCTTAAGCGTGTTGCGCCAGGTCCAGCTAATGCTCCTAACCTTGTTACGACAGGCGCCTTTCCCAACTTTTTGAACAGTATAGTTATCAAAGGAACTCGCGCCTATGTTCCTAATACAGGTATGCAGCCTGATGGTCCTGTGGTCTTTAGTTCTAACGTACAGAGTTTACTATCGGCTATCGATCTACAGACCAATCAAGACGCAGGATTAACGGTCAACATGAATTTTGGTATCCAATTTGAACCGGACAAGTTTGATACCCAAAATAATCCTCTCACTCGCTTTGTTACCGTACCTTACGCGCTTGCCTTCAAGAATCGTGACAACACTGGTTATGTGGTCTCTGCTATGTCAGATATGATTGTGAAGGTTGATCTAGACGCACAAGGTCGCGGTACTATCAATGCTCCTAAGGCAGCGGGCGATGCTGGTAATGTTGTCCGCATACTCGTAGGTAAGAATCCGCGTGGCATTATTATCAATGATGCTGATACACGCGCTTATGTGATGAATTATGTTTCGCGTGATGTTACTGTCGTTGATATTCTCAATAATCGTGCGATTGCCACCGTGCCGGCGGCGCCACAACCTAGCGATTCACTAGGCAAATTGGTGCAACGTGGCAAAGAGCTGTTTAACACCTCTATAGGACCTCTTTTCGATGGACAAACGGCTGCTTTTAAGGGGCAAGGTCGTATGAGCAACCATGGTTTTGGTGGCTGCTTTGAATGCCATCCAGATGGGTTGGGAGATGGTGTTGTCTGGATGTTTCCTGATGGTCCGCGCCGCGCTATCCCGCTTAACTGGACTTTTGACAAGCGTGATCCAAGCAAACAGCGATTACTTAACTGGTCTGCGATACGCGACGAGGTACAGGATTTTGAACTCAATACTCGTAATGTTTCAGGTGGTGCAGGACTAATACGACTTGCTAATGGTGATCCTGATCCTATGGTCTTTAATCTTACTCCCCTGGCTAGCAGCGGTCGCAATCCTGACCAGGATGCTATTGAAGCCTATGTACGCACAATTCGCTCGCCTATTTCACCCTTCTCTGATAGTGACAAAGATGTCGTGAAAGGGCGTAAAATTTTTGAAAAAGCTGGTTGTGTGAACTGCCATTCAGGGGGTACTTGGAGTGGAGCATCACTAGTCGATTTCACTCCACCGCCACCTGCTGATCGTATCACTAATGGTCGTATTGTTAGTGGCCTTAAACAAGTAGGTACATTTGATGCCAACAAATCGCATGAAATCATCGGCACTGGCGCTAATATTGGTAAGACTGCTAATGGTGCAGATGGCTTTGTGCCTGCCTCATTATTAGGGGCATTCTTCAATGCTCCCTACTTGCATGATGGATCAGCCTTGACGATCGAGGATGTGCTAGCCAATCCTGCCCATGTTGGCACTTCGCCACTCTTGACCAAACCAAAGAAACGGGCGCAGTTGATCAAATTCATTCTCTCGATTGATGACAGCACCCAACCATTTCCAATCAAAAAGTAGTTATAGTAGTTGCTGATCTTCTTAACGATGGCACAGAGAAATAATGTCTCTGTGCCATACAACTATTTGAGGGCTTCCTTAAGTACATCATCAAAGGAGCGAAAACTGGTAGCAGGTGTTACTATGGTACGTTCTTCTAAAGAAATATTATGACGCTGGAAAGATTCTTTAAGCGCTTGATAGCCGGTCATGCTGGGCCAGATCTTGATCATCTCCTTACCACCGCGCCGCACAATTATATAGGGTTTTTCCAGGGTAAAAAGAAAAGGATTACGAAATTCGAGCTGCTGCCAGGGAATAGATTGGCGCAGTCGGCCAAAGTGGTATTGATGCACACCATCGGCATCTGCAGTTATTTTGCCTCCTAACGTCCAAAGTGTTGCTAAGGTGGCAAGCAATAGTGAATAGCCAAATAGTTTTAATACTAATGTAGGTACGATCTCTGCACAGACATAGAGTGAGAAGATAACAAATGGAGTGCAAGTTAACCACTGTGCCGCCACCTTGGTCAGCCAACTCCAAAGTGCGGTATATAAAGAGCCACGCGCACAGACTACGGGGCTGAACATAGGGTAGTTCCTCTCTTTGATTCGATCATCACCCGACCTAGCGGGTTAGGGAAAATTTTATCAGATCTTCTCCTATTCAGCCCATTAACTTTTTTACTAGCGTCGCAATGTGTCAAAGAAACGCTGCAAGAGTGAACGTGGTTTACCCACACGCACACGCGCACGCCAAATACCTGCTACTTTGCTATCGGTATGTTGTAAGTGATCCTTCCAGTTATCAATGATAACTTTGCTGCCTGGGTGTGTCTGTTCATAGGCCGCCGCCGCCTGTTCAACTTCGTGGCGATCAGGCGATTGCGCAATCAGGGTGAAATAAGGTTTCGCGTTGCCTAACATAATTGTTTCACCTTAAACAATCTTTGTTGGAGCGCGTCTGTCACTACCTGGCGCGCCGGGATGGTTTTCCATTTCTGTGCTATTATAGTTTAGTTGACTATTAGACGAATAGTGGCACTGACCAGCATATGTAGCTGGCACTGGCAATAATAACAGGAATTGGCTTGCCAGGGGACTGTTCCCGACAACCTACCAATGTTTCGTAGCCAGTCTTACTCGCCCTTTCGGCATCTTTATATATTGATGACACAAGCTACTGATGCACATATAGGATATTGGCAGTTATTATACTCTAACCAGCGTGTACGCCGTTTATGGTCAGCGCAGGTAATCAGCGAGTTGGGCGACTGGCTCAATTTTGTTGCCTTGCTGCAGTTGATCAATAAATTCTCGGCGAGTGCTCAGGCCGCCGGTGGATTAATAATAATACAGATGTTATCTATGGTGGTCTTCAGTCCCTTAGGAGGGATATTAGCAGACCGCTTCAACCGCCGCACGATAATGATCGTAGCAGATCTGATACGTGCTGTGGTGGTGCTGGGCTTTCTTCTCATCGATCAGCCCAATGAATTGTGGCTGCTTTATCTATTAGCTGGTATACAGTTCTCAGTTACTGCTCTGTTTGAACCCGCGCGTGCCGCATTAGTACCCTCATTGGCCAAACGTGAAGAGTTGGTTACTACCAATGCTCTCACTAGTGTCACCTGGTCAATAATCTTGGCAATAGGTGGAACGTTAGGGGGAGTGATTGCTGGTCTCTTGAGCAATGCTGCTGCCTTTATTATTGATGCTGTCTCTTTTGTCATCTCTGCTCTGCTATTGGTAGGTTTGGATTGTCCAGTCTCACTAGAGCGAGAGAATCGCTCGGCTCGCAGCGATGGGGGATTATCAACAGCATTAAGTTTTCTTCGTAAGAATCCACGTGTGCTTGCCGTGCTACTAGTGAAAAGTGGTCTATGTGTGACAGCAGGAGGTGTGTGGTTGCTTTCTGTTGTTTATGGGCAGCGTGTCTTTCCTGTTGGTGATGGCGCACTCTCAGTAGGATTGCTATATGGAGCCTGTGGTATAGGGTCAGTGGTAGGGGCTACTCTTACCAGTCGGCTTTTTTATCAGGCTACTATGAAACCAGTGCGTGCCATTATGTGGGCCTTTGCTTGGCGTAGCGTATTTTTCCTTTGTTGGGGACTTGCTCCCAATATAGGACTGGTAGCACTGGCAATCATCTGTGTAAATGCCTGTGGTAGTCTGCTCTGGGTAGTAAGTACTACGCTACTACAAAGACTCACCCCAGATGAGATCCGTGGTCGCCTCTTTGCGTTAGAATTTGCTGCTCTCACTTTTACTATGGCACTCTCGATCTGGCTGATTGGTCGTGCACTAGATGTTTGGCAATTTTCTCCTTCCCATACCACAATCGCGACCGCTTTGGCAGCCGTAGTTATCGCCGCGATCTGGTTCTGCGTACTAATACGCTGGTCGGCTTGGCAGCGTCCTAGCGAATATGGCACACAAGATTGATCCCCTATACACGGTTTATATCCATTAAAGGCGGTTGCTAAGCCTATCTATAGGATGATATAGTAGCCGGGTTATCAGCCAATCTGACGGCAAGTGATAGCCTCCTGCCGCGCAACCAGAGGATGTGAAAATCTGCAACACCAGACTATTGTCTCGGTTTGAGGTTATGGTCTTAAGCAATATCGAAAAATGGGGAGGAGAAAGAGTGAAATTAATTTTATTAAGTCGATATCTGTTTCTGCTGGTAGCACTACTCCTGCTACCAAGCTTTGCCCTCGCCCAACAAGCTTCAGGTACGGTCGAGGGTATTGTAAAGGATAATACGGGTGCAGTGATTCCTGGCGCAGATGTGACATTATCCAATAGCGATACAGGCGCAGAGCGAACACTGCAGACTAATGAGGCGGGTTATTACCGCTTCCCAGCTGTCGAGGTGGGTCGTTATCTTTTGAAAGTTAATGCGCAAGGCTTCGCGCCTACAGAACAGAGTGGATTAATCGTTCAAGTAGGTAAGACAATTGCGCTTGATGTCGTACTGCAGGTCGGCTCAGTAGGTAGCGAGGTGGTCACTGTTACTGCCGAAGCGCCGGTTGTAGAGACGACTCGCACACAGGTCAGCACTGTCGTTGATGAGCGTTCCGTAAGGGATCTGCCGGTCAATGGCCGCAACTTTCAAGAGTTCGTGCTGCTTACACCAGGAGTCAGCAGTGACCCACGTGGTGGCGACATCTCTTTCGGTGGTCTGCGTGGCACCAATAACAGCCTGCAGATCGATGGTTCAGACAATAACAACACTTTCTTTGGCCAGTCGCTTGGTCGTACCGGCTCGGGTCGCGCTCCTTACCAGTTTTCCAAGGACGCAGTACGCGAGTTTCAGGTTAATACCAATGCCTACTCAGCCGAATATGGTCGTGCTGGTGGTGCCGTGGTCAATGTAGTCACCAAGTCCGGCACCAATGACTTTCATGGCGGAGGCTTTATCTTCTTCCGTGATCGTTCGCTCAATGCTCAAGAACCTTTTGCCAAAGCTGCCGCTCGCCCTGAAGGGCGTAACCGCATCTACCAATTTGGTGCCATCTTATCTGGCCCGATTCAGAAAGACAAAACCTTCTTCTTCTTTAATTATGATGGTCAGCGTAACAGTGAACCGAATGCAGTGATCTTTGGCGCGCGTCCGCCTGCCGATGCTGCTTCGCAAGCTGCTGCACAACGACTTGCCAGTTTCTTAGGCACCTATGATCGAAAATTTAACCAGGATGTCTTCCTTGGCAAGGTTGATCATCAACTATTTAGCAATACACGTCTGTCAGTACGGTACAATCATCAGGACTTTGAGGGTACAAACCTGGAGAATTCTGGTAGTACGTCAGCACTTGAGCATACTGGCAATTCCAATGTAAAGACGGATACAGTCACTGCCAATGCTACTACTGTGGTGACATCACGGCTTATCAATGAAGCCCGTTTCAATTTCTCGCGCGATAAAGAGCCTGGCCAGGCCAATAGTGACAATCCTGAGGCGATTATACGTCTAGGTGCGGTTACTGTGCTACAGATCGGGCGCAATAACTTCAGCCCGCGTGAGACTACTATCAAACGATACCAACTGCTTGATAGTATCTCCTATACTGCTGGCACACATGCTTTGAAGTTTGGTATCGATATCAATATAGAGAAGATCAAGAACTTCTTCCCAGGTCTCTTTAATGGTTCGTATACCTTCACAAGCTTTGATGATTTTCTTGATGGCCGTCCCTCGGGTGGTTATCAACAGGCTTTTGCTGGACCAGGCACTAGTGGTGCTAGAACCAATCCAGACAATTTTGAGATCTCTTTCTATGCTCAGGACGACTGGCGCGCAACCTCGCGTCTGAAGATCTACTATGGCCTGCGCTATGATTACCAGAAGATCGAGGAACCGAAGATTACTAATCCTAATTTCCAACTTGCTAATGCCAATATCAACACAGGTCGGGTTAATCAGGATCTTAATAATCTAGGTCCCCGTGTCGGTGTTGCTTACACAGCAACCTCAGATGGTAAGACGCTAGTACGTGCTGGTTATGGAGTCTTCTATTCGCGTACACCATCTATTCTCACAGCGACAGCAATTTCACAGAACGGTATACAGGTACAAAACCTCTTCTTCCCAGCTTCGGCTGCACCTGTCTATCCGTTCAGGTTCTCAGCACCGCCTAGTGGGGTAACGCCATCACGGCCTAGCCTCTTCTTCTATGATCAAGACTTTGTACAGCCATATGTACAACAGGGTAGTTTAGGTGTAGAGCGTGAGCTGCCCGGTGGTATTGGTGTAACGGTCTCTTACTTGGTAGTGAAAGGAACGAAGCTACCACGTGTACGTGACATCAACCTGGCACTGGCACCATCAATTAGAGTGCCAGTCGTAGGCGTATCCGGTCTTGCTTTTACCGTACCACGTTTTGTTCGCCCATTGAGTGCTTTCAATCGACTGATGCAGGTCGCGAGCGAATCCAACTCAATCTATCATGGCCTATCATTACAGGTGAATAAGCGCTACTCGCGCAACTTCCAGTTCTTGATGTCTTATACCTACTCGAAGTCAATTGATGACAAGCCTGATGCTACTACCGTAGTAGTGGGTGTAGATGACTTCAAGATTGTCGAGAACCAGTTACAGCCTGCGCTAGATCGTGGCCCAGGTGAAAGCGACCTTAAGCATCGCTTTGTTGTAAGTGGTGTCTATGACCTGAATATTGCCCGGGTAGTCAATTCCAGTAGTAGTATAGTAAAGGCATTGCTTGGTGGCTATAGCTTAAGTGGTATTTTCACTGGCACCTCTGGCCGTACCTTTACTGCTACAGTAGGCGGCGACCTTAATGGTGATGGCAATGGTCGCACTGACCGTGTGCCGGGAGTGGGACGCAATACATTACGAGGACCGAAGTTCTATCAGCTCGATATGCGCCTATCAAAATCTTTCCGTCCCACTGAAACAACCAAATTGGAGTTCATTGTAGAGGCATTCAATCTGCTCAATCGCACCAATATCGCTACGATAAACACCAACCAGTTCTTGATTGGCGGTACATCAACTGCTCCTACGCTAATACCGAACCGCACTTTCTTACAACCGACTACTAGCACTGGTTCGCGTAACGGCGCCAATCGGCAACTCCAACTTGCTCTCAAGTTCGACTTCTAACC
>JBFLVQ010000325.1:0-10237 GCA_040758525.1 Acidobacteriota bacterium
CTCTCCTTCTCTTCCAACTGGTGCATTACCTACTTTCCACCCTCAAAGCAGCAGGACACATACTGTGTGGTGTTACTGATGGTCTCCTGTCTGGTTTGAGGGTGATTTTTTTCCGCAAATTTTTCCTGCTTCTGTTATATTGCTCTCTCAAAATTTGTCTTATCAACGTAAGCCAATGCTGCTTTGAATAAATAGTATATAAGACGGCAATGCCCTTGATCAGGTCTCGTTGATATTTATCCCGACTTAAGGCTTGCCACTGAGGAATTATGACAGATAAGACTTACGAAGAGATAAAGAAGATCATCTTTGCACGTAAACTTGGAGAGTGTCGTAGCGCGGCAGAGTGGCAGCAGCTCTATGCCAATGGGAGCAAGAATCTTCCTATCAATCATCTTACCAGTTGTGCTAACTGCCTGGACAAAGTGAACCATCTGTTAGGACTACCTTTGCTTAGTGAGCGTCACCCTTTCGACACAATTATGCGCGATTCTGGTAATGATGATCCCTTCAATCCAACTGCTAATGATGATTCACCAACACGTAAAAAAGATAACCATACAGACCAGACGGCACTGCTGCGGCGGCTTGAAGAGGCACGTCGTCAACATCAAGCACAAATGCCACAAGAGATCACCCTATGTATCAATGGCTGGCCACTATCCTCCTGCCAAGTTCAAGCTGGAGCCAATACCCTCACCGTACGACCACGCCTAGAAGAGCCCCTTGAGAACTTAGAATTACTTGATGAAAACAGCCGTATTCTCTATCACCTACTCGTTGATGACGAATGTGCTAGTGGCGCAGATCAGTGCTGGCCATCGCTTATGCTGGGGGCGCGCCGGACATTAGATATCAATATCAGTTGGATGGATGATTATCCAGAAATACATTTGCGTTATACTGCTCAAGAGTTGCCGGCACCCCTCCAAGAGAGTACTCAGGAGAGTTGGCGAGCAACTCTAATGCGCCAATTGAGCGAATGGTGGGCAGCAATTTGGCGTCGAGAATTGATCGTAGTTGCAGCAGTATTACTTATTCTTATACTTATTCCTGTCGGCCTATGGATAGAACAGTCCCGCTCTCAGACCGTGGCAAAACTAGCACATGAGCTAGCACGAATAGAGCAGGAACGTAATGAGCTTAACCAACGTCTTGCGGAAGAGCAGGCACGCCGTCAGGCGGCTGAGGCCACGCGTGATGAACTGCTACGTCATCCACAGCGCCAAGATACCGTAAAGGAAGAGACCCCCATCTCCAAACCTACAGAGATTGCTATTGCCAAACCGCTACATTTTACCTTACAGCAGGGACCTGATGATGATACTGATGCTTTCACGCTTGGAGCGACACGCGGCTCATTAGGCGGATCGCTACTTGTGCCCCGTAGCAATAAAGCAAAGTTTGCCCTGCGCTTGCCACGCTATGCTGAAGATGGCGAGACAATGTTTAACACTTACTTAATCAAATTAACAATCCCAGGCCAATCACCGTTGCTTGCGCGTTTTAAGAAGCCCTCTCCTTCCGATGATCCGGTCTTCGTGGTAGTGCGAGCCGAACTCACCAATACCGATAAGCTTGCCCTTAATAGCGAAGCTACCGCAGTCGTAATTGGAATTACTGGAAAAGGGCAATCAGTAATTGGTAGTGTGCCATTACGTTTTGAGTAGCCACTACTAAATGCTTAACAATCCTCATCAATGGTAATTCTTAAACATCCCCACAAAAATGATTTGTAAGGACACAGTGAAACGATTCGGTTCTGCTTGCCGATATAGGAGTGCTGTTTATGTCCAGTAACTATCCATACCTAACGATAACTGATCATGCCAAGATTTTCGTTGACAATTATGAACAACTATTGCGGCGTGCGCGCTATTTATGCCAGGGCGATATCATGACCGCAGAAGATCTAGTGCAGACTGCCTATATACAGTTTGTCACCTACCAGCCACCACTTAATACAATAGATAATCCACTTGCTTATCTATATCGTCTAGTTGGCAATGTGCATAAAAATCAATTGATCCGTGCTAGCGCACAGAAACGTGGTGGTTTTGGCAAAACGATCGATCTACCAATAATTGAAGATCTAGTCTATGATCCTATAATAGATCGGCAACAGGCACATGATCTACTTATAGAGATCGCACATTTTGCTAGTGAACGTCGCCAGACTTCTAAGGCAGGGGCAGTTTTAATACTACGCTTCCTGCTTGGCTACTTTCCCAAAGAGATTGCCCAACTTCTCACCATCAGTATATTCGCAGTTAATAATCTGATTATGCGTGGACGTCAGGAACTTAAAGACTCCCTTAAAAATCCAGTTCGCAAACCACAATTACGCTGTCGCTAAATGGGCGCGATTGTCCTGGCTAATTGTTGCTTGCGTTTTACCACAGAATAGATAGACTTGCTGTTTTTCTCTCTACTCTGTGGTAAAACGCTGCTCATCAGTTTTTAGTAAGAATCTTCATAGTGAGAGTTTGGGCGTCATACTCAACGCGAAAGCCTAGCGCTTCAATAAGTGGTCGTGCTTCTACTATTGTGACACCATCCAACAAAGTAGCATCACAATTGATTGGGTTGCCGTCTAACCCGACGACACGCGGAGTTTTTGGTTCAGCGGGTGTATCTGTGACATCTTCAGACAATGGGCTATGGAATGTAGATGAGAGCACCAGTTCTTGAAAACGATCCCAAGGGAAATGTGAACCTGGATCGGAGCGACGAGCAGGATCAAGCTTGGCATGACTGACAACATCACGCAGATCTGGATATTTGCTCCAAGCATATCTAACCAAGGCAGCAGTCTGTTCTACCTGCCAATCCGAGAATGGATCATTATTCTGCTGTGTATTGACAACCTCTATACCCAATGACCAGTAATTAACGTTCTGGCTACCATTGTTAATATCTGGATGCGAACGGTCATTGCGTACATGCCAAGCAGCACGTGCTTCTGGTGCACAGGCCCAGACAAATTTTCCATGTTGTGTATCCTTTTCACCAGGTACAAGCCAGTGGAAGCTGGCCCGATGCTCGAACATTACGCTCATCGCCCCTGCTGAAGTCGCGCCTGCGGTAGCGTGAATGACGATAGCTCGGACACGGCCATCACTGCGAAAAGCACGGTCGCTGGTCGATTTGGATATATGCTGTTGCACACCTGGGTACCAGGCGCGGGGTGGTTCAGGTAAAGGTGGCCCTTCATAACGAGGAAGCTGAAAGTGAAATGTTTTTGGATCGACCATCGTTTTCTCCTATTCTTACATTGAGCATATTCTGCTTATCTGACTATGCCATGGTACTCAACTATTATCACTCAAATAGTTGAACGGAAAGGCAGTCGCATTCTCCGAGGCTTTAGTCCGGAGTCAAGCCTGCCATTGCCCGACAGGGCGATAAAAAGGTTGCTGTTTCGTCTATATTTTTCTATAATGGCAACCATTGTTAGGTAACTAACAATCATACCCGCAGGAACGCGGGGGAGTGCGCGCCCAGGGGCAGATAAGACCTCTTGCTCTAATGAACCAGAGGCAAGCTCGCAAAACCATCAATGATGGAAGTCAACGCGAACCTGGTAGTACTTCTGTAGGATACTGTCGTGAGACAGAATCTCGAACCCAGGAAGCTTTGGCATTTATGCCAGAGTTGTTCACATCGAATACGCGGGTAAAAGATTAGCGGGATTAAGGTCTACATAACAACGCCGGTTGTACGGCGTTGTTATGTAGAGTTGGAATTAGAATCTAAACTTTATTCCTATTGTGCCAATTGCACCTGGTGACTGAAAGCCATCCTCAAAATACTTTTCATCAAACAGATTCGACACTTTGCCAAAGACTTCCAAGCTCTCGCTGTCGTTTAAAGGGAAAGTATAAGAGGCACCCAGATCCGCTTTCACATAACCATCAAAACGAAAAATTGGCGAGGCAAATCCTGTGAATAACTCTGGTGGTGTGAAGACTGGATTGTCATAGTCGCTAATCGCAGATAGATCGAAATTCACATTGAGACCACGATAGCGCTCGTTGATGGAAAAATTGAAAGTATGTCGTGGAATACTAAAGGTGCGAGTACTGCCAAAGATACGACGACCATCACTACGCTGACCATTGAAGAACAGTTCTGCATTGGCATATAGATAAGAGAGATTGACATCGAGTCCGCGCACAGGATTAGCGGCTACAGCGGCCTCAAAACCGCGTGAGAGTCCACCTGGTGAATTAGTCTGAGAGAAGGCGGCTCCTGCTGCTGCAGAGAAAGGCACAAACCCACCAATTACGATCTCTTGACGGCGTGTGTAGAAATAGCTGAGTGAGAGGCGTAGACGATCATTGAATGCGCTCTGATCTATCCCACCATCGACGGATAGCACTCGCTCTGGACGTAGAAATGGATTACCTATACGCACCGGCCTGAACATACCATCAAAGGCGCTAAAACGTTCTGATAAAGAAGGAGCACGAAAGCTATTGCCAATATGCGCACGTAGCTTTGTACCAGTGTTAAAGAATGCATATGCGATCGAACCATCACCAACATAGGCATTAGGCACATCAATCGCTTTTAATCGTGCTAAATCCTCCGGCGGAATGTTGGTAAATCTATCTGGAATATCTAGAGTAAAGGTCTGTACACGTCCAGAGACCGATAGTTGCAATCGATTCTCAAAGTATCGCTGTTGATCCTGAAAATAGAAACCATAGCTCTTTTGCGAGAATGATTCACGTCCAAAGAAATCTGTACGCTGTCGCAATCGCTCTTTCTCAGCTTCAAAGCCTACTGTAACCAGGTTGTGTGCACCCACACGCAGATTCACACCGGAGTTGAAAGTATAAGTGCGCCCACGAAACAGTGTGTCGCTAGTAAAAGCAGGAAAGAACCCTTGTGCCTTTGTGATCAGCGATTTTAGCAATGGATCTGCATCCGGACCATCAAAAAAGCGTCGATTAGAGCGTACATAATTGAACGAAGCATAATAGCTGATAAGTTCGTTCACTCTATGACGTAGCGCTACTCCGCTTTGAAACAAGCGCACTGTACGGAAAAAGTCAGGATCATTAAGATCTGGGATAAAACCAGCGATTGGACCAGCACCTGTTGCATAACCGAATTCATTACCGGTTGGCCCTATAGGAAAAGGGCTATCATTGAGTTGCAAGAATGAACGACTGTAATTTATTACCCCAGAAAGTGAGAAACCTGTAATCGGTGTGTAACGCACACTTGTGCCCAATGAGGTAGCACGATATATGTCTTGATCATCAATACCATCATTGGTATCTATACGCGAGGCAGCAATACCATAACTGAAGACATTCTTGATGCTGCCGCCAACACGTGCAGCTTCGCGGAAAAAGCCTAGCGAACCACCTTCAAATAGTACCTCGCCAGATGGTGCGCCTGTGCCTGTGTAAGGCACAACATTGATAACACCGCCGACTGCCGTTGTGCCATAGAGCGCACTACCACTACCACGCATAATCTCTATACGTTGTACATTATTGACAAAGAGGCTGTCATTAAGCGAGAGCGATGAGCCGCGAAACTCCCCTGCATCACGTAGACGCAGCCCATCAATCAATACTGCTGTGTCTTCATCAAACAGACCTCGTAAGCGAATAGAAGTAAAGCCGCCAGGTCCACCAAAGGTCTTTAACCGCACACCCGGTTCGTTGCGCAACACCTCACCAAGTGAGTACTCCTGACGAGCATCGATCTCTTCACGGCTCACAACTGTGAGAGACTTAGAGAGTTCATCGATAGTTTGTGCAGTACTGGTGGCAGTAATTATTACCTCTTCATTGATACCATTGACGCGTAAGGTCAACTCGATCTGTTCGGCAGCCCCTGTAGCTAGCTTAATCTGTTGCGAAACAGTAGCACGAAAACCATCTGCTTCAGCTTTGATAAAATATTCGTCGGCAGCAAGATTAACAAAATGGAAACGACCATCCTCACCAGTAGTAGTAGACTGTTGCCGACCATCACGTGCTGACAGTGTGAGTGCAGCACTGCGTACAGGTTGATCAGCTTCATCTTTTACCAGACCACTGATCTCACCCTTCGATTGATTCTGCGGTATGGCAAGTGTTAGTGTGGCAAATATATTGAGAAGAATGATTGTTAGTAAAGCAGAAAAGCTTAAACGAAAATAGGACATAAAGCTCCTTTCTCTTCCCCATCGGAAGATTGGGTGCGGAGGGGGCGAATCGGTCTCCTGGCTTGCAGCATAGAACCATCTGTACAACCTACTCTCCACGCCTTCCCATCCTATTCAGACAGTGGCTTCAAGGGTGGATTTCGTAGCTGCTTACAGTTGCGAGGGCAGCAGCGGATTTGCACCGCACTTCCCGGTATTCGCACCTATTCCGGTTGTTAAAGAACTAATTAAGAGCGTGATGTTGTCAACTGTTTTTCTAATTCTGCAATACGTTGCTGCAGATCGCGCAATGTCTTCTGTATTTCCGGTAGCCGTAGGAAGATTGCAGAAGACTTCAACCAAGCACGGTTCTCAATGGCAGGATAGCCGGAGACAACCTGGCCAGCATCAATCGAATTAGGAATGCCAGTCTGTGCGGTTGCCACCACATTATCGCCAATGGTGAGATGGCCGGCAACCCCAACCTGCCCGGCAAGAGTTACATTACGACCAACTTTAGTACTACCAGCCAGACCCACCTGCCCACACAATAGTGTATTCTCGCCTACCGATGAGGCATGGCCGACCATTACCAGATTGTCGAGTTTGGCGCCACGCTTAATACGCGTCTCTCCAATCGTAGCACGATCGATCGTTGTACAAGCGCCGACCTCGACATCATCTTCAAGGACAACCTGACCTGATTGCACGATCTTGTACCAAGAACCATCATCTTGCTTGGCATAACCAAAACCATCGGCGCCAACAACGGCACCATTTTGCAAAATACAACGACAGCCAATCTCTACATACTCGCGCACTACACAATTGGCATGAATAATACTGCCTGTGCCAATACGTGCGCCTGGGTAGATTGTACAATTAGGATAGATGACAACATCATCACCAATCTCCACATCATCTCCAATCACCGTATGCGCACCAATACGCACATTCTCGCCAAGTCGTGCCGAGGCAGCAATCACTGCTGTGTTATGTATACCATCGGCTGGCGAAGGCGGTGTGTAAAAGAGTTCAATAGCACGCGCAAAAGTAAGGTAAGGATTGTTGTGCCGCAACAATGGCAAAGGCCTTGCACCCGTATATTGATAATCAGAAGCAACAATAGCAGCAGCGGCAGCGGTATTCGCTAGTTTGGCAGTATATTTTGGATTGGAAAGAAAAGTAAGATAGCCGCTTTGTGCTTCTTCAATAGCGGCGACACCGGTAATCTCGACATCACCATCACCTTCCAATACACAGCCAAGTTTTTTTGCAATCTCTGATAGTTTCATACTTGTTGGATAAAAATTTCCTAAAAGTAGTATCTAGGTAAAGAGCAGAAGAGTTTACACTAACTATTAATAAAGTTTAAATCAAGATCCGCTCCTAACCCTCTACAAAACTTAAACTCAACAGCTATCACTGATATGGTATTTCTACGAAACAACCTGGAAATCTCCATTTTTCTTGCCAAGATTTTACTTGACGAGTTTGCTTCACTTTTTATAATGGTAGCAATGCTTACATATCATTATTGATATTTCACAACTACTCAATATTTCAAACTGCAACCGGCAGCGGCATTACTTATCAACAGACTTAAAGCTGCCCTACCTCATTTACGAATGATCGGTAGTACTATCAGCCAAGGGTTAACTCAGGGTTTCCAAATCTTTTAGCTTATGTAGATGCTCAACTAGTGAACAATGATAGTAACTTGGATCGCAACAATATGAATTAATTCAGGAGACAATCTATGGCATCGCATCTTGTTAGGCGGGCCTTAAAAGCCCGAACAATAGTGTTCTTGTGTGTAGTATTGGGCTTATCATCCGTTATTGTTGGGATAACATCAGCCCGTCTTGGATTAATTACTTCATCGACTAAATCTATTAATCAGATCGATGCAGTAGTTAATGATTCCAGGTTAATAAATATTTATGCAACCATTTCAGGATTTGAGCCACAACAGGTAACTGTGCGTGCCGGAGAAAATATAATTATGATCCGCAACCGCACTGGTCGTGGTAGTCAATCCTATAGCTTGATCTCGGCAGAGACTGAAAAGGCTAATGAACTACCAGTATCGATAGGTAATGCCCGGTTAGGTGAGAGAGTAAGAATGAAACTGCCACTTACCCCTGGTGAATATTTATTAAGAGAAGCAAAGAGATCCGATAGATTCTGTCGGATTAAAGTAGTTCCATAATTTTGTCGAGCCAAAGTTGTAAACCATTAGAGTGAGAAGAGCTATGCTAAATCGATATACCATTACTGCGCTTGTGTTGAGTATCTGCCTTTTTAATGCTATCGCAAAGGCTCAGGCAGTTAGCGGTACTGCCAGCGCCACCGATCGTAGCACTCCATCTGCGCTTGCTCCTGGCGCTAGTCCATTAGGCAGTTATGGCGGCAGCAATTTCGATAACATTAACCTATTTAATGGAAACCTAAATTTGACCTTTCCATTGGCCAGTCTAGGCGGTAGAGCCGGGTTAGGTGTCTCAGTGGTACTCTCATACAACTCTAAGATCTGGCGAGTCGAGCAACAGACAAATGAGATAACTGGGGCAAAGCTATTTGTGCCTGTTTATGATCAATGGGATGCTTCCTCGCCGCAAATTGCTCCTGGCTGGGTTATCAACGCCGGTAGACTGGTAGGTAGACAGGTTGGTTGGCTAGATAAATTCTGTCCTGGAGATTCAAATCTTAGATGGGAGTATACCCTTACACGGTTAACATTTATTGCTCCAGATGGTACTGAATATGAACTGCGTGATAAATTGAATGATGGTAGACCATTGGAAACGATCTCTAACCCTCCCTTTGGTGGTTGTACAGGGGCATCACGGGGTACGGAGTTTGTTACTGCGGATGGTTCTGCCGCAACATTTTATAGTAATAGCACTATCACTGACTATGCTGGACTGGCAGATCAGCAGAATGTTTTTGGCGATGCTCATCAATTAATCTTTCCCAGTGGTAAACTACTGCTACGCGATGGCACACGCTTCAAAATTGTCAATGGATTGGTACTAGAACAGCAGGATCGCAATGGTAATATTGTACGTTTCAAATATACAGAAGATAGTTCTCGACTGATTGAAGTAACAGATACATTAGATCGCAAAATCGAGATAGAGTATGATGTTGCTCCAACAACTTTAGTACGTGTTAAGGTGAATGGAATAAACGGGGAGCAGCGAACCATTCTAGTAGAGCGTGCGCCATTAGATGATGTACGGCGCAGTGGTCAACCGTTATTAGCAGAAAATCAGCTATTCCCCATACCAAAGTATAATGCCAGCACAACAATTTTTAATCCGGTTGTTGTTAGCAGTATCGTTCTACCATCAGGGCATAGATGGAATTTCGAATATAACAGTTATGGTGAGATTGTTTGTCTTAAGACTCCTTCAAATGGAGTAATAGAGTATGATGCGGAAGAAGGAGAAGGGCCATATCCACCCGGTGCTGATACCGACCGACAGATATTTCGACGTGTAAAAGAGCGTAGAACCTATGCAGACGGGAGTAGTTTAGAAGGAAGAGTGACATATTCAGATCCATCATTAAAGACTGCTGGTGTGCCCAATCCAGTAATGGAGAGATTCTTTAATGGCAGTGGTACGTTATTATCCGAAGTGCGACACAAGTTTAATGGCTCGCCATTGGATAATTACGGTAAGAGTTATGGAGTGTCTTTTAATACTCCGCGAGGACTTATTTTTACTGACTATAAACCCTGGAAAGAAGGGCGTGAGGTAGAGACGGTTCAAATAGATAACAACAATGATAAACGTAAGGTAAACTCCACCTTTGAGCAGCGAGCATTAGTTAGTTGGTCAGCTAATGATATAAATGATGCTAACCAACCAGAAAATGATACTCGTTTAACCAGAACTAAGACTACTCTGCTGGATACCTCACAAGTATCAGAAGTAGAGTACCAATATGATCTCTACTGATCTTTTCTCACAGCCATTAAGAATGGCTAATGGCGTAATTTGCTAGAAACAAAGGATGAAAATGCACACGAATAAGCTCGCTGAAAGTATAGTGCCTTCTTAACCAATGATAGAGTTGATT
>JBFLVQ010000326.1:0-10213 GCA_040758525.1 Acidobacteriota bacterium
ATGAATTTAAGTGAGAGACCGGCAGGGATAACAAAGCTGATAGCTGGGCGGTTATGTTTAGATTTCGTCAATAGTGTTTATGCACGAGTGATTGATATGGCGATAGAGAAAAATAATATTAGCAGTGACAAAATAAACGACTACATTGATCTACTGGCTTGGAGTGAACATGTGGGATTGCTAACCGAGGCAGAGGCACAGACACTGGTACGAGAGGCTCGTCAGTATGAAAAAGAGGCTACCAATGTATTAAACCGGGCCATTGAGTTACGTGAAGCGATCTACCGTATTTGTAAAGCGATCATTATTAAAGAGCAACCACGCACATACGATATTGATCGGTTAAATGAGGAGATTGATGTAGCGTATCGTCATCAACGCCTAGTCAGTATTAAAGGCAGTTTCACTTGGCAATGGGATAGATCTAAGACGGCATTGGATCGTATGCTCTGGTCGATTGCCGATTCTGCGGCAGAACTGCTGACCCTAGGTGATCTAACACGCTTACGTGAATGTGGCGGGGAAAACTGTGGCTGGCTCTTTGAGGATACCAGCCGCAATCGTAGTCGTCAGTGGTGTGATATGCAAGATTGTGGCAATCTTGCCAAGGTGCGCCGTTTTCGCTCACGAAAAAATAGCTCCAAATAGATTGAATAGATTGATCTGGGCTTGAGAGAATTCAGTGAAAATCTTTTATTAAAACCACATCACTGGTAGCAATCCCACGTGTGCAGGCGAGATGTTTGCCATCACGCGACCATTCAAAATTGAAGATCTGATTCTCTCTGAAATCAGTCAACGGTTTTGGTGCGTCACCGTCTAATGGCAATCTCCAAATATTAGATATACCATTATTATTATCGTAGTATGCCAGTGCCTGGCTATCAGGTGTCCAGCGAAAGAATACCGTACTTGATGAGCGTACTGCGGTCAGGGGTATATCAAAAATCTTTCTATCTTTTTGCGAATCATCAATAGGAATTATTGCTCCTCTTAGTTTCTGCGGAGTTGCTGTTTCATCCCAATAAGAGAAGGCCAATTGCTTTCCATCCGGTGAGATAGTGGGAGCATAAGAGTGAAATTCGGTCAACTTTATCGGTTCGCCACCCTTAATTGACATTCTCCAGACTTCTATCTCATGAGTGGTTAGGTAAACGAATGTTTGATCTGTAGGAGAACAATTGGGCCACCATTCCCCCATTCCATCGGTAAGCTGTTGAGGATTCTTGCCATCAATATCAATTCTCCAAATATGTGGAATACCTGTTTGCAAAGAGGTATAGAGAAGATATTTTCCATCTGCAGAAACACAAGGAAGGATCTCATCACCAAGACTGGTAGTCAACTGTTTCTTATTACTACCATCCTTATCCATAATCCATATGTCATAATCCTGACTCTCCATAGACACATAAACTATTCTTCCATCCGGAGTCCAGGAGAGGCCAAAGCCTTCATACTTACTTGAAGTGATCTTGCGAGCATCATTAATATTATCGCTTGAGGCTAGCCATATATTAAAGACCCTATCTTCTTGTACACTTACCAGAGCAGACGAGTCTGCTGTCATACTCACACCGCTATAATCATTGACATCATTACTAATCTGTCTTATTTCACCATCTGGATAAGATAAGAACCATAGTTGAAAATGGCTTTCTAGCTGATCTTTAGCAGTGATAACCAGTCCCCTACCATCTGAATGCCAGGCCAAACCTTTTATCCCAAGCCACTTTTCCGTGGTAAGCAATCTTTCCGATCCACTCTCTAAAGAGACAACGATAATCTGTGTATAATTGAGACCTTGTTCTCCGCCACCAGTAGCACAGGCAATAAGTTTTCCATCTGGTGACCAGGCTGGTTGCCAAAAAGATCCTGAACTATGTTCTCGCCTGGCCAGTGTACGCTCTTGTGTGCCATCAATATTAGCGACTATTAACGTCTGTGCTCGCTCTTTTGCATAACCACGTACAAAAGCGATCGCTCTACCATCTGGAGAGATAGCAAGAGTTGGCATTACATCTTCAATTATTTTGCTAGCACTCCCTCCTAGTACAGATATTCGATGAATTACACCAACATGCTTTTTATCCCAAATATTGTAGTAAATATAATTACTATCAGGTGAGAAGGCTAAACCTTGATAACTAACATTGGCAGGAGAGATTATTTGTAAACTGCTATTAGTGTTTACCTGTCTAATCCAAAGCGATTGTTGTCCGGTATCTTCAACATAAGCAATATATTTTTCATCTGGTGAGATAACCGCGTTGATGACTTTGCCGGAACTGGTGAACTTGGTAACTTTCATCTTCTGTATAGGATTTATCGAGATATCCCGCCAGAGGTAGTGTTGTATAACAAAGACGATTGCCATGAGCACAACAACTATAATTGATAAGAATATGTATCTGCTTACAGTAAACTGTTTATCGCGATTGCCGGTAATAGCAGTTGAGGGATTCGGAGCAATGATCTGCTCTAAAGAAACATCCTGTTTATTAGTTGCTTCAGCCACGCTATAGGCATTATTGGTAAGACTAGTTATCTGTAGCGATTCTTGATGTGACGCTACTTTAGCATTAGTTGGTTGGTTAATCTCTTCCTCGTTCTGATCTTGCTCATCTATCAGGGGGCTATCTTTATCAAAAATCTCTCTTACCTCAGCGACGAACCGATAACCTTGTTTGGGGATAGTTTGAATGTACTGGTGATCGGAAGGGCCTTCTCCTAGTATCTTTCTTAAAACGGAGATATTTCTTGTCAGGCTACCCTCTTCAACAAAGGTATCAGGCCAGATCTCTCTCATCAGATCTTCTTTTTTGACAAGCTGTCCACTATTGCGAACAAGTATCAGGAGTGTCTCAAAAGCCTTGTTAGTTAGGGGAATTACTTTTCCATTATGTAATAAAACACGTCTTGTGCCATCTAGACAGAACGGACCGAATACATAAAACTGCTTTACTTGTAAGCTCATAGCTGCTGTAACAATTTGTAATAATTTGTCAGCTTATACTTTCAGGTTTTGAAAAGATTTCCCAACAAAATTTGTAGTATATTTTGCCAACAACGTAAAAGCTAACGGATTACCAAGCTCAAAAAGCTGGTCGGGATAAATTATAGTTATGGCTAATAGCTAAGGCAATACTACGTCATACAGGTTTTACAGTAAGGCAATAACGGCTCATCTAGAACATATTTTAACTGCCAAGACCAGCCTATTTATCTTAGTGGAGGAAGCGAAGTATGAAAAAGGAGATAGTTAGCACGTTTTGGGTGCTATTACTCTTAACCTCCTTGCTAGGAAGCAGAGTATTGGTAAGCGCCCAGGAGATAGCAACAGGCATACAATCCGGCAACATTAATGCTTTGGGTATGCAAGCTGGCTCAACAGATATAATGCTGCAGGGCTTCTATTGGCAATGCAAAAATAATGGTCAGCATGGCGACTGGTACGACCTGCTGATTGCAAAAGCTGACGATATCAAAGAGACCGGCATAACCATGATATGGTTCCCCCCTGCATCCAAGACACCCAGGTGGGATATAGGCGAAGGCGGCGATCAATACTCGGCGGTAGGCTATGTGCCTATGGACTATTATGACCTGGGTGAATATAGGCAATGGATACAGGATGGCTATCCCAATTACACAGGCAATTGGTATCAACATACCGGCAGCGAGACACTTTACGGCAGTCTTGGGGAATTACAGACAGCGATTAATGCATTTCACAATAGAGGTATTAAAGTACTTGCCGATCTAGTGCTGAACCATCGTGGTCCCCGCCAGAAGAATCAGTGTGGTGAAACAATCAGTTGGCTGGACAATCTAGGCCAAGTTGCCAGTGGCAAGATGTTATGGGGAAATTACTATGACTGCAATCCACCCGAGATCTGGAGCGGCGATGGTGGCAGCGGTAGCGATGATGGCGAGACCGGGTTTGGCCCCAATGTTTCACATCAAAATGCCAATGTGAAGAATCAATTTAAGGAATGGCTAGGTTGGCTAAGAAATAGTATTGGCTTTGATGGTTGGAGATACGATTATGTTAAGGGATTCTCACCAACTCATATCAAAGATTACAATGACTCCACTAACCCATACTGGTCTGTAGGAGAATTTTTTGATGGCAATACTAACGCTATAGTAAATTGGATAAACAGTACACATATAGATAATGCAAAGCGATCAACGGCTTTCGATTTTCCTACCAAATTTATCCTAACAAACAATTTTGGTACAGATAACTATTCTGCGTTGGCGAGTCTGCCAGGGTTAATAGGTAGATGGCCGGAAAAGGCAGTCTCCTTTTTAGACAATCATGACACACATCCACCGCATGAGAACCCCCAAGCATTCCCAGACAGCCGACTCTTGGAAGGTTATGCTTATATACTTACACACCCTGGGGTACCATGTATCTTCTGGCAACATTTCTATGAGAAATCGCCCACAGTACACAACAAAATAAAAGAGCTTGCCCAGATACGTAAAGAACAAGGGATAACCAATACCTCTTCAGTAAAAATATTACGTGCTCAACAGGGTCTATATGCCGCAGAAGTGGATGGGAAGTTAGTGGTAAAGCTGGGCCCAAACACCTGGCAGCCTAGTGATGCTGGTCTCTCCGGATATACACTGAGAACAGAATTTGGCAACTATAAAATCTGGGTAAAAGGCGATACTCCACCACCCAATAATGTTGTTACCACTTTCCGTATACACAAAGATGTCGGTTTTGGCAATTTTGTTGCGATTAGAGGAAGCCTCCCCCAATTAAGCAATTGGGGCGCACCTGGGAGAGCCGGTAATTGGACAACAGGAAATATCTGGATCTACACAACAACAGAAATTCCCTTGGGTCAGCCTTTTGAATGGAAATCACTGAAGAATGATGCCATCTGGGAATCGGGTGGTAATCACTATGGGGTAGGCGGTGGAACATATGACATCTATCCCAATGGATACTAATTTGGAGAAGTCGTCTTAAAGATACAGGCAACTGGTCTGCGCTTCTTTCATAACCAACTTTCGTGATCGAATTGTGAGACTAGACCCGCTAAGGGTTGGCTGAGACAAATCTGGAAGAATATATCAAAACCCAAGTTAATCTAGGGATCAGCTAGTTACTCTAGAGTAACTAGACCCTTGTGCCTGGGTTGGCGCTACCATATGCCTCTCTAAATGGAGGTTGATTTTGGCAAATCTCAGCCTATCAATATCGCTACACTTTTCATAAAAGTGTAGTAGAGCACTGGATGAAATATATCTGTAAGTAGAAACCGGGATTTCCAGCTCAATCTTCAAAAGCGATTGTTAAAACCAACTAACTCTCACAGTGAACTAACTGAATTTCTTGCTTGGGTAGGGAATGGAATGGTTTTCGATCTTTCTATCATACTGACACTTTAGGAGGATTACCGATGAATCAGACGATCAGTAAAATAGTAACGCGTATGCTGCTTTCAATAGCGCTACTATTATTTACACACTGTTTCTGTTTGGCGCAAGACACTGCGCGTGTAGAAGGGACTATAACCGATTCAACTGGCGCTGCCTTATCAGGGGCATCTGTAGTTGCTATTAATACAGAGACCAACCGTCGAGTCGAAGCAACAGCCAATATCGATGGTGTCTATGTTCTTCCCGCACTACGCATAGGGCGTTACACTATAGAGTTCTCAGCAGAAGGTTTCCGCAAGGTTGTTCGTTCAGATGTGGTCTTAACAGTAAATCAGGTAGCACATATTGATGCTCTACTGGAGACCGGTAGTGTAAATGAGGTTATTGAAGTTTCTAGTGGTGCACCACTAATTGAAAGTTCGACCTCATCGGTGGGCCAGGTGATTAATGAGAAGCAGGTTATCGACCTTCCTATCAATGGCCGCAACTTTACTCAACTTGCCACCCTGATTCCAGGAGTATCGCGTGGCACCCCCGGCAGCAATGCTGATGGTTCAGGTGGCAATGCAGAAACTTTCCGTCAGGGCGATACTGGCTCGGCAGCCATTTCCGCCAACGGGTTGCGTGAGCAGAACAATAACTTCCAGTTGGATGGTATAGACAACAACGAATCGATAGTTAACACCGTGATATTCTTCCCACCTATTGAAGCATTACAGGAGTTTCGTGTTATCACTAGTGTAGCGCCTGCCGAATTTGGTCGTGGTGGTGGCGCAGTAATCACAGCGGTGATCAAAGGTGGCACAAACGATTATCATGGTTCGCTCTTCGAATTGCTACGCAACTCTAAATTCGATGCCCGACCAACTTTCTCCAATGTAAAACCGTTATTTATTAGAAATCAGTTTGGAGGCACATTTGGTGGTCCGATCAAACGTGATAAAACCTTCTTCTTTTTCGACTATCAGGGTCTGCGCCAGCGTCTCCCTATTGAGGCAGGTAATCTGGTAACGGTACCAACGGCAAGGATGCGCAATGGCGATTTTGGTGAATTGCTTGATCCAAAATTTACTGGTTTAGACAAACCGATTTTGATCTACAGCCCCACCACAGGCCAGCCCTATCCAGGCAATATTATTACCGATCCACTCAATCCTGTAGCTGTCAATTATCTCAAGCAGTTTCCTCTACCCGATCTCAATCAAGCACAACAGAACTATTTTGTACGTCGTCTGCGTCGTCAGACATTCAATGATGGCGATGTTCGCGTTGATCACAGGTTCACTGATCAGGATACAGCTTTTGTACGTTTTAGTATCGCAGATGACAAACAGACCGATCCTGGCCGTATACCCGGATTCCAGGCTG
Source organism: Acidobacteriota bacterium (assembly GCA_040758525.1). Lineage (GTDB taxonomy): Bacteria > Acidobacteriota > Blastocatellia > Chloracidobacteriales > JADJPF01 > JBFLVQ01. Next base: position 6,775 of record JBFLVQ010000326.1, read on the forward strand.
GTTTTGGCGCCGGCAAGAACGAAGTGAAGGCTTATAGCGTTGCTGGCAACTATACTCATACCTTTACCCCTACACTGCTTAACGAACTACGTATTGGTTACATCTTGCAGAAGATCGGCTTCTTCCCAGTAGGCTTTGGCCAAGATCAGAATAAAATGGTTGGTATACCTGGTATCGCTAGTGTTACTACCGATAACGGCCTTTCGCTCATTGGTGGTGGCAATGGCTCTTTCCTGGAATATCTAGGGGACTTTGGTCAGTTCACATTGAGAGAGAGATCTTTACAGTTTTCTGATGCAATTACCTATATTAAGGGTAATCACACCGCCAAGTTTGGTGCCTCGCTCATTCAGCGTCGTGTCAAATCGGTACAAGCAGACTTTAACAAGGGATTCTATTTCTTTTCGGATTTTGTTGCCACACCAGGAAACATACCAGCAATGGGACAAACTGGTTACGAAGTTGCGGAGTTTCTCATTGGTCGCACCAATTTCACTACTTCTTCTGTGCCAGGTATCAACCCTGCAATCACAACCAGCTACGAAACTGGCTTCTTTGCGCAAGATGATTGGCGTATTAATCAGAAGCTGACACTCAATGTTGGCCTGCGCTATGAGGTCTTCACCACACCTACAGAGAAGAATGATCGTCTAGCCAATTTTGATCCAACCACTGGACAAATTATTCTTGCCGGCAAGAATGGGGCTTCACGCTCTACAGTCGATAATGACTTAAATAATTTTGGCCCACGTATTGGATTAGCCTATGCGCTCAACAGCAAAACCGTAATACGTGGTGGCTATGGCCTCTTCTATTCACTGGATCGTGGCGGTATAGGCAATCAGCTTACACAGAATCCGCCTTTTATCATCACTCAATTTAGATTTAGCGGCACAGGCGCAAATGTGCGCTTGAACGAGCCTATCCCACTGCCAGATGCGATCAATCTAAATAATCCTGTCCTACCACCAGGTTCAGCGCTACGCTTTATGCCAAAGCAGACCGATAATACCCGTGTGCAACAGTTCAACATCACCTTTGAGCGCGAGTTTACCAATGCGTTAGCAGTAAGTGTGGCTTATGTTGGCACACGTGGTGATGATGTCACGGCAGTACTTACCTCAGGTGGCTTTGATGGCCAGCTCAGAAATCGTCTCACAACCATTGCTAATGTAGGTGAGTCCGATTATAACTCGCTTCAGATTAAGAGCACACTACGCACCTATAAGGGGCTTAACTTCCTCGCCTCTTATACCTATGGCAGAGCAAATAACAATACCCCTGGTCCATTCCCCGGTCCTAGCAGCGCATTCCGAAACAATGCTAGCGACCCCAATAATCTCACCTTCGATGAGGGTCCTGCCGATTACGATGTGCGCAATCGTTTCACCTTTGCCGCTAACTATGATCTGCCTTTCTTTAGCAATACCAGTGGTCTCACTCGCACACTGTTGCATGGCTGGCAATTCAATACGATCATCACTCTACAGGATGGCACACCTTTTAGTGTTTTTGGCGGCGTTGGTCGTGCTGCCTTGATAGGTGATCCAGATGTTAGTAATGCTACTTCAAACCGTTACTTCAACACTGCTGCCTTCAGAAATTCCAATAACATTAATGAGCAATCGCCACGCAATTTCCTGCGCGCACCTGGCACCAATACTGTTGATGCATCGGTTTTCAAGAAGTTCAACATCAACGAACGTACCAACTTTGAATTCCGCGCTCAAGCCTATAATCTCTTTAACCGCCCGCAACTAGGCTTCCCAGGCCAATTTGTAGGAGCTGGCGATTTTGGCGTGATCGGAAATACTAAGATCAATTCTGCACGTCAGTTCGAATTTGGTTTACGTCTTACCTTCTAAACAGATCACCCTCTTGAGATAAACAAGCAGAGTCTACTTAAATGTGTACTCCGCTTGTTTATCAACTCTGTACAAAACTGAATCAATAGATCTACTGGAAGTTATAAATCTCCTCAGTAAGAAGATCGACATAGATATCACGTCGCGTTAATTCATGAAAGAAGGTAGCAGGGGTAAAACAGGCTTCTGGCGCTAGTACCCCTCGCCGCTCGACTTCCCCTCGGGCAATCATTTGTGCACCAATAGAGGCAGGTATTCCTGTCATTTTGGCAGTAGCGGCTTTACCCCATTCGGTTTCGTCTGGATGGCGAGTATTGAAAATACAGCGCACTGACCGGCCTTCACGCTTCCCTAAAACTTCAACATTTAGCAGAAAAGCCCAGCCGCCCTGGTCATATGGCAGTTGTTGTAAGATAAGTGCACGGAGAAAGTCTTTTGGTTTAATCTCCAGACCAGCAAATTTGATTGGCTCGCTGCCAGTTAATCTATATTCAGCAAATAACCGTAGCGCTTGCATGATTTCTGGTCGCCAAGAGCCACGCACATCTACCAACTTTATCCCTTTGCCTAAAAAACGTGGTAGTGTATGAGTCTCTGAATGCGGTACGTAATAGACCTCTAACTCACCTACGGGTGGGGCAAACTGGATCAAACGTGCTCCAGAAAAGGCCGCTACCTCAATAAAATTTCCCGTCTGCCAATAGAAACGGCGACTGTCTGGGCTGAATTCATCAAGCACTGTATCAAGTAGTCCTGGAGAAGGGGCAATCGAACGGAAAGAGGCAAAAGCAATATGGACTTCATCGATCTGCTCAAGTAGGTTAGCTGCGGTACGCGCACATAAATTGGTGACCCCAGGGGTAGCGCCACAACCTAAGCAGATCGTAATGCCAGCATCAAGGGCAGCTTGGTTAAGTTCCAATTGGCGTGGAGTGTTAAAAAGCCCCCCTAAATCAAGATAATTGACGCGTGCCTCAATCGCTGCACGTGTCACAGTAAGACCAAAATGATAGGTTGTAGCATTGGCGACAACATCAAAGCCCCGTAATACTGCTGGCAATGTTGTCGCATCAGAAACATCTACCGATATTGCCTGTACACGACCATTGCCTAACTCCGCTGCCAGCTTTTGTGCCTTTGCTAAATCAGCATCGGCAATTACGATCTCTGCGAAGTCACTGGTCTCAGCCAGATCGCGCGTCAATTCTGAACCCATTGCGCCGCATCCGCCTAACACAATTATGCGCATAGCTTCACTCTCAGTGTCTATGATAAAGAATTACTGTTGACTCTCATAACGTAGTATTCGACCATTATTGGCAGCAGCATAACCAAGTTTACTACTAACAAACTGCACACGCGTGATGGTACCTTCGATACCGCTATCCTGCTGCTCCCAAGTCTTACCGCCATCTTCCGTATGCATTATCGTAGCATCTTCACCTACTACCCAGCCAATATTGTCATTAACAAAATAGACATCGCGTAAATATGCTTTGCCTGCCGATTGCCTACGCCAGGTCTTGCCACCATCTTCGGTATAGCCTACATAACCACCACTACCAACAATCCAA
>JBFLVQ010000327.1:0-10196 GCA_040758525.1 Acidobacteriota bacterium
CAACACAATCAAATATAACTTTCCGTGTCTATTCATCGCGTGCTACCCGTATTGAGGTATGGCTTTACAAATATTCTTATGGCTATCAGGAACGCGTCCGTTATGTAATGGTCAAGGATGCTGCTACCAATGTCTGGTCTAAGACTGCCTCAGTTGCTACTTTACGCAACTCCTACGATATCACCGGTACAGTCTATTATGGGTATCGTGCTTGGGGGCCGAATTGGCCTTATGATTCGACTTGGACAAAGGGTTCAAGTATTGGATTTATCGCTGATGTAGATGCAAATGGCAATCGTTTTAACCCAAACAAACTGCTGCTTGATCCTTATGCGCTTGAGATTAGTCATGATCCCACTACACCCAGTCAAACAGATGGTACTATTTATGCTTCTGGACCGCTCTATCGAAATATTGATACAGGCGCAAAGGCAGCTAAAGGTATTGTGCTACCAATTAACAGTGCTAGTATAGGTGTTAAGCCAACCCGTGCACTCAAAGATGATATCGTTTATGAAGTGCATTTACGTGGTCTGACAAAGAATGACCTGAGTATTGATCCGGCCTATCGTGGTACTTATCTAGGCGCATCCATGAAAGCCTCTTATCTGGCTACACTAGGCATTACAGCAATAGAGTTTCTTCCTGTACAAGAGACACAGAACGATACCAATGATATTAATCCTACTAGCACAGATGGAGACAACTATTGGGGATACTCGACACTCAACTATTTTGCGCCAGATCGTCGCTACTCTTATGATAAGAGTCCAGGCGGCCCCACACGTGAATTTAAGGCTATGGTAAAGGCCTTTCATGATGTTGGTATCAAGGTTTTTATTGATGTTGTCTACAATCATACAGGTGAAGGGTATGCCTATCAGAATGGTAATTCCAGCACTTACAATATTATCTCTTGGCGTGGTCTAGACAATCCCACCTACTACTCATTAACCAGTGACAAGCAGCATTCTTGGGATAATACTGGAGTAGGCGGTAATTACAACACTTACAATACTATTGCCCAGAACCTGATTGTGGATTCACTTGCCTACTGGCGCGATACATTGGGTTTAGATGGTTATCGTTTCGATCTAGCTTCTGTGCTTGGCAACACTTGTGAACATGGCTGCTTCTGGTTTGATAAACTTAATGCCAGTAATGCCCTCAACCGTATTGTGCGTGATATTCCACCTCGTCCAGCCAATGGTGGCACAGGTGTAGACCTGATTGCCGAACCTTGGGCGATTGGGGGAAATTCTTATCAAGTCGGTAACTATCCTACTGGTTGGTCAGAATGGAATGGAATCTATCGTGATACTTTCCGTAAGGATCAGAACAAGATGGGAGTTGAAGTTGTGACTGCGGGTCAACTCGCCACCCGCTTTGCTGGCTCTTCTGATCTATATCAGGATGATGGGCGTCAACCTTGGAATTCGGTCAATTTTATTACCGCACATGATGGCTTCACATTGAAAGATCTGTATTCTTATAATGTGAAAAACAATAGTCAAGCTTGGCCTTATGGACCTTCTGATGGTGGTGAAGATAATAATCTCAGTTGGGATCAGGGCGGGGTTGCTCAAGATCAGCGCAAAGCCGCACGTAATGGGTTTGCTTTCCTAATGATTAGTGCTGGCACACCTATGATTGTTGGTGGCGATGAGTATCTACGCAGCCTTAATGGCAATAATAATCCTTACAATCTAGATTCCAGCATAAACTGGTTAAATTATAGCTGGAGCACGGATCAGACCAACTTTAACACTTTTGCACAGCGATTGATGGCATTCCGCAAAGCGCATACTGCTTTGCGCCCAGTCAACTTCTATTCAGCAGTTGATAATAATGGCAATGTTATGGAGCAGTTGCGTTGGTTTAAGCCAGATGGAGCAGTTGCTGATGCTGGCTATTTTGACAATTCTAACAATCATGCGATTGGCTTCCGTATTGATGGCTCAGAGTTTGGTGATTCTGCTAGCGCTATCTACATTGCCTATAATGGTTGGTCCGGCGATGTAAACTTTACTCTGCCTTGGCCAGGAAATGGTAAGAACTGGTACCGTGTGATGGATACCTCGAATTGGAATGAGGGTGGCAATACAGTTGTTGTACCTGGTTCGGAAGCATTCATAGGCGGTGAGTATACCAACTACCTTTTGCGTGGGCGGGCAGTATTGTTATTGATTGCTAAGTAGCCAACAGCAAGCAGTTCTTCGCTAGCAGAGAGAAAGGTCATAGAGAAGCAACTATTCTCTGTGACCTTTCCCTTTTCTGTGGCAAACTATTTTGAAACTATTTTCAATTTTTCTGCTCGGCATTAAAAGGGGATATGGTAAAGCAACAAACAGTGATACTAGTGGGATTGCTAGGTATAAATCTTCTCTTGTCTGGTAGTGTTGTGGCACAGCAAAGACGTTTTGGTGTTAACCAACCAGCTACAGAAAAGAAGGAAGATCGGCGTTTTGGTGTTGATTCAACAGGGAAGAAAGAAGACCGGCGCTTTGGGGTAGACTCTTCCTCGTATTTCTCTGCTCCTAATCGGCGCTTTGGTGTTCAACAAGTAGGTGAAGCTAAAGCTGAAGCGATTCGTCAGTCAAACCCACGACCAGCAGTAAGCGGGCCAGAGGCACTAGTTACTAAGGCAGAACGTTTAGTTGATCAGGGTGAGGTAAAACGTGCGCAAGAGCTCTACCTTAAAGCCCTTGAGATACAACCACAACTAGCTAGCGCTCGGCTAGGATTAGGATATCTTCTACTTGAGTTAGGTGATTATGATAATGCTGCACAAGAGTTTCAACAGGCGGTGACATACACACCAAAAGATTCTCAGGCGATACTTAACTTAGGTGTTGCCTTCTATCGTGGTGGTCGTATAGATGAGGCAATCAAACAGTATGAAAATGCTCTTGCCGAGAGCAAAGGGCAGTTAGTAGCAGGGCATTTCAATCTTGCCATGGCTTATGCCCATAAGAGTGATTTTAACAAGGCTATTGAGCATTATCAGGCGGCTATCAAGCTACGTAAGAACTATCCCGAAGCCTATAACAATCTAGGTCTTATCTACGAAGCAAGTGGAGATCTAGCGATGGCAGGAGAGCAGTTTCGGTTAGCGATCGAACAGCGACGCGGCAACTATCCACTGGCACATTACAATCTGGCACGTTTCTATCATGGGAATAAGAAGTATCAAGAGGCAATTGCAGAATTTCAACTGGCAATTAAACAACAGCCTAACTTTCCCGAAGCCTATCTAGATTTAGGCAACATATATCTATTGCGTACCAGTCTGTTTGCTACCAATGAGCTAGAGCAGGCTGCGGCAGCTTACCGTAAAGCTCTAGAATTGCGTAAAGATGATTATGCATTGGCGCATGAGAATCTTGCTATCACACTCACTGAAATGGGTAAGAAAGAGGAGGCGCTGGCCCAATATCGTATTGCCTTTGCTCAGTATCAAGGCCGCTGCCCAGAAGCCCTACATAATCTTATTGCTACTATCACAGAGAAAAAGTCTTTCCTGATTGGCAATGAGTTAAGTCGTCTGGATAGTCCTGGTAATTTAAAACCTAGCAAAAATAGTACTGGTCTGAACGAACGATTGATCGCGGCGTTGAGCAAGTATGAAGAGCTTGATGAGGAAGAGAAAGATCTGCCACAAGTACATTACTGTATAGGACGGGCTTATACAGTAGTTGGGAAATGGTCAGAAGCGGCTAACGAATTTGCCCTTGCCAGCAAACAGGTTGTAGATGATGAGGCCAAACAGGCACTCAATTCGTTGTTACAGCTAGCTCGCTACTTTTAAAACTCGCTAAAACATAGCCCGCTGTTCTAGCGGGTAAAAATCTTTCAATCTGTGCAGATGTATATATTCAGTAGCACAGATTGAAATTTTTAGTTTAGAAAGTAAAGCGTAATCCTATTTGCAATTGGCGTGGTGTAAAAGCGCTACGGAAGCGCTCTGGCGGTGCAATAAAGCGACCATTCTTTTTTGTTGGCAGTTGAAAATTTCCTTGTAGATCAGGTGGAAAGACTCGATCAATCTCTTTGATATTTACCCGATTAAAGAGGTTGAACGCTTCAATATGGGCTTGCAGTTGGAAACGCTCTGTTATTTTCAAAGTACGCGCCAAGCGCATATCAAAACTGGCAAACCCAGGTGTGATACCAGCATTGCGTCCTAGCCCGAGCGGTCGGTCACCTACTGGAGTATCGCCATTCATATTAAGATCTACTCCAGCAATAAGATTATAAGGACGACCCGATTCTAGATTGAGAATGCCAGAAAGTTGAAAGTCTTTTAGCAATCGATTCTTCGTGTAACTCAACTCCCATATACCGGATATCACCACACGATTACGCACATCCTGTTGAGAGAGGCCACGCTCATCCCCTGGACGTAGTGGATCGACTATCTCCTGAAAGTCATTCCTGAAGTCAATAAAATTGTCGATCGCTTTTGAGAGTGTATAGTGAGCACGAAAACCAAATCGAGTGGCAAAACGCCGCTCTAGCTGGAGTGTCAGAGCATGGTAGTAGCTGTCAAAGGCAGATTCAAACTCTATGATGTCGCCTTGGGTAGGATCAGACCTACCAGTCAATGCACTATTTAGCGGGTCGCCAGGAATAGGCCGCACAACTGGATTAATATTGCGACCAGCAAAGATCTTAATACCACGAACATAGTCATATGTGACCGAGAGCGCAGTATTATTGTCAATAAAGTAATCAAATCCAGCATTCAGTTGTTGTGTATAACTACTGCGTAGATTCTTATCAATATTAAGCACTTGGCTCAATTGTGGAGTAAAGGGCACACCAGTTGGCAGCTGTTCTGCTTCTGGGAAACCAGGGTTGGTCGAGAGGAATGGCAATACTGAAAAAGGTAGTGGCAATGCTAGCAGCTTAAATCTACCAGACTTGCTAGGTGGTGTAGAGATTGCTGGCCCCGCTAGCAAAGTGCCAAAAAAGAGCCCATAGGCAGCGCGCAGATTTAAGCTAGGCAATCTATTAGGACGGTAAGAGATTGCCAAGCGTGGGCTTAGATTACCATTATTCTTAGGGATAAAACTGATACGATTTAGATCATAACGTACCCCAGCCTTTAGCAGTAGATTTGGTTTTAATCTGATCTCATCCTGGAAGAAAGTGGCAAAGAGATTAGTTACTGGTTTTACTCTAGAGCTGCCAAAACCTTGTATATAAGCGGAGGGTAGTGGCAGATCAGCAAGGGGAACTCCAATTGGGAAGCCCGGCACTCGTCCTGGTAGTGATGCTGATAGTAGCATCAGAAATGCTCTCTGCTCTGATGTGCGCAAACTTGGATCAAAGGTTTCTAGACCAGAAAAGAAAGGCAATCCTGGAATACCTGCAAAGGCAGCAAAATCGATTGGATTGAAGAGTGCTAACCCGCCGCCAAGTATGGGAACGCTTGCCGATATTGTCGAACGTGAATAGTCTACACCAAATTTGATCTGATTACGTCCACGCGAGAGGGCAATATTATTAACAAACTGTGTGATACGCAATTCACGCGGCTGTGGCAAGATCGTACTGCGTCCAAAGAGCACTAAACCTTCTGGAGCCACAATGCGAACCTGTGGACCATCATCAAGTGGTAATACATCCTGATTGAGTCGATTGTAGAGAAAGCGTGTCTCATTAACGAGATTAAGCTGTGGATTCACATAGGTGTTGTTAACGGCAAAAGAGTTGTCGTTGAGTTTCTGTATACCGCCATTAGTGTCTGCTACTAGCCCACCAAATGGTTCAAATGCACCATTGTAGTTGAAGCCACCATTGTAGCGTAGCCATAGCGTATCAGTAGGGGAGATCTGTAGATCGGCGCGTGCCAATAGTGAAGTGGTGTTACGTGAGAATGGAATAGGGCCATTACTTAATGGATAACCAGATCGCCGCACTGAATTCACTGTCGCATCTGCAATTGTAATGATATTGTTCTGTTTAATGGAAAGTCGCTCAAAAGAGGTAAAGAAGAAGGCACGGTCTTTTTTTAGCGGTCCACTTAGTGTTGTGCCAAACTGATACTGTTTGTAAGAAGGTTCAAAAGAGGAGAAAATATCGCGGGCACTGATCTCATCATTGCGTAGAAAGAAGAAGGTTGTGCCATGAACTTCATTTGAGCCGCCTTTAGTGACAATATTTACTACACCACCAAAGGCACGGCCAAACTCTGCGGAATAACTATCAGAGACTACCTGAAACTCCTTTACAGCATCCTGGCTGAATGTTGTGCGTACCGATCCAGAGCCTAAATCATTATTGTCCAGACCATCTATGGTGATGTTATTAAAACGGGCCTGTTGGCCATTGAAAGAGAGGCCAGAAGTTGCTACTGCTCCTTGTGCAGGAGCGCGGTCGCGTGTTACACGCGCAGATGTAAGGGCAAAGTCAAGGAAGTTACGCTCATTAATAGGAAGATTATTGATATTACGACTATCTATATTAGTGGTACTTTCTGTCTTAGTCTCATTAAAGGTGGTGGCAGCATGTACTTCCACTACTTCACTTGCTCCGCTGACAAGGAGTGCAAAACGGACTAATGCAGTAGTGCCGATGTTGAGTGTAATCGTTTCTACACCAGGATTGAAGCCTACTACTTCTACACTCACTTGGTAATCGCCCGGCGGTAATTGCGAGAACTGGAAAGTACCGTCTTCTTCCACCAAAGTAGTACGTTCAAGATTAGTGCCGACTTGCTTGGCTTTTACCATTGCACCTACCAGAGCAGCGTCTTGGGTATCTTTTACTGTGCCGGTAATACATCCAGTGGTTGAACCGCCAGATTGGGCAGTAACAATATAAGGTAGGTTAAGAACTAGCAATGAAACTGATAGAACAATCGATAAGACCCTCATGGTTCGAAATCCCTCCCCCTTATTTTTGCCAACTAATTATCCTGACAATCATCAGTAAAATCCACATTAAAATAGATTATTATAGTTATAGAGAAAGAAAGTTTGTATCTCTAACCTTCTCTGTTGACAATTGTGAAGTTAGACAATACCTTAGTTTATGTGGAAGAATTGCTACTGCTAGGATCAACAAGCTTTGGGGCGAACCGTCGGCGGGGTTTAATTTATGACTAAAAAAGTGCTGGTAGTTGATGATGATATATTTATTCGTACCCTGATATCCAAAATGCTTGAGAAGTTGGAATATGAGCTGATTGAAGCCACCGGTGGTAAGCATGCGCTTGAGATTGTCCGTGCTAATCCACCCGATGCCATCTTGCTAGACCTAATGATGCCAGATATGGATGGCTATCAGATCTGTGAGCGATTAAAAGAGTCGGAAGCGACACGTGATATTCCAGTTATTTTTGTTACCGCCAAGACCGAAATCGATGATCAGGTGGAAGGGCTACGTTTAGGCGCCCACGATTATATCTGTAAGCCAATACGAGCCAAAGAACTACGTGCACGGTTAAATGCCGCACTACGTGTTAAGGAATTGCAAGATCAACTCAAAGATAAGATCCGCTTGCAAGAAGAGCTAGAACAGGCACGCCAACAGCTACTGGAACAATATATGAATACTATGTTCAGTCAGTTGGCCGAAGGTCTACTACATGAACTGAATAATCCTCTTACTGCCGTGATCGGATTTGCAGAACTGATCAAACGGCGCAAATTGATTAGCGATGAAGGTCTGCTCAGTCATATAGAGATGATCCGTACTATGGGAGTGCGCGCTAGTGCCAAGCTCTCTAGTCTGCTCTGTATTGCGCGTGAGGATGGCAGTAAAACTTATGTTGATATCAATAAGATTGTTAATGATGTGATCGAATTGACCAACGCACGTATGCTCTCTGTGCAAGTGTTTGGCGAAACGTCATTGCAGGCTAGTATCCCAGAAATTAAAGGCAATGCCAATCAGCTAGCTCGTGCTATGCTCGCGCTGATTAATAATGCCGTTGATATTGCTGAGCAACAGGTTGATGTAGCACGCCGAAAGATCTCGGTAACTACCACGTTGCTACCTTCAGATGAGATCAAGATCTCAGTCTATGATTATGGTGGTAATATCTCGCCGGAGGTAACTGCACGTATCTTCGAGCCATTTTTCACTACTAAAGGAGAGACGCATACAGGTTTGGGTCTTTATCTGGTCAAGAAAGTGGCTAATGCCCATGAAGGCCGCGTTAAATGGCAGAGTGATTCTGAGCATACCTGTTTCGAACTCTTTCTCCCTATCAGGTCGTAATTAATGTTAAAAGCATTATTCTTATACGTCCCTTTTTTACTCAGGAATAGCGCGCACTGTCCCAATTTACCACAGTCAAACTTACTAGAGTATTTTATCCTACACAAGTAACCCTATTAATTCTTCAGATATCTGATTCTCATCTAGCAAAGCGATAATCCGGCACATACTTTGCTAAATGAGACGCTGCGATTATCGCCATTTAATAATTATTTGCTATTTCGTACGCACGCCTTATGAATTTATCTCTTACGGTGTAATGATGGTATTTAGTCCTTGGATAATAGTTGTTGCGATCCTTATCTACATGGTTAGCTTGTTTGTGATTGCTCAAATGGCTGAGCGTCGCGCAGCAACAGGAAAGAATTGGGCCAATAGCGCAATAGTGTATTCATTTGCTATTTTCAGTTCTCAGTGGGGCTCATGGGCATACTATGGCAGTCCAAATACAATAATTGAACATGGATTATCTGCCTATTCCATTTTAATCACTATGAATATGAGTCTGATCTTTGGCAGAACGGTGCTAAAGCGGGCAATCAAGTTGAAAGATCTATATAAGATCACCAGTATTGCTGACTTTATCTCAGCACGCTATGGAAAATCACAGATAATTGCAATAATTGTTACGTCTATAACAATTTTTAGTACAATCCCTATTTTAGCTGCCTATATTAGAGTCATTTCAGAAACATCTACTTTAATCACCAATATCTCAGATAATCATTCACTTGTATCAAGTAGTATTAGACCTATTGTAGTTGTGTCGATGATTCTATTTACAGTCATCCTGGGTATGCGACGGCTTGACCCCACAGAACGCCATCCAGGGATAGTGGTAGCGATGGCAAGTGAGTCGGTAATAAGATTAGTCGCCTGGCTTGTCGTTAGCCTGTTTGTAGTTTTAGTTCTCTTTGGTGGTATTGAAGGCCTCCATACACAATTATCTAAAGGGCTACTCAGTGCAACCGGTCTTATCCCCAAAACCACTACTGAACAAATATGTATATGGCTTACCTATGCTGTTCTTGGCATTGTACTGTTTTCAAGTTCGCCAAAGATATTCTACCTAACAGTAATAGAAAACAATGATCAAAAACATATCTCAACAGCAATGTGGCTATATCCATTAAAAGTGTGGTTGTTAGGGATCTTCCTGCTGCCAATTTCACTTGCTGGAATGCTCTATTGTCCTAAAGAAATACTGGCTGATAAATATCTTCTTAGTCTGCCATTGCAATACGGTCAAGGTATGATATCTCTGCTTGTCTTTATGGGTGGGTTTTCTATTGCTACTGGTTTGATAATAGTAGAAACAGTAACAATCGCCACTATGCTCTGCAATCATTTACTGATACCGATAATAGAGAACTGTAGATGGATATGGTCTCTGCGTCGTCACTTGCTGGTATGTCGATGGATAGCAGCAGCAATACTCATTCTAGTAGGCTACTGGTTTGAGGTTAGTGTTGGAAAATCGACCGCATTAAGTAACCTTGGAATAATAGCGCTTAGCGCATGCTTAATCTACGCACCAGTATTACTAATCGGTCTATTCTGGCAACGCGCAAACAAGATGGGAACTATCATAGGTCTCAGTTCAGGGGTATTAGTATGGTTATACGTTATGGTAACTCCAGTATTAGCTAAAACAGGGATCATCAATCCATCTATACTAACAAACGGCCCGCTAGGATTACCATTTCTCAGACCCACGGCACTATTCGGATTAACTGGTCTACCATTTTTAACCAATGCAGTCTTGTGGGTATTGATCTTCACCATTGTGCCATATGTGCTTGGTTCACTACTCTACATTCCTAGCTCAGAAGAGAGTAGATTGGCAGAGGAGTTTGTTGGTAAAGCCAGCACACTAGGCTATGTTGACCAGGGTGAAGCTAACATCACACTGTCAGAAAAAGAGCAAGAACTAGAAGCAGTCTTGAGCAGATACTATCCTGCTAGTG
>JBFLVQ010000328.1:0-10182 GCA_040758525.1 Acidobacteriota bacterium
GCCAATACGAGTGTTATGGGGAGCATGTTTGAGCAGTTCTGGATCTTGTTCGGCCTCAACAGCAATCGACTTCATTGCATCAATGAAGAGATCGAGTTCTTGACGGCCTTCGCTCTCTGTGGGCTCGACCATTAGCGCACCAGGTACAACAAGTGGAAAGGACATTGTTGGTGGGTGAAAACCATAATCGATCAGTCGCTTGGCAATGTCACCATTAGTGATGCCAAAGCGCTTTTGGCGTTTGTCTGAGAAGATCACTTCATGCATTATCTTCCCGTCATAAGGAATCTCGTAAGTGTCACGTAAGTGATGCGCAATATAGTTAGCATTCAACACTGCCGTCTCAGTATTTTCACGCAATCCCTCAGATCCTAGAGTGAGTATGTAACAGACTGCGCGCAGTACTACACCAAAATTACCATAGAAGGCACGTACACGCCCTACTGAACGTGGTCGATCATAATCGAGGGTAAAACGATCACCACGTTTCGATATTAATGGATAAGGTAGATAAGGCTCTAGCTCTTTGGTCACGGCTACTGGACCAGCGCCTGGACCACCACCACCGTGTGGGGTAGACATTGTTTTATGCAGATTCATATGCATCACATCTACACCCATATCACCGGGCCTTGCCACGGCGCAAAGTGCATTCAGATTTGCACCATCCATATAGACAAAACCACCACGGTCATGTACTAACCGACAGATCTTTTCGATATTCTCTTCAAATAGCCCTAGTGTATTAGGATTGGTAAGCATTAACGCAGCTACAGAATCATCCATACGTCGCGCCAATTCTTCCAGATCAGTAAGTCCACGATCATTAGAACGGATCGCTTCAACAGCATAGCCACAAATGGCGGCACTTGCAGGATTGGTGCCGTGTGCAGAATCGGGTATCAGGATCTTCTTGCGTGCATCACCACGCTCTTGTAGTAATGCACGGATCATTAGCACACCAGTCATCTCGCCATGTGCACCAGCAGCAGGTTGCATAGTAACAGCAGCCATTCCTGTGATCTCGGCAAGCAACTCTTGAGCAAGATGGATCACTTCAAGGTTTCCCTGTGATACCGACTCTGGCGCAAGTGGATGTGAGCCACTAAAACCCTCTATACGCGCGACAAACTCATTCAATTTGGGATTGTATTTCATTGTACATGAGCCGAGCGGAAAAAGACCGGTATCGGTGCCATAGTTCCAGGTCGAGAGGCGTGTGAAGTGACGCACCACATCTGGCTCAGCAAGTTCTGGCATCCCTGCTAGATCATCATCACGTCGATAGTGTGCGGCAAGTAGATCATCAAGAGGTACAGTAGGCACATCTATTTCTGACAGCTTATAAGCACGTGAGCCTGTCTGTGAACGTTCGAAGAGTAGGTTCTCATTCTGGCTGATATGTGTGCTAACTTTCTTGATCGGCATAGTGAATCCTATCTTTCTATACGGCTGCAGAACGTAATGCCACAACCAGCTCATCGATCTGTGCGCGACTATGTCGCTCTGTCACACAGACAAGCAGCGCGTTTGTCATATCTTTATAGTAACGCGCCAGTGGTAATCCAGCGATGATATTGCGCGCTAGTAATTTCTCTACAATCTCTGTAGCTGGACGTGGCGTCTTGACAACAAATTCATTGAAGCGCGGGGTATTGAAAAGCAGTGAATATCCTTCAAGAGAGTCTATGGTACGCGCAGCATAAGCAGTCTTCTGTAGGTTCTGCACTGCTACTTCTTGCAGTCCACGTCGCCCCATTGTAGCCAAGTAGACAGTTGCCATCAGCATGAAGAGACCTTCATTGGTACAGATATTGGAAGTAGCCTTCTCACGACGTATATGCTGTTCGCGAGTAGCTAATGTGATAACAAAGCCACGCCGACCATTATGATCGAATGCCTGACCAATCAGCCGTCCTGGCATTTGGCGCTGATATTGAGTACGACTGGCAAAAAACCCCAGATAAGGACCACCAAAGCTTGGTGCAATACCAAATGGTTGACCTTCGCCTACCACGATATCGGCACCACACTCACCAGGTGGGCGCAGCAATCCCAAGCTGATCGGTTCGGCCACTACCACAACAAAGAGTGCACCCAACTTATGTGCTACATCGGCAGCATAAGTTAACTCCTCTAAACAGCCAAAGAAGTTGGGAGATTGGATGATCACAGCGGCAGTCTTATCATCAATGCTAGAGTTGCTTAGTGTTGTCTGTCCATTGGTGTTGAATGGCAGTGTCTCGATTGTCACACCTAGATGTTTTAGGTAAGTATCAACTACAGCACGATACTCAGGATGCACTGCTTGTGAGATAAAAACTTTATCACGACGGGTAATACGACTAGCCATTAACACTGCTTCGGCGAGTGCGGTCGAACCATCATACATTGAGGCATTCGCCACCTCCATCCCGGTCAACTGACAGAGCATTGTCTGAAACTCATAGATCGCTTGTAAGGTTCCTTGGGCAATCTCTGGCTGGTAAGGTGTATAGGTGGTGTAGAACTCAGAACGGGAAATAAGCGTGTCAATAATCACTGGACGGAAGTGATCATAGACACCTGCACCAAGAAAAGAGGCGGTACGGTTGGGATCAGCATTACGCGCCGCCAAGGATTTGAAAAACCGTATCAGATCCTGCTCGGAATAGGCGGCGGGTAGTTGTAATGGCTGCTTTAGCCGTAAATGTTCAGGAATACTAGTGAAGAACTCCTCAATTGAAGCCACGCCCATTTCCGCGAGCATTTTCGCTCGCTCCTCAGACGAGTTCGGAATATAGCGCATGGGCTAGGGTTCCTTTCCCTCATTGATGAGATCTTCATACTCTATTGCCGACATCAGCGCATCCAGTTCTGCTGGCTTATCAAGCTTGATAACAAGCATCCAGCCTTCACCATAGGGGTCGCTATTAATCAATTCTGGTGAATCGGCCAATTTTTTGTTGACCTCCTCTACCGTCCCTGTCACTGGCATAAAGACCTCGCTTACTGTCTTTACCGACTCAACCGAGCCAAATGGCTCGTTCTGAGACAGTCGCTCACCCGCTTTGGGTAGCTCGACATAAACGATATCACCTAGTTCTGATTGTGCGAAGAAGGTGATGCCAATCGTGCCGCGATTACCTTCAACGCGTATCCATTCATGATCTTTTGTGTATAACAGATTATCCGGATAGTTGCCCATCTTTGCTGCCTCCGCTTCTTTCAGTAACAAGTGCTGAGTAAGAAGATGCTCTACACTTGCCACTTATCACTAGCTTTACTTCTTTCTCTTGTAAAATGGGGTTTCTACCACCCGCACGCCGATCTCACGGCCACGCACTTGCACTGCAAACTCTTGACCAATTTTAGTCTTCTCGACAGGCAAGTAAGTCAGACCTATGTTCTTTTTTAAGAAAGGCGCAGGACTGCCAGAAGTCACTTTACCTACTTCCCGGCCATCGACCAGTACCGGATAACCATCACGCACCGGCACTTTTTCTAGCACCTCGAAACCTACCACCTTACGTTGTACACCCTCTTCTTTCTGTTTTGCCAACCGATCCCGACCCAGGAAGTCACCTTTTGTTAGTTTCAATATCCAACCTAGATCGGCTTCCAAAACAGTGGTTGTATCATCAATATCATGACCATAGAGCATCATCTTCGCTTCTAGCCGCAATGTATTGCGCGCTGCTAATCCTGCTGGCACGAGTCCTTGAGAACGGCCTGCAGTAAGAATCTCATTCCAGATCTTACTGGCCTCATCTGGTGGACCATAGATCTCAAAACCATCTTCACCTGTATAACCAGTGCGTGAGAGCAATACTGGTACACTTGCCAGTTGAGCATGTATAAACCAATAATATTTCACTGCTGCTAACTCTACATCAACGAGTGGCTGCAGGATCTCTAATGCACGCGGCCCTTGCAAGGCAATCTGAAAATACTGATTGCTAGTGTTCTTCACTTCAACATCTAGATTAGCGCTATGCAACTTAATCCATTCAAAATCCTTTTCAGTATTGGCAGCATTGACACAGAGAAAGTAGTGTTCACGGCTAAAGCGGTGTACAAGTATATCATCAACAAATGTGCCCTGTTCGGTCATTAATCCAGAATAGTGAATCTGGTTATCTTGTAGCTTAGCTACATCATTAGAGGTAACCAACTGTACCAGGGCAAGCGCATCGCGACCAGTGATCTCAATCTCGCCCATATGACTAACATCAAACAGACCGGCGGCGGTACGAACGGCCATATGCTCAGGAATAGTGCCTTCATACTGAATGGGCATCTCCCAACCAGTAAAATCGACCATCTTGGCACCGAGTTGATGATGTACCAAATTAAGTGGTGTACGTTTTAGGTCTGTCTTGGCTTCTGTCAAGAGTGGCGATACCTCGCTTTCTTTAACAGTTTTATAACTTTGAGTAACTGACGCAAAGCGAAGCCACAAGCTAACATAACGTTTTCAGCCACGTCAAGGCGACGTAGAGAGCAGCAGCTATATCTATTCTGGTAGGCGCAGTGATGGCGAAGTTAACAGGACTCGTATCTCTCTTTGGCACTGATTAGACTAACTAATGCGACAGTCAATTGGGTTGGTTCAATTGGTTTAGCAAGATGCATCTGGAATCCTGCCAATAAAGCACGCCGCTGATCTTCGGTACGCACATAAGCTGTTAATGCGATGGCTGGTATCTGCCCACCCTGTTCTGGCTTTAATGTACGTACCCGACGAATTAGGCTATAGCCATCCTCATCAGGCATACCAATATCTGAAATTAGTACATCTGGTTTCCAGTATTGCAATAGCTTGAATGCTTCTGAAGCCGAGTTTGCTGTACGTACTGAGGCACTATGCTGAGCAAGCATAATTGTTACCATTTCACAGGTATCAATATCATCATCAACAAACAGTATTCGTAAACCCTCTAGCATAGATGTATCAACCTTATTTAGAGAATGATCCTTTATAGCTTCTCTATTTACATTGGTAAGTGGTATCACCACCTTAAAGGAGGTGCCTTTGCCTACTCCTGGACTCGCCACTTCTACGGTACCTCCATGTAGTTCCACCAGGTGACGTACAATTGCTAGTCCCAAGCCTAGACCGCTATGTGTACGTGTGATTGAACCATCGGCTTGACGGAAGCGCTCAAAAACATAAGGAAGAAAATCTGGGCTGATACCGATACCAGTGTCATTTATCATCACCTCCATACTGGTATTAACCCGCTTTACCTGTACATCTACACGCCCTCGTTCAGGGGTAAATTTAATTGCATTTGAGAGCAGGTTCCAGATCACTTGCTGCAAGCGATCTGGATCGCCAGAAATCAACCCCACATCCATCTCAAAGACAGTGTTTAATTGGATTGCTTTGGCTTCCGCAGCAGGACGTACTGAATCTATCGCTGCTTCAATTATCGTGGCAAAACTGATTGGTCGTACTTCTAGACGTAATTTGCCGGTAATAATACGTGAGACATCTAGTAGATCATCAATAATCTGGGCTTGTGAACGGGCATTGCGCTCAATCGCCTCAAGGGCACGCTGGTACTTTGTCTCATCAAGCTTGCCTATACGTAGCATACGTGTCCAACCAAGCATGGCTGTCAGTGGTGTACGTAGTTCATGCGAGACAGTAGCAAGGAACTCATCTTTGATCCGGTTAGCCTCTTGGGCCTCACGATAGAGTCGTGCATTAACAATGGCCAGTGCGGCACGCCGCGCCAAGTCTTCGGCCAATGTGACATCTTCGAAAGTGAATCGCCGTTGTGACTGGCCCATTACAAAGGTGATCGATCCTAACGTACGTAGATGTGCAATCAGTGGAACACACATATAGGAAGAGAATCCTAGCTGACGCAACAATTCTGTATGTTTGACATCCTCAGCCATTGCTTCTAAGAGCAGATCAGAGACCTCTACAATAATTTCTGGTTGCCCAGTCTGTATTACTTTAGATGGACCATAGGGAGCATCTGGATCTAACGAATAGAGTCTTTCTACTTGCCAAAGTAGTTCAGCTAAAGAGGGATCAATATGAGCAACGGCGAGGCGACGTAATATACCATCTTCGGCAATGATATCGATAATGCACCAATCACCTAAAATTGGTACCGCCAAACCGGCGACACTGCTCAGTGTAGTATTATAATTGAGTGAAGCGGCTAGCAATGCGCTTGCTTCTGCAAGTAATGCTAATCGTTGCCCGGCGGCTTCTGCCTCTGCACGTGCCGCTTGTTCACGTATAAGTTTGGTACGTTCTTCCTCGATTCGTTTGCGTTCTGTAAGATCACGCTGGATTGCAATGAAATGCTCGACCATACCATTTTCATCGCGTATCGGTGCAACCTGCCACTCCAAATTTATCTCTCTACCATCTTTACAGTAGTTGATCGCCTCACCATAAAAGATTTCTCCTTGTGCTAGGCTGCGATCTAAACGCTCAAGTACAGAGATATCGGTATTAGGGCCATGTAGTATACGTATAGTCTTGCCGATCGCCTCCTCTTTAGTATAGCCAGTGATTCTTGTGAAAGCGTCATTAACAAAAAGAATCTTGGAGTCGTAGTGGCCACGGCTAGCCGAGGTAATGATGATCGCATCATTAGCCTGCTGCACTGCCAATTCAAGCAGTTGTAATCTCTGTTCAGTACGTTTACGCTCAGTGATGTCGCGTAGCGAGGCAAGATAAGCAACTTCGCCTTCCCAATTGGTCTCAACGACTCGCATTTCCGCTACAGCAATGCGGCCATCCGTGCGTAGAATATCTAGCTCGGTGATCTCACCTGCTACCAGGGGAAAACCGAACATAGTTCCCATTAGAGCTTCTGCTTTGCGGCTAAAGAGGACCTCTGCAGCAGGATTGATAAAACGTAGTACTCCCTGCCGATCAACAATGATAATACCATCAGCATTACGAGCAATAATGTTACGGAAACGGGCTTCACTAGTTTGCAGTTCTTGGGTGCGCCGCTCTAGTTGCCTTCTTAACTCTAATAGCTCATTCTCATTTGCTAATTTCTGCTTGGTTTCCATACTGTCACACATGGCGCTAGGTGACGATTTAACCTACGCTGGTTAGTTGCTAATAGCGAATAAAGACTGAGCCGGCTAACCCGGCTCAGATACTCTCTACTATAGAGCTTTTTAACCTTCTCTTTGGTTGCAAGAACAACCCAGAGTTCGCGCGTAAATGACCAGTAAGCAGAAAGTAGCAGCCTCTGCCGCTATCCGTTCGATTCTTCACTGAAGAGGCTGCCTAGGCGTTCCATCTCGCTAGGAGCAATATGATGAGGGTTACCTGCCAAGATGCCATAGATATTACGAAATGGCTTGCCAATATGCATGCCTTTATCATCTATAGCAAACTCACGTATCTCTTTCTGATGCATAGAACCTCTCATCTTGAGCACAGTCAATCCACGCTTCATCTCTCCAAAGGTTTCTACATACCTGAGGAGAATGATAGAGTCGGTGATTGTAGAGATATGTGCCTCAGTAATCGAGGTACCACCCATTAGCGTAGCAGTAGTAGCAGTAAAGAAACCAGCAACTTCTTGATGTTTAATAAAGGATGTCAGACCAATAACAAATTCACGAAAACCTTTCAGTGTAGAGACACGCTCTAGCGCAGAGAGGCTATCGACCGCCACACGATTCGGTTTGAACTCCTGTAAGACTGTCTTCATATTGATAAGATGATCTTCTAGACCAGCAGTTTCAGGATATTCACAAACAACTTTAAGCTTGCCCTCCTTCTCCATCTGCTCAAAATTTCTTCCCCAACCAACCGCATTGCGAAATAGCTGTTCACGGCTCTCTTCAAAAGCAAAGAGTAGACTACGCTCACCATTCTTTACTCCCCCACCAATAAATTCAGTGGTCATTAGCGTCTTACCTGTACCAGTAGCGCCTGATACAAGAATAATCGAGTCACGGAAGAAACCCCCGCCACACATCTTATCAAGCTCTGTATTGCCAGAAGAGATACGTATATCTGAAGACTTCTGCTTCAACTGAATAGCCGAGAGTGGGATTACAACAATCCCCTCACCAGGCAGTACTGTGAAAGAGAACTCCCCTTTCTGATGATTGGTGCCGCGAAATTTGAGAATCTCGATAGTACGACGTCGTTTCTCCTCCTCTAATACATTGCGTAGAATAATCACATTATCAGCAACAAACTCCTCCACACCATAGCGACTAATCTCACCATACTCCTGTGTACATTCTGCCGTAACCGTGGCAGTAATTCCCATTCTTTTCAACCCTGCAGAGATACGTAGCAGCTCCCTACGCACGGTAGGAATATCCTCAAACTGTGCGCAGATTGCCCCCAGCGAGTCCATAGAGAGGCGCTCAGCGCCGATTTTATGTACAGCATGCTCAATACGGGCTAATAATGCGCCAAAATCATAATTTCCTGTCACTAAAGTATCTTGACCAGGCTCCGGAGAAGCATCGATAAAAGCCCATTTACCTTCTGCTTCCCATTTTTCTATCTCCCAACCTAAACCAAGCATATTTTTGCGTATGTCTTGAGGAGATTCCTCAAAAGTCAAAAAGATACCAGGTTGACCTCGTTTAATTCCTTCAGCAAGAAACTGTGCGGCAAAGACAGTCTTGGCACTTCCAGCCGTACCGGAAACCAATGTAACACGACCTTTTGGTAATCCACCATTGGCGACTAAATCGAATCCTGTAATACCTGTCTCTAATTTCTCAATAAATTGCTCTTTCCCCATATCACTGTCTGCCCTCCTGACTCTCAATATCGGCACAAGGCATTAGATCTAACCCTAACAAGACCTTTTCGGTATCAGAAAGATCTCCAATAATACGGCGTAATGGTGGCGGCAATTGTTTTATTAATGTTGGTGTAGCAACAATCTTCTCGTCCTCGGCTAACTGAGGGCGTTCCAAGATATCAATAATCATCATCTCGTATTGGCCCCCCAACTCTTCGTCACAGATTCGCCGCAGGTTGGCAATGGCACGCTCAGATCTTGCTGTATGTCCTGTTATATACAGCTTTAACAAATACTTATTCATGCAATTCTCCTTTACTAGCGCTGTCCCTGAGGTTAGCCGATGTGTGCTCCTTTCTCTTGCCCAAGGACTGATCTCGGTAGTAAACCAGTAGGTAACCCATCAGCTCAAGTACCATCAGGCGACCTTCCTCAAGATAAGCTTGGACTTTCAGAAAAGCAGCGTCCTTAATCTTACTCTGCAAAGTCATGGTATGAATTTCGATGACATCACGAGGACCGGCTCTAAGAAAGCCTAGTCGATCTACCAATGCACGTAATCCTTCAGAAATATTATGCGCTACTTTATAGGTACGCTCTTCTAAAGCTAGCTCTAATAACTGTGCATAGCGCTCTATTAGCTCGGCAAAAATCTCTGGCGCACTTTTGCTGAGTGGAGCAACACCCAACAATTGCGCTACTACCGCAGTTGATGAAGCGCGGGCAAACTGCTCTAAGGAACTCAATTCACGTGATTGTTGTTCTACTAGCCGAAACTCAGTATTGCGAACACGTGCCATTATTGCACGCACATGCGCAAGCAATGAACGATCATCTATGGGCTTGAGCAAATAACCATCGGCGCCTGCATCCAGTCCAGTTATCTCATTCTCTGAACTGATAAACTTTCCTGACAGATGTATAACAATGGTATGTGCCAATTGTGGATTACTTTTAATTTGACGACATAATTCTATACCATTGATGTCTGGTAAACCTACATCCAAAAGCACCAATTCAGGACCTTCCTGCTCAACCAAGTGTAGGCACTCACTGCCGGTAGCTGCTTCCAAAACCTCATAGCCTGCCGATTGTAGTACTTGCGAAAGGGCAAAGCGTAATACATTGCTGTCATCAACAACGAGGATTTTTGGTCTCTTATCCATTTCACTCCAAATATAGATATAAAGAGCCTAAATAGCGCGATGCCAATAAGGCGTAACTCTCATATTATCGCTACTGCCCTAAGAGGGAAAAATCATGCTGCTGTTAAAGATATAACCTTGTTGTCTTAACGTTGCCTGATTCGAGGATATTGGTGAAGATATTAGCCATTAGAAAATAAAAAAGCAGCAACACAAGGGTTTGATTCTCTTGTGCTCTGCTTTTTTATGAGGCCTTACGCTGCAAACGATTTTGTATTAATTGATCAAGAGCC
>JBFLVQ010000329.1:0-10162 GCA_040758525.1 Acidobacteriota bacterium
TCTGAAAGACAAGCTGACATCACTTCCGTACTCAAAGAGGCTCGTGTCTTCCACCCTAATGAGTCTTTCCGTCAACAGGCGCATATTAACGGCTTTGCTGAATATGAGCGGCTTTATCGTGAGGCACAAGAAAATCCAGAAAAATTCTGGGCTGATATTGCCGCCGAGCTTGATTGGTTCAAACCTTGGGACCGCGTGTTGGAATGGAATCTTCCTTTTGCCAAGTGGTTTGTTGGCGGTGAAATTAATGCTTCTTACAACTGCCTGGATCGTCACTTGAAGACTTGGCGCAAAAACAAAGCTGCGATTATCTGGGAAGGTGAGCCGGGCGATAGCCGTACACTCACCTATCAACAGCTACATAGCGAAGTCTGCCGTTTTGCTAATGCGCTTAAACAACTCGGTGTAGAGAAGGGTGATCGAGTAGCCGTCTATATGCCTATGGTGCCAGAGTTGGCAATTGCGCTGCTTGCCTGTGCCCGTATAGGCGCAGCACATAGTGTTATCTTTGGCGGTTTCTCTGCCAATGCGCTACGCGATCGTATTAATGACGCACAAGCCAAAGCTGTCATTACTGCTGATGGCAGCTTCCGACGTGGTCAAGAAGTGCCTCTTAAAGTAAATGTCGATGAAGCGTTAAAAGATTGTCCTAGTGTAAAACATGTTGTTGTCTATCGCCGTAGTGGCAACGCTGTGCTAATGCAGGAAGGTCGTGACCATTGGTGGCATGAACTGATTACCACTGTCAATGATCAGTGTGAGGCAGCACGGCTTGATGCTGAGCATATGCTCTTCATTCTTTATACTTCAGGTACAACCGGTAAACCTAAAGGTGTTGTACACACTACCGGCGGCTATCTGGTAGGCACTTATATCACAACAAAATGGGTCTTTGATCTTAAGGAGGAAGATACCTACTGGTGTACTGCTGATGTTGGTTGGATCACAGGCCATAGCTACATCGTTTATGGTCCTCTTGCCAATGGAGCAACCGTAGTGATGTATGAAGGTGCGCCAAACTGGCCACAACCTGATCGTTTCTGGCAGATTATTGATAAATACAAAGTGAATATCTTTTATACCGCTCCTACTGCAATACGTGCATTTATGAAATGGGGTGAAGAGTGGCCGAAAAAATATTCGCTCGATAGTCTGCGATTGATCGGTACGGTTGGCGAGCCGATCAATCCAGAAGCTTGGATGTGGTATAACCGTATGATTGGCCATGAGCGTTGTCCTATTGTTGATACTTGGTGGCAGACCGAAACCGGCGCAATTATGATCACACCACTGCCAGGCGCTACTCCTACCACACCAGGCTCTGCGACTTGTCCTTTCCCTGGCATAATCGCTGATGTAGTAACCAGAAAAGGCGAGAGTGTGCCAGCAAATGCTGGTGGACTGCTGGTTATTAAACAGCCCTGGCCTTCGATGTTACGTACTGTCTATGGTGATGATGAGCGCTACAAAAAGCAGTACTGGAATGAAATTGAGAACTGCTACTTTACTGGTGATGGCGCACGTCGTGATGAGCGGGGCTACTTTTGGATAATGGGACGAGTTGATGATGTTATTAATGTCTCTGGTCACCGTCTTAGCACAATGGAAGTTGAGAGCGCATTAGTAAGCCATCCGCTAGTGGCGGAGGCAGCTGTGGTAGGTAGACCCGATGATATCAAGGGTCAGGCGATCGCTGCCTTTGTTACATTAGAAGCTGGCCGTAATGGCAATGAGGAATTGAAACAGGAATTGCGTCAACATGTCGCTATTGAAATAGGTGCGCTCGCCAAACCTGACGATATACGCTTTACTGATGCATTACCAAAGACACGTAGTGGCAAGATTATGCGACGACTATTGCGTGATATTGCTGCTGGCAGTGAAACGTTAGGCGATACAACAACACTGGAAGATATCTCTATTCTGGCAAAACTACGTGAAGAGGAAGAGTGATACAGAGAGAATAGAGCACGATTAACGACCGTAGTTTTCCGGATTATCTTTAGAGATAAAAGCGACACGCACTAAATAGTTGCCGTTGGCTTGACGACTGATCTTACGTACCTGTACATAGATCTGATAGAGTGGCTCATCTAGATCAAAGAGGCGCAACTCGCGTGGCATAGGTAGTGAGATATGTAACAGATCATCAATATTGACAGACCGGTTAAGCAAGAATGAAGCGTCTACTTTGCTAAGTTGTAGGGTCTCGCACTGCTCGGCAAAGTTGCCTGCTTCACTATTTACACTACGCACTTCAATAGCAATCTTTACTCCCACTCGACGGTTCGAACTGTTACCTAGTAACGCGGTACGCTTTTGCGTTTTTTGAGTCTCTGCATAAGGATCAAAGACATTGATCTGCTGTACCTCACCAGTAAGCCGATTGATGCGTCCAACGGGTAGTTCCTGGGCTTCGAATTTGGCCAGTACTACAGTAATATTGTCTTCTCCTCCACGCTGTTTGGCTAGCGCCACCATCTGGGAGACGGCGACTTCCGGACTCGAATAATAACTAGCAAGTTGACAGATCTCTTGATCATTAACCTTGTTGGTGAGTCCATCTGTACATAGCAATAGATAATCGCCATCTCGTAATTCGATTGTGGTAACAGCTACCTGTACGGCTTGTGAGTTGCCAATTGCCTGCAAAATCATATTGCTGCGTGGTTGTTTTTCAATATCTTCAGGGTTGAGCATGCCGCGCGAGATTAGCACTCCAGCAAGAGTCTGATCAGTAGTAAGCTGTTTGATACGGTCTTTACGAATAATATACGCGCGTGAGTCACCTACCGAAGCGATATAGGCCTTCTCTTGCTCAATTACAAATGCTGTGACAGTTGCTTTCATCCCACGTACCTGGTTTTTAATATTCTCGGTCCACAATACATGGTTAGCCTGCTCGACCGCGACCGTGAGACGATCATAGATTGGAATATCTTTCTCTAGGCTTACCATCGCGTCTTTGAGTGAAAGTACTGTCAACTCACTGGCCAGTTCTCCTAACTGAGATCCACCTACGCCATCTGAAACTGCTAATAATAGTCTATTCTCGTTCAGATTACGTTTTAACTGGCAGTTGTCGGGCAGACTCTTACCGGAGGCAAGATCGACCAGAAGAAAACTGTCCTCGTTATTGGCGCGCACTATCCCAGGATCGGTGAGTGCACTGATCGCAACAAGAACGGTTGCGTTCCTCATAATTTTGGCTCCGTAGGATTTACTCAGCAATTATGACATACTTCTTAGCTGGCCTGCCACCTTTAGCCTATGCATATTGGGGCAACATTAGTTTACACGGGTTTGCTAACAAATACCCGTGTTTTTTCTCGATAACTTCATGATCAACTCTTTTTCCACTAAACCACTACTCAATGGCACGCAATGCTGTTAACCAAGCCGTTGGCATAGCATCACTGGGCATACGTAGATCGCCTCTTGGCGATAGACTCACTGAACCGACCTTGGGTCCATCTGGTAAACAGCTACGCTTATATTGCTGGCTGAAGAATCGTTGATAGAAGCTCTCCTGCCATTTCAGCAATGTCGCGGCATCATAATGGTCAGCAAAAGCGATCTTAGCAAGAAAATGGATCTTTTGCGCAGGATAACCATTGCGTAACAGATGAAATATATAGAAATCGATCACTTCATAAGGACCGACAATCTCCTCAGTCTTCTGGGCAATGTTGCCAGCCGCATCGGGCGGCAACAATTCAGGACTGATCGGTGTCTCCAAGATATCATGTAACACAGTACGTGCAGGCTCTCTCATCTCTACCTCAGCCACCCAGCGAACCAAATGCTTCACCAGCGTCTTAGGCACACCTGCGTTTACACCATACATACTCATATGATCGCCATTATAGGTGCACCAACCTAGCGCAAGTTCGGAAAGATCACCTGTACCCACGACAAACCCCAAGTCCATTAACACCATTGTGCGCATACGCGCCTGTGAGTTTTCATAAGTGGCATTATGAATATTGGGATTATGGTTGATATCACGAAAGTGTTGTAATACAGCATCGGTAATTGGAATTTCGCGTAGGGTAACACCAAGCGCATCACATAGGCTGAGCGCATTCGATTTAGTACGACTGGTAGTACCAAAGCCTGGCATTGTTACAGCAATGATCTGATGCCTAGGTAAACCGACTAGCTCAAAAGCCTTGACTGCTACTAGCAGTGCTAAAGTAGAGTCTAGTCCACCGCTGATGCCAATTACAATACGATCCATGCTACAACTGTCGCGTAGATGCTCTATACGTTTGGCAAGTCCTGACACCTGTATATTAAAGATCACCCGACAACGCTGATCACGTGAGGCATCGTCAGCAGGAACAAATGGTTGTCGATCAATCTGTCGTCGTAGTGGTGTGCTAATAAGATCTAATTGTGCAGCCTCAAATGCAACGGTGCGATATAGCAATGTATCATCAGGAATAGAGTCTCCAAAACTATTGGTCATCTCTCGATCTCGCACTAGTCGCTCTACATCAACATCAGCAATCAAAAGATAACTATCACGACGGAACAGTTCCGATTCAGCTAACAGTGCACCGTTCTCGGCAATTAGGCAATGTCCGCCAAAGACCACATCGGTAGTAGATTCATGCACACCACAACCAGCATAAGCGTAAGCACAGATACCACGTCCAGACTGTTGTACAACAAGCGGCCGACGGTACTCTGCTTTACTTACCAGTTCATTGCTGGCAGAAAGGTTACCGATTATTGTGGCACCATCAAGCACCATATGTGAGGAGGGTGGAATAGGCATCCATAGATCTTCACAGATCTCTATGCCAACAACAAAGTGATCCGTATGTAGATCTTGAAAGAGCAGATCTGTGCCAAAAGCAACTGTATAACCAAAGATCTCGATCTCTTGGTGGATCGCACGTCGTGCAGAAGCAAACCAGCGCGGCTCGTAGAACTCTTTATAACCAGGTATACGGCTCTTGGGCACAAGGCCAATCAGCTTACCACGGCAACAGACTGCCGCACAGTTGAAGAGCTGGTTATCGGTAGAGACAGGCAGTCCTACGGCAATCAGCATCTTGAGTGTTTGTGTCTCGGTTAATAGTGTATGTAAACCCTCTAGTGCCGCCTTTTGTAGTTCACGTTGGAAGAACAGATCCGCACAGGTATAACCAGTAATTGACAATTCAGGAAAGACAATAAATTGTACGCCCTCGGCAGCAGCCTGCTGGCAGAGCGCCAAGATCTGTGTAACGTTATAAGCGACATCAGCTACACGTAGCCGTGGCGTAGCCGTAGCGATCCGTACAAATCCGAAATTTGACATATACTAGCTCCCATTGTATTGCCAATCCAAATCAATCATTTAATTCGCAGCCAGAAGGTAGTAACACACCTTGAGTACCAATCTCATCTGCGTACATACGTGCACGTAGCTCTTCTTTCAGCTCTGCTAGTCGCAGCGAGATGACCACTGGATAAGCATCTAGATCAAGGAAGTGTGTTAGCTGTGTCTGCACAAAATCGCGCTGTTCGGCAACCGAAGGTATACGGTCATATTGACCACGCAGCCAGAAATCTTTTAGTAATGGCTGAGCCTGAACTGGCATACTATTTCCTAATATCCCTCTGAGTGCTTCAACTGCCTCTTCGCTACTCTCATCTGCGCCAGCAATAACATCACCAAGATAATTATCGTTCTTATCACGATAGCGCCAAACCTGCAACTTCCCTGGTAATGTTTCTTTGCCTTTCGTCTCAGAACATTTTAGAGTAGGTCGGCCACCAATTGTACAAAGCTTAAAGATAACCCCAGCAATACGCTCGATCTCACCACCCAACTTTGTTCCTACTCCAAAACCCTGTACAGGTAGTTGTGTAGCAACAATTTCACGGATCGATTCGGTATCAAGATCAGAAGTGAGGATCAGGCCAACATCTTGGAAACCATTAGCATCTAGTACTCGCCGACACCACCAGCCATGCTCTATCAGATTACCTGAATCTATACGTACGCCTTTGAAAGCCTCGCGGCGAATTGGTGAACTCTGTGCCGCGCGAATTGCGTGAATTAGGCCATGGCGTGCATTAACAGTATCTATCAGACAGATTGTGCCTTTGGGGTGGGCATCTAGCCAACGCTCAAAGGCAGTCTGCTCGAAATGTTTAGCCTTACCAGTAGCGCTATCAATCTCAGGATTATCTAAGTACTCGATAAAAGCCATTACTAGGTAATGAGCCATTGTGCCAATCGAAGGGATATCGAATTGAAAAGCTGCTTCCATATTGGAAGTATCATCAAAACCACTGATGAAGGCATACTTGGCTACATCGACAGCACGATCTGTGGCGCCATCACGACGTAAGCTAAAGTCTGATACAAAGACTTTGCCAGCCGCCCGTTTAATTGTCAGCGCACGACTGGCAATGGTCATAGGATCATCAAAAGCATGTTCAAAATCAACCTCACGTAACTGTACATCACAGAATGGTCCAGTAATATCGGCAAAAGGCTCACCGCTAAAAACAATTGTAGCAGGGGCAACCGCACGTACCAGACCAAGATTATGAATACCTTGTAGATGATCGGCGAGATGTGTGAGTCGGGCACGGTCTTCACGTAAGTAGCGTAGGCGTGGGGCATCAAGCGCCTGATGGTTAAGGCTCTGTACCAGACGGTCATGGCCAACACAAGGAGCCACACGTAGCTTGCGCTGTGTCACATAGAAACAGGCTTCTGTAGTCGCTAATTGTCCTTCTCCTAAACTTGCGAAATCGGCATTTAAAGAGAAGCTTCCCATTACCGCATGATATCGATCAATATTAAGCTTTCCACCTGGCATACCCACCTCCAACTTGCGCAACCGGCGCAATTATTGTATGAAGTTTGCTAAAGTGACAACTCTAATCGCTCCCTGCTCGCGCTGCAAGAGATAATCGAGACAGCAGTTATCTTTGGAGGAGAGATGCTACCAGATCGTTTCAATGAAACTTGTCGCTACCTAGCTCGCGACTCTATGGTATCTGTACAACTAGTCACAGGCAATACGGTAATAGGCTTCCCACTACATCACACACCTGCAGGGGAACATAACGGCACTCTTGAACTAGAGACAGATAGAGGAATACTACGGCTCTTTTCTAGCCAGATTGCAAGCATTGAACCAATTTCGGATCTAACGGCCTGAACGACTTAGGTAAGCTTAACCAATTTTGAATTGATGAGTGGAAGTATCTGTTGCCAAAGCTGGCTTGGCTCAATAGTGCTACTAGCAGTACGTGGCGAGTGAGCGGTGGTTGAGGTACAGACCCAACCCTGCTCTAGCCTGTTTAGCTCTGCCACCAGTAGATTTAGCTCGAAACGAACAAACTCTGACTGCTTGGCAATATCAAACTTGTAGCCATTCTCTAAGCGACGGAATACTATACATACCTTATAGCCTTTGTTGTAGAGTAGATCAAAGACGAAGTGCTGGCTTTCTACAATAATTACCGCGCCACGCTCGAAATGTACTTCATAAGTGCGTGGCGACTCCTTCTCAATAACTAGTCGCAATACTCCATTACAATAGTCAATTACCTGTTGGGCAGTAGTGCGTAACAGGCGTGCCACCTCATTAGGCAATAGTGCATATAGACGGCCTTCATTACGTAACTTCCAGATTGGCGACATCAATGTACGAATCTGGTTAGCAGTAACTTCAGAGACAGGGTAGGCGGGCCCAAAAGTATCTAGTCGATCTACGGCATCAAGCAGGCGATTAAATTGTGGGTTCTTAACAATACTTGGCTCTAGGAAGATAGCACAGGCAAAGACATTGCAAGCATGCTCTATATGCGAAGTGACAAACTGATTGGGCATATGTAGGCCCAATATCACCGCCTCGGCTAGTTGTTTGGCAGCAGAGCGAAAGGCATATTTGGAAAGCTCTGGAACACGGTCGAAGCAGAGATTCTCGGGATCGAGACGCCCCATCTCGAGATTGATCGCATTTGGCCTAATCTGTCCCGTCGGTAAAATGAAAATATCTTTCATTAGCACTACCGCAGTAAGCCTGCAAAGGTAATATATACTAGCGCTGGAAAGGGTAATATTCAATACGCAATTTTTTTCACAGGTTTGCTGCGGGCTTAAAAAAGCTGTACTCTGCCTACGCCAATTATCGTAATATTAGTTCTGTTATGAGTGAAAACCCATTCAAGAATTTGGCACGCGAGCTGAAGGCAGCAGAACAGAACTTGCGTACACGTATAGAGGATGACCAGCACCGCGTACTGATTGTGCAACAACAAGAGAGCAACTTCTTAGACAGCCTAGTAGGATTACTACAAGCTTGCCAACAAGCTGCCAGACAGTTTAATGAATCCTATGGCCAGCAGAAGCTACGTATAGATGCTGAAGAACAGGATCAAGCGCTTAATCGCGCCTCTGGACAGCGTTATGCCAATCGCTTTGCCATCGCTGGAGTTGGTTGTTTTACCCGCTTGGTGATAAGTGCCGATATTGGCAAACGAGCGCTACACTTGGCACTGCAGCCGGAGGTGCGTAGCGAGATGAGTTTGCCGCCTCCACTGGTTGTACCTGGCTACTTTGATGGCGCACAACTGGCAGGTTGGCAATATCGCAACCAAGAAGTCGATACTACCGGCCTTGCCTTTGAGCTAGTGAAATGGTTAGTAGCAGAAGAGGCACGTATACGCCAAAAACTTGCCCAGTCTCCTCCTCCCCCCACCGTAGCCGATTCATCAACGCCGCCTAGCAACCATCGTCGTTGGTGGCAATTGTTGTTAGGCAGATCTGATAAATAGCATTAAAACCCTTTCCGTTCGCGAAATATTTGTGCTTGGCGACGCGAAACTTCAATCTCCTGCCCGCCTGACAATTGTAGTATCAAGCCACCATTAACAGCAGTTTCAACACTTTCTACAACAGCAAGATTGACAATATGTTTGCGATTGGCGCGAAAGAATGCTTTTGCATCCAGTCGCTCTTCCAGCGCATTGAGTGAGCGTGGTATTAATGGTCTATGCGTGCCAAAATACAGACGAGTATAATTTCCTTCAGATTCAAAAAGCTGAATAGTTTCGATCTTAATAAACCAGCACTGCTCACCATCGCGCACAAAGACCTGATCGGTAGGTTTTAAGATATTTGCAGGAGATGTAACTGTATTGCGAGTAAAAATCTCTTCAACCTTGTTGATTGCCTGAGCCAGACGGGCAAGTTCGATCGGTTTTAAGAGGTAATCGAGAGCATTAAAATCAAATGCTTTAAGTGCAAATTCATCGTAAGCAGTAGTAAATAAGACTAATGGCACAGTATCTAATTCTTCCAGTAGGGCAAAGCCGTCTTTACCCGGCATCTGGATATCAAGGAAGAGTAGATCCGGTTTAAGTTCTTCCATACACTTAATCGCTTGATCGGCATTTTGTGCTTCGCCAACTACTATGATCTCCGGAAAATAGACCAGCAAGCGCCGTAATTCATTTCGAGCTAATCTTTCATCATCGACTATTAATGCTCGCATTACTTGTCCTCTTAGTAGGAATCACCAACTTTGCCATTACACAATTATTAATTGTATTAGCTATTGATAATGAAGCTGCTTCACCAAAGATCAATTTAAGACGCTCAGAAGCGTTCTTAACACCTAGACGGGTAGAACTCTCACCAGTAGCAAGAGATCCTGTATTACAGACTTGAATATGTAGATCTGTCTCCTGCATCCAGGCACTGACAGTAAGCTCTCCCCCGGTAGGGCTTTTGGCAATACCATGCTTTATACCGTTTTCTACCAATATCTGCAAAGTCATAGGCGGTATCTGTTGATCCAATGTATCGGGCGCTATCTGCATATGTACTGCCAGGCGATCTTCAAAACGAATTGCTTCCAGATCAATATAGTCTTCGACAAAGCGTAGTTCTGATCTCAATGTAGCAGTCTCAATCTCACCAGACTGTAAGCAATAACGTAGAATACTAGCGAGTTTTGTCACACCATCTTGCGCCCTATTAGGTTCTTCAATAACAAGGGCACGAATACTATTTAGGCAATTGAAGAGAAAATGTGGATTCAGTTGTGATTTTAATGCCCGTAGCTCTGCCTCTTTTACCGTCGCTTCCAACTGCCATTGACGAATCTCTGCTTGTTTATAATTGACAAAGAAATGTAGGCCA
>JBFLVQ010000330.1:0-10122 GCA_040758525.1 Acidobacteriota bacterium
ACATCGAGCAGGCCAAACAGACGGACTGCGCCAGGGATGTTATAGAATGGGTTACCTGGAACTAACTGGTCGATAAACCAGAGTCGTTGTTGAGCAAATGATAGTGGTAATGGTATATCTCTAGGAACAGGCCGCATAGCACTGACCCAAGAAGCCTGTTTAGTTAGACGGATCGACTCAATACGATCGGCCAACCCTGCCACCGTGGGCATCTCGAAGAGACTGCGTAAAGGAAGTTCTACTTGGAAGAGATCCCGAACTCTGGAGATCACCTGAGTGGCAAGCAGAGAGTGACCGCCCAATTCAAAAAAATTGTCGTTGATGCCTATCGGAGTGATACCTAAGAGATTTTCCCAAATCTCCGCAGTAACCTGTTCTGTCTTATTGCTTGGTGCAACATAATAGTCCTGTAACAAATGTCTGGAATGGACGGAAAGAGCAGCAGTATTAGATGAATCTTCTCTCTCTGTAGCATATTGTAGTTCACTTGCATCATTAAGATGGTTAGCCTCTTTCTTTGGCTCGATCCAATAACGCACTCGTTCGAATGGATAGGTTGGTAAAGGAACACGATGGCGTTGTTCACTGGCAGAGAACCCAGACCAATCCACTTTTACTCCTGCTAGCCAAAGCTTACCCAGAGTATGAAACAAGAATGCTAGATCCGACTGTTGTAGCTGAGGATGGCGTAAGGAAGAGAGAATGACTCTTTCTGTACCATTATGTGAATACAATCTAGCCAATGTGCTCAATGTCTGACCGGGCCCAACTTCCAACAGAACTCTATCTGGATCTTTAAGTAGTTCTTGCAAACCATCAGCAAAACGTACTGTCTCTCGCAGATGACGAGCCCAATAATTTGCATCCATCGCCTCCTTTGGTGAAATCCAGTTACCAGTAACATTAGATAGATAAGGAATGCTTGGAGCATTGAGCTTTAGCCTTTTTACGAACTCAGTAAACTGCTTCAAAATCGGAGTGACCATATGCGAGTGAGCAGCCACATCTATCTGCAGATGACGGAATTCTACCTCTCTTTCACTAAGTGTATAGGCCAGTTCGTTTATCTCCTCCACCATACCAGAAACAACACAAAGAGCTGGCCCATTGATTGCTGCTAAAGAGAGTTTTCCATTGAGTAATGGTGCTACTTCACGTTGCGACAATGACACACTGAGCATTCCACCTTCGGGTAGTTGCTCGAATAGCCTTCCTCTTAGCACAACTAACGACAATGCATCTTCTAATGAGATCACACCGGCTAGACAGGCGGCTGTGTACTCTCCCAAGCTATGACCAATCATTGCTTGAGGGCGAATACCCCAACTGATCCATAGTTTGGCGAGAGCGTATTCGATCGAAAATAGTGCTGGCAGTGCGATCGATGTTTTTCGTAGCTGCTTTGATATTTCCAGAGCGTCTTTCTCGTTTGGATAAAGCAGATTGCTTAGATCAAAACCTAACTGTGGTCTGAGTAATTCTAGACAGTGATCTACTTGTTCACGGAAAATAGGCTCCACTTGATAGAGTTCTCTTCCCATATTGACGTATTGAGCGCCACCGCCAGGAAACATAAAGATCACTGGGCGCTCATCCAACTTCTGGTATGCTGTGAAGAGCCGATTAGGTTCGACCTTCTTTAATGCACACACAGCATCAGAAAGATCGCGACAGACCAAAAAGCGCCGATAATTGAAAGCTTTTCTACCGATTTGATATGTATAGGCAACATCAGCAAGGCTGAGATCTGTATGCTCTCTCAAATGCTCAGCTAGATTTGCTGTTGTAGTTTCCAATGCAGTTGCTGTCTTTGCTGAAAGTAGTAATAGTTGCCAAGATCTCGCGCTAGCAGCAGACTCGATAATAGGCGCTTCTTCAACTACCACATGGACATTAGTGCCACCAATACCAAAAGAACTGACGCCAGCCCGTAATGGAGCAAGATCAGCTTGCCATTCAGTAAGCCGGTTATTAACGTAAAAAGGGCTATGGGCAAGATCGAGTTGTGGATTCGGCGATTCGAAATGTAGACTAGGTGGCAACTGTTTGTGTTTAAGCGCCAGTACAGTTTTGATTAAGCCAGCGACACCGGCAGCAGTGTCTAGGTGGCCAACATTGGTCTTTACTGAGCCAATGGCGCAAAAGTTTCTCTTTTTAGTATGAGTACGAAAGATCTGATTTAGCGCGGCAATCTCTATAGGATCGCCTAAAGTCGTACCTGTACCATGGGTCTCTATGTAAGAGATCGTATCAAATGGGATCTCGGCCATAGCGCAAGCTTCCATAATGACTTCAGCCTGACCATCAATGCTTGGCGCGGTATAACCGGCTTTTAGAGCACCATCATTGTTGATTGCAGAACCTTTGATCACAGCATGTATACAATCCCTATCCTGTAGTGCCTCTTCTAGCCGCTTTAGCACGACAATACCTAAACCACTGCCTATTACTGTCCCTTGCGCCTTGGCATCAAAAGCCCGACAATGTCCATCTGGTGAAAGTATCCCTCCTGGTTGGTAAAAATAGCCTCTCTGATTTGGTACTCGAATAGAAACGCCACCTGCCAACGCTATATCAGACTGGTAATTGAGCAAACTTTGGCAAGCCAGACAGATGGCTACTAGTGAGGTGGAGCAGGCGGTCTGAACATTGATACTAGGTCCACGTAAATTCAATTTGTAAGATACCCGTGTGGGCAGGAAATCTTTGTCATTGCCGATCATTGTCTGAAAATCTCCAACTGATCGGACAAATTGAGGATTAGAATAGAGATTGAATAGCAGATAGGTATTCATGCCTGCACCAGCATAAACGCCTATTCGACCTGGATAGGTATCACTGTTGTAGCCAGCCGTCTCTAATGCTTCCCAAGCCGCCTCTAAGAAGAGGCGATGTTGTGGATCCATTATCTCAGCCTCTCTAGGACTGAAATTAAAGAACGAAGCATCGAACAACTCAATACCATTCAATGTCCCTGCCGCTTTAACATAATTAGGGTCCTGCAATGTCGCTTGATCGATACCTGAGGAGACCAATTCCTCATCAGAAAAAAAAGAGATGCACTCTATTCCTTGGCGCAAATTCTGCCAAAACTCTGCAATATTATTGGCACCGGGAAAACGACCGGCCATACCGATAATTGCAATGTCTTGCTTGGAATCGGTAATGGAACTACTCATTGCTCCTTAACCTCCCATTTGATAATGGAATTGTTTTACAGGACACCTCAGTGCTATGAGCAACTGATGCTTTTCATACCTTGATAGTAGGCAGAGAAAAAATTACCGGTTAAAGTTGGCGAGTGAAAAACTCAACCCTTAAAGTTTTGCTAAAGAAATGCCATATTAATAGGAGAGAATGGACAGGCTATCTCTTCTCTTTACCCTCTAGCCGATTTTCAATACATTGAGAGAATTCTTCTGTTCTATCAATCCACGTGGCATCAAAAGTGTCTTTGAGTTTAGCTAAGGTTTGATGAGCCGATAAGTCATGGATTTCACCCTCACATAAGCGTAGAAACTGCTTGCGATGTTCGCTTTGAGAAATAACTCTAGCGAAGCTAGGAGCCACTTGATAGAAAAGGCGCACCAGATTCTGCCAAATTTCTACCTCCTGTCGCATTCTATGTTCGTAACTGCTCAAGTATGCGCAGCTAATCTCATTTTCTGCTAAGGCATCAATGATCACTTGGGCAGCAAACTTAGCAGAGTGCATAGCTGTGCTTAAACCTGAAGAGAAGATTGGATCGATAAAAAATGCGGCATCTCCTATCATCAACCAACCATTACCAACAAATTTATCCATTGCATAGCTAAAGTTGCCATCCATTCTCAATTCACGTAGCCTTACAGCTCCACTCATACGTTGCGCAAGAATCGGATTTAAGCTGATCATCCATTGGAAAAACTGATCGACATCCTCTCCAGACTTGACAAAATATTCACGCTGAGTAATTAAACCTATGGAAGTCACTTCATTGTTTATAGGGATCTGCCAGGCCCAACTCTCCGGTATAGGCAATAGATGTATATGGGTAAAATCCGCAGTCTGTTTTCTCCCTCGTGTCACACCAGTGAACCAACTATGTACTGCTACTTCAGGAAAACCAGCATATGGCTTTAAGAGTTTGAGTTGACGACCAAGAATGGTCTGCCGACCGGAAGCATCAACAACCATACGTGATTTAAGAGGAAATCTAGATTCACCCAATACCGCTGTAATACCATTGGCAAAACCTTGTCGATTAAAATCGATACGTTCTACCTGCGCTCCAGAAAAAACTCTTGAACCCTGCTCACGAGCATGTTTAAGTAAGAGATCATCAAACCTAGCGCGATCTACTTGATAGGTGTGGCCCATTTCACCTAGATCACTAAACTCTATATCAATCTCCTCCTGATCTTGCCAGGATGTCCAGGTTATTCCAGGTTTAGGGAGAAATCCTGCCTGAGCCATTACAGGCAGGAACCCGATCTCTTCAAGAATAGTATTGGTTGAGTAGGAGAGTGATTCACCAACATGAGCGCGAGGATAGTGGGCCTTATCTACAATGAAATGATCCACTCCAGCGTGGGCCAAATAGTTACCTAGCACGGCGCCAGCAGGACCACCGCCAATGATAATCACATCAGCATCAAGCTTCTTCGATCTTATTGGCACAAACAACTTTCTTGGTAAGGCTGCTGCAGAGGCTGATTCAACACTATTCACTAGTGGCTTGCTTGTGTAATCGAGCCCCATAACTTCAAAGATCTCATCACGAATACTGAGATATTCGGGAGCATCTAGATCGCGTGGACGAGCTAAATTGACTTCGATAATTGTGCTGATAGTGGCCGGGCGCCGGCTCATCACCACCACTCGATCCGCGAGTTGTACTGCCTCCTCAACATCATGAGTGACGAAAATAATTGTCTTTTTCTCTTGTTGCCAGATACGGATCAATTCTGCACGCATATTTAAGCGTGTGAGGAAATCGAGTGCGCCAAATGGTTCATCCATATAAAGAACATCTGGATTGGCGGCAAGCGCTCGTGCAATCTGAACACGTTGCTTCATTCCTCCAGACAATTCATGAGGATACGATTTTTCGAATCCATTTAGACCAACCATCTCAATATAATGGGCAACAATGGGTTGGCGTTCAGTCAGGGTTTTGCCAGACAATACAAAGCTGATATTCTCCTCTGTGGTAAGCCAGGGAAAGACACTGCTTTCCTGAAATATGAAGATACGTTTGGCATCTGGCTCAGCTACCGCTAGACCATCGACTAGTACTTGCCCTTGTGAAGCTTTGAGAAAGCCAGCAATAATATTAAGCAGGGTCGATTTACCACAACCAGAAGGGCCTACAATACAGACAAACTCACCTTTCCTTACGGCTAGATTGATCCTCTCCAGCACGGCAACAGAGCCTCTTGCGCTATCCTTTGATACTGACGCAGAAGCTCTATTTTCTTGAAATTCCATCCATAGATCCCGAACAACAATCTTTAATGAGGAGCTCTCAATACTGTTACGATCTCTATGGTGATATTCATCACTCACAACTAGTCTTCTCCCATCCTGAAATAAACAGTGAGGACATCAACGACGGTTAAGGCCCCAACGTACTTCATCTAACAATTCCAATCGCCTGACTAAAAAATCGAGCACCAACCCGATCAATCCAATAAGTACCATTCCAGCTACTACTAAGTCATATCTCATACCAGCATTGCGTGCGTCGATAATGAGATAGCCTAGACCAGAGTTCACTGCGATCATCTCTGCTGCCACAACTACTAGCCAGGCGATTCCCAAAGCAATACGTACTCCAGTAATGATCTGTGGTAGTGCGGCAGGAAATATCACTTTGGTAAACAATGTCAGCCCTTTAATACCGAAGTTCTGAGCTGTGCGTAAATAGACTGGCTGTATATTCTGTACTGAAGCGATCGATGCTGTGGTTATTGGAAAGAGACTAGCAAGCAGAATCAAAAAGATTGGTGCCAGATCACTTACACCAAACCATAGAACGGCCACAGGAATCCATGCTATTGGCGATATTGGTCGCAAAACCTGTATAGCAGGATTGAACATATGATAGGCACGCCCGAACCATCCCAATAACAGACCAAAGGGAATGCCGATTACTAGTGCTAATAGAAAACCTGCTGAAACACGAAACAAAGAAGCAACAATATATTTGGCCAATAATCCTTTGCGAGCAAGCTCAAGCATTCCTGTAAGTACTTGTATCGGTTTGGGAAAGATCTCAGTGCCAGATAATTTCACAGTAAAATACCAAACTATGATAAACAAGCCGGCTAGTATTAATGGCAAGAGAAACCGCTCGTAGCCTGCTCTCATTTGTTAACCTCCAATTGATAGGACCAGGGCTGAGCAGCCAGTGTCTGTTGGGAAAACCTGGCATCGGTATATTCTTCAAAAGCAATACTTCTTTTTAAAATTCCTGCTTCAAGAGCAATCTTCTCGATCTCTTCGAAATCTTTTTTAGCAAGCATGAGAT
Source organism: Acidobacteriota bacterium (assembly GCA_040758525.1). Classification (GTDB taxonomy): domain Bacteria; phylum Acidobacteriota; class Blastocatellia; order Chloracidobacteriales; family JADJPF01; genus JBFLVQ01. Next base: position 6,512 of record JBFLVQ010000330.1, read on the forward strand.
TTAGGTAAGTAACCCTGTCTGGAGGAGTACTGAGTACATATCGTAATAATTTGGGATCTTGGTTGTAATAGTTTTGTGCTATTGTTTCTGCTGCTTTCATTCTTCTTTCCATACCTGATTCTAGCCACTTGCCGCTGCTGGCAATACCATCTACCAATCTTTGTACCCATTCTGGATTCTCTTTAATAGCTCGATCATGAACTACCAATACACAGGAGATAAAATTTGGCCAGAGCTCTTTCGCTTGATAAAGCACTCGGCCATACCCGTCTAATTGGCTTTTTGCCATCCAGGGCTCGCCAGACACGATTGCATCAACCGATTTTGAATAGAGTGCTGCCGGCATATCCGGAGGTGGCATTTCTACAATCTTAATTTTGTCAATGGATAGGCCATTGTCGCGCAAACCTTTGTAGATAAGAAAAAATTGATTTGAGTAACGATTTGGCACCGCAATGGTTTTGCCTTTTAAATCTTTAAAGTTATAGATACCAGAGTCCTTATGTACCATAATTGCGGTACCATCACGATGGCCTAGATAGACAATTTTTATTGGTAAACCTTGCTCGCGCAGTACCATTGCCATTGGCGCAAGCATAAATGTTGCGGGTAGGTAGCCCGAGGCAAAAGCCTCTTTTAATTCAGGAAATCCACTGAACCGCACGGGTTCAAAGAAGCCCTCGCCACTGGTCTTCATATTGATCCAATCAGTGACAGGACAAGTAAGATGTCAGGTCACAGGCAGAAATCCAACTTTGAATGTGGTCTTTTCCTGCTTTTCAACAGTAAATCCTAGCTTGGAAAAACCTATATTCAACCAAACATGCAAGAGTGTAATAACAATAAACCCAACCAGCACTTTTATTAAGATTACCTTTATCTTAACCATTGAAACCTCTCCCACGCTAACCTGTTACTGCTGGTCTTGACACCTTGGAACTACCTTTAAACTTTAGTGGCTTTTCTTCCAAAAAATTACAGGTAAGCAGATGGCCTTATGAAACTGCCGCCCGTGATATCAATTGATGTTGTAAAAATTCCTCCAATGGTTTGACATGTACCTCTTCTTTCCACTCCGAAGCAACGTCCTCAATTACATGGTGTTCACAGATCTGTTTGCCAAAAGAGTAGTGACGTACAATTGGATGTAGGCCGGTGCTTAAGTGTGCGTTGGTAACATCATGGCGTTCAATACGATGGATCTCGAAAGGATCGTTATAAAGGTGATCGGGACCATATTCAAGGGTGACGGTGTAATAGTGTCTACGCGAGCCGAAACCACCATCGTGAACATAATCACTGGGGACATCATTATAGTAACGTACCTTCCCTTGCTCATCGATAATGATCAGATCGCAAAGGAAGCCAAATTGCTGCCAAATCCCCGAACACTTATTAACCCTCTCGATAATGGCCTCAGCAATATTTTCCGGTATGAAGTCGAGCAGTCTATATGACCATTCCTGATCATGGTACCTCTGCTCTAATATATGGAAGAGCGCCTTTATATTGTAACGGAAACCATGTATGAAACCGGAGGTCGTCTTCTTATAATCACGCATTTGCATTAGCGTGCCAGCGAAATATAGATCCTTTACATTAGTCGACTCCCAGGCACTAGTCTGTTTGGGAAAGCGATCGTTGATCATCAGTTCTGGTTGGCAGGAATTATCAAATATGGAATTGTCAAAGCGAAAGCCTGTGCAGACAATTACACGATCATATAACAACTTTTCCTTCTCTCCATTGGCATGTGTGTAATCGAAACAGACCAGGTATTTCCCATCTCTACGTATGATCTTATCGATCTTTGCATCAATAATGATATTTTGAGACTTTAACTGATAGGTATCGAGGATAGTATTATTGATGGCGCGTAGATTACCCACGAAATGGGTCTTCCAGGCCATCTTAACAGGTGTAGGGCTGACTAAATGGATCGAAGCAGCAACCTCTACTAGATTGTTAGCAGTTTCAAAACCGGAATTGCCTTTGCCAATCACTAGTACTCGCTGATTAATAAAATCCTTGGGTTCGATCGAAACATCACAATAGTTTTCTGCCAACTCTATCCCTTCGATAGCAGGAATATATGGCTTGGTAAAGCCAGCGGCGACCACTAAACGCAAGCCGCGATACTCGTTACCTTTCTCATCAATAAGGTGGAAACAGTCATCTCTAGTTACCCCAACTATCTTTACCCCATACTTGACTTTTATCTTGAAGCGAACTGCGTAATCACTTAGATAACTCACTAGATCTTCAGCCTTAGGAAAGTATGAATGCGAATAGTCCTTAAAGAGAGGCTGTCCCTCGTCACTCAATAATGAGTTCCAGTCCCATCTCAGGTTGATCTCTTTGTCATCATATCCTGTGAATACTTTGTTAATTGAAATCAGTGTACGATGGCGAGGAAAGCTCTTAAAGAAAGTGCCAGCAGTGTCACCCGCCTCTAGGATTAAGTAGTTATGACCGGCCTTTTCCAGAAAGTAGCCAAGTTGAAGTCCTGCCGGGCCAGCACCGATTATTAAATATTCATATTGTGAACCTGAGCCTTTGTCTTCCATAATCTCTCCAGATTTGGTCAAATTAAAAGCCACCAAGGGATTTTTTATAACTAGCGACTGGATAGGTACGGGATTATTAATTTTTCTCCCAAACATCCCTTATTCTAGTGAGTTTTTCCAAAAAAAATTACAGGTACATAATCTGGCTAGATATATGCTGGATAGCTGAGGCTATTGAGGAAAGCAGTGGTGGCATTTGTAGGGTTGTTCTCTTGGTTAACCGCTACGCTTGACATCAGAGCTGAACGCCACTGGGCTTTGCGCACAGGCATCCACCTACTGATATCTCCAGCAAATGGGGCGTGTATCCCCGCTTGCTGCCAAGAGAGAGGCTGTGCCTCTCTCTTGGGATTCTCTCTGTGCAGGGATTTGCCGTCCCCGCACCCCTGGCCAAGGCCGCTATTCATCTCGGCGCTAAAGCACCGAGTTTTCTGGCGTCTTTTGGTAAACCTACTTGTAGATAGTGAAATGGTAATTAGTGGGGTTGATACTAATGGCGAGCCAAGAGTCGTCGAGTTGACGCAACATCCATTTTTTATTGGGACAGTATTTCAACCAGAGCGATCAGCACTTGCCGGTACCTCACATCCCTTAATTACCGAGTATGTTAAAGCTATTTCAAAACAATCAAAATTAGCTTGATGGATAACGGAAAAATAGGGTGATTGTATTGCCGGAAAATTGCCAGAATGGAAGCAATTATGGTTGCACTATTGTTAAAGCTCTGGTAGAATCTCTACGAGATAACGTTCATAATCAAACGTAACGCAAAATAATCCATCCAATATATATACAGCGATTTTGATAGTAGGATGCCGCCATGATTTACGTGAATATGAAGAATACTAGTGGAATAATAGCCAATATTACCAGGTTTGAGCAGGCTTTTTTAGAGGCTTGGGGTTTACAGATTATTAGTCGGAAGGAGGATAATAAGGTCAACACTATCCAACTTGCCATCAATACCAAGACTCACGAACAGGATGAATTGGTTCAGATACTGATAAGAAAATACTTCACAGATAGGATAATTGGATTTCAATT
>JBFLVQ010000331.1:0-10098 GCA_040758525.1 Acidobacteriota bacterium
CAACTCGTTTTTCATCAAACTCGCCCCGGTAAGTAAAGGTTTTATTCTTAAAGGCAGTGTTTACTTCTTGGGTAAAACCATTCTTCTCTTCATGACGATAATCAGTATATTGAAGAGAGACGTGTACACCATCAATAAACGAGCCGATTTCGCGTGTGCCACCAGTAAACTGGATACTGTTACGGCGTGGATTGAGGAAGACCACTTCTGGATCTTCTTCTGCAGTGTTGAAGGGGATGCCATAGCGCTTCTTGTCATAGGTATAGTTGAGTGTAAAGAAGCTCAGACCTGGATAGTAACCAACCCCACCATAGCCTGATTTGTTGAACACATAAGAGTTAGTTACTCTGCCCAATGGAGTATTATAATCACCTGTGCGCTGGCTGCTACCACCACCCCAGAATAGCCAATTCTTAGTGCCATATTGAATACCAGCGCTGCCTCCACCTTGATAATAGTTTGTGCTGCCAACTCCGGTAAGATAGCCACTCAGACCAGGCAGTGCATGATCGTGACCAGTGATAGCATTGACCACACCGCCAATCGCGTTACTGCCATAAAGAAGTGTTGCAGGGCCTTTGACGACTTCCAATTTCTCTAGTGATAAAATATCTACCGATTCAGCGTGATCACCGGATTGAAAACCAAGCGTGCCAATCCTATCACCATCTTGTAATACCAGCACACGATCGCCATCAAAACCACGTAAGACCGGGCGTGCTGAGCCAGGACCGAAAGAACGCTTTGCCACACCCAACTCATGATCGAGTACCTCACCAAGTGATTGTGAGTTACGCTCAGACAGCTCCAAGGCGTTTACCGTAGTAACAGATTGAATAGAATTGAAAGATGTTTCTTCATCACCGCTGGCAGTAACAACTACCTGCTCGCCTGCCACTCTCAGTTGTAACTGAAAATCGATACTAGCAGCACTGTCGCCGACCAGAGTTACCGTTTGCACGACATCTGGTACTCGTTCCAGATGTGCGCTGATATCATATTTACCTGCAGGCACATCGGTAAACTCGTAATGGCCATTGTCATCAGTGTTAGTGGAACGCTTTAATTGAATAATTGTGACAGTTGCATTGTGTACGGGCTTGCCAGAACTTTCCAATGTCACCGTACCGCTAACTGTGCCATTTGATTGGCCAAATACGACTGGGGGGATGCTGAGCAAGCCCAGTAGCAGTGATAATATAGTACCTAGATGTTGTCTGGTCATGAGTAAGTACCTCTAAATAAAGATTGAGATAACTGGCTGCCTGATTGTTTACATAGATAGAGCAAGTTCCCAATTACAGAGTAAGCCAAGATTTAATAGTTATAGAAAACTCAGCAATACTCACCGTTTTTTTAATAAGCTGTCGAAATGAACTGGCTAGAAGTTCTATCTGACCGATGAATGGATGATCTAAAATCATTAGAGATTAGCTTAATCATCAGTTCCTCTAAAATTCTCTAGAGATAAACATAGAATAAGTCTGGACGTACCCAGAATATATTACAGTCGGCTGTAATAGCCTGGAACGATTCTTAATAATTGTTTCAGTAGGTTGTCCAAACTACTCGCAGTGGTGACTTAACCGCTTACCTACAACAAACCCCAGTTGGTTGTGGAAAAGTATAGTCTTTGGGTTATGCAGATATATGCTTACATAGTAAGTGCCATACATTGCCATTTATTGTAGTTTGATTGGTAAATAGATGGTATTCACTAAAAACAGGTTTCTCTGTTGGGATCGTCTAACTATATTTAAGCCCGACATAAACAATAGTAGTCTACTCTACTTCTCTATACCAAAGCGACGAAAGCCGCAGTATCTGTTTCCGTTGCTTTGGTATCTGTTTTTATCAATCTTCGGCAGAAGACCTGGGCCAAAGTTTTTTCTAGGCCGAGGATGAATACCACACTTAGCCATTGTAAAATATAGACGAAGATGGTGATCTTGCCGCTCTCCAATACGGATGCGAATCCAACCCCGGTTCAGTGCCCATCAGCCTAACTGGAAACAGGCATCGCGGCTCTTTGAATTTCAAATAGGGTGTTGTGGTGGAAAGGCTACCACGTAAAATTTGAACCGCTAAGCAGAGAAAGATTATCAATTCCTTTCTAGGAACGGCGCTCGGGCTGAGCGTTGCTGGATGCTGAGGCGAAGTCGTTGGACTCACCTGTGAAGCATCAACCTTGGGATATATCTGTTCATATGCTGCCCAGTTCCTTAGCATTTCAGACAGTTGTTAGCAGCTAAGGAATCCGCGTTCTTCAGGACGCGGAGGAGGTCAATTGCTTAAACACTTGTATAAACACCTGCGGGAGAACGGCCCGGCACGCCCTCTATTTTGAATTTACTAGCACGGCCATCACCATATCGACCTATATGAATATGAGGACCACCTGTTGCTGTATTTGTGCCATGCCAAATAACTTCATAGCCACCATTGAGAATACCGCTAGATTTTAATTTAGCAAAAACCTCTGCATCAGTTAAACCATTTACATGAAGATCTACAGCACGATGAGCAAGATGTAGGCTTGTTTTACTACCACCTTTGGGAACAAAATCACGATCACCACTGGTTACTGTAATATTACGACCAAAAAGGTCAGCAATTTGCTCTAACTTATCTCTTAATACTGGATCAGAAACCCGTTTACCATTATATGAAACGGAGCCATTACCTTTAGGTTTTGGTGTATTGTCTACTGGAGCATTAGCACCACGTGAAAATGCCGCACGAGTTTGTGGGCCATAAACACCATCAGCAGGAATTCCTCGGCTACTTTGAAAAGCCTTTAATGCTGCCTCTGTACGTGAGCCAAAGACACCATCTGAAGGACCAGGATTAAAACCTTTAGCACGTAGTGCATCCTGCAATTGACGTACTGCGGATCCACGACTGCCTTCACGTAGTATAGTGCTAGCTGATGGAGGCCCCTCACTAGGAGCAGCAACACGAGACACTGTTAACCCACCCAGTGAACCTGTTCTAGCTGCTGTAGGAATATTAATTTGTTGACCAGGCATTATTAAACTAGGGTTTTTAATTTGTGGATTAGCTTTAATTAAGGAATCAAGACTAATATTATTTCTGTTAGCAATTTCTGCCAGAGTATCACCAGATCTTACTGTGTAGGTAGAGTTATTGCCTCCACCTATAGACACACTACCACCGTCTACGGCTCTTACCATAACGCCTCCTAACTCTTATTCGCATCTTAATTTGATTAATTGATTTATAATTGTTACTTTAATTATCGGTTAGTAATGTAACTAGGTTGCTCTACCGTTAAAGAATATGCCAGTAGGAAGATTAGAGTTATCACCAAGCGGCCTAATGAATCTACATTCTAATAAGTGTCTCAACCATATTTAGCAACACATTATCCTGTGCGCCTTGATAGGGTAACGATGAGCCAGATTAACAGACCAATGACGAGTACCCCGCCAATAATTCCAATAACTCACATCGGGCATCCACCCATACCACCCATCATTCCGCCACCCATTGTCAACATCCAAATGAGCGGAATAAGAATCAATGCTGCTACTATCACCAGTATTATCGATACAGTTTTAGACATAAAAGCTTCCTCCTTTATGGCTAAATTTCCTAAAACCTTATCAAGCTGATCAAGAAGCTCGCGGCATGAATCTGGCCTGTTGATCATCTCCAAACTTGACGTTTAATTGCCAGTCGCCGACCATTGAAATGTTGCTTTCTACTTTATAGAGACCAGGAGTATCGGTTGGCTTAACCGCTGTCTCACCTGTCATTGTAGACATCCCCGGCATTGGCATTGACAAACTCACTTGAACGTTTTCTACATTGACGCGCTGATTGTCGGATGCTCTGCGAAATTCCCAAATAAAACCCTTTTCCCTTGCTTCAATTCTCCGGTCTCAGCAAGAACTGAAACGATATACTCTCTCTGTTCGCTGTTGCTCAATCGGCTTGAGATTGCTCACATCGCTTCCGCTGCGACCACAAGAAATCGACACAATACTCATCACAAATGCAAGAATGGCTGATATTGCTTTTATAGATATACCATCCCTTTCTAAACGGGTTGAGGTTTGCAATTTGAACAGGTCGGTGGCAACTGCTCCTAGGGTTATATAGAGCAATATTTATTCCTATTTTGTAGAGGTTTTGAAGAATATAGTTAAGGTTTAAGAACTCGTTCTCGCGGTTGATTAGATAAGTTATGTTTATTTGGTAAGGGACGCGGCTGTAGATCAGGCTCGCATTCAAACAATCTCTTCCATAAACTATCGTACTCTGCCTCTGTCATTGGCCGCTTCAGATCAAAATATAACTCTTACCATCAGTGCCGAACTGTCCTTCATAAGTTGCAATCTCGAATTTATTACGGCCCAGTCTGCCAATGTCTCTGATATCAGAATGCTTCTGCTGCTGCACGGCGATGTTTGTCGGCTTCCTTTACAGCGTTGGCTGCTGCCGCACTTTTTGAGTGCTCAAGAAAGCCATTGAGGTAGCGACCAATATCTTTCCGATCACTCTCAAGTGTATCCTGAAATGCAAGCGCTGAATGAGCATTGAATAAAAGAATCAGTGTCAATAATGCTTTTACCATTTTGCTGATACATCCTTCCCTGGCTAAATAAGACGCCAACCGATAATCCAGATCAACACGGACAAGATTAATGCTCCGAGTATCCATAGCATCAATTCGCGGCGGCTAACGCCATGAATCACTGGCGCAAGGGATCCTTCAATATTTGGATTTGATATGTCGCCTGGCACAACAGAATTGGGTTGTGAGAATGTCTGCTCAGTTGTTTTAAGCGGTCTGGAGAAGAGAGCTTTTCTCCAGCCTGCCATCTCTGCATGCTTCCATATTGCATATATAGCTGGATAGATTGTTAGCTCCAAAAGGAAAGAGGTGATAAGACCGCCTACAATCGGCGCTGCCATTCGCTTTGTTACATCTATTCCAGTCTCCATTGATGAAGCCCACATTACAGGCATCAGCCCAACAACATCAGTAAAGACAGTCATAACCTTCGGTCGCAGACGCTTTACTGCGCCTTCATGAATAGCCTCGCGCAGATCCCCAAAATTGACCATGCGACCAGCTTTTTTGGCTTTGTCATAAGCCTGATCCAGATAAAGCAACATTACTGCGCCAGTCTCTGCATCAACTCCTGCCAGCGCGATCATTCCTACCCAAACAGCTACGCTCAAATTGAATCCGAGCAAATAGAGTAGCCATACCGAACCGACCAGTGAAAAAGGTACAGCCAGCAACACAATCAATGTATGTTTCCAGGAATTGAAATTCATGTAGAGAATAAAGAAGACTATGAAGAGCGTAACCGGCACAACAAGTTTCAAACGCTCACGCATTCTGAGCAGCGATTGATACTGGCCGGCCCATTCAATACGGTAGCCCGCAGGCAATTGAACTCTATTTTTTATAGTCTCCTGCGCCTTGTTAACATAGCCTTCATAATCTTCATCAGAGACATCCACAAAAACAACGCCGTATTGATAACCGTCCTCATTCTGGATCATATGCGGACCGGTATTGAACCGGATATTGGCAAGCAGCGAAATAGGCACCTGCGCGCCTGCAGGTGTGGGTACAAGCACTCGTTCCAGCGCAGCCTCATTGTCACGCAGTTCACGCAGGTATTGAACGGTGATGGGATAACGCTCCCGTCCTTCAACCGTATTGGCAATGCTCTTACCTCCAATAGCTGTTTCAATGATCTCTTCAACATCCGAGATATTCAGGCCATATCGAGCAACCGCTTCACGGTTGATCTCATAGTCGATAAAATAACCACCTGTTAGCCTCTCAGCAAAAGCGCTACGTGTTCCAGGAACGGTTTGAAATAGGATTGCGGCAAAGAACATGGCAAATGTCTTGCCATAAGCGAGCGGCTTGAAGAGTCTTCCTTCTTGAGCTTCCAGAGTAAATACCAGAATAAATGAGACCGTGAGTACTAGCAGCGAGGCAAATATAGACCCGCCAACTTCACGAAAACCGCTAATAAGTGCATCTATACGATTGCCTGGTCGCCCAGCCTCTTCCCATTCCTCCAATTTTTTGTGCGCATTCTCAACGAAAATAATGGCGGCATCAACCATTGCTCCAACTGCAATGATAATTCCGCCCAGGCTCATAATATTGACTGTAAGCCCCATATAGTAGATTGGGATAAAAGAAGCAAGTACCACCAGCGGTAAGCTAATAATCGGTACCAAAGCGCTGCGAACATGAAGCAGAAATATGATGATGAATATCCCAACAACAATTAACTCTTCTACTAAAGCCTTCTGCAACGAATCAATGGCTCGCTGGATCAGATCAAAGCGATCGTAAACAGTAACGACTTTGACTCCTGTGGGAAGTGAATCTTTCACAGATTCAATCTTCTCTTTAACCTGCTTGATTACGTTATATGCATTTTCACCATAACGAGCCACTACAATTGCGCCAACCGTTTCGCCCTGCCCATTCAATTCTGCGAGTCCGCGTCTCGGTTCAGCACCAATCTTCACATCAGCTACATCACGTAGAAAGATCGGTGTGCCGCTTTCCGTTGTGCCAAGCGAGATATTGCGAATATCATCAAGTGATTTGATGTAACCTCGACCCCGCACCATTTATTCGGTTGAGCCGAATTCTATCGCGCGACCTCCCACATCAGCATTACTGCGTCTGATGGATTCGATCACACGATCCACAGGAAGTTTATATGCAAGCAGCCTGTTTGGATCCAGCTCAACTTGATATTGCTTTACGAACCCACCTACAGAGGCCACTTCAGCCACACCAGGAACAGATTCAATTACATATTTCAAATTCCAATCCTGAAATGAACGCAGTTCCTGAAGATCATGCTGGCCGGTTTCATCGACAAGGGCATATTCATATACCCAACCAACACCAGTCGCATCAGGACCGAGTGTAGGAGCAACATCTTGAGGAAGTTTGTCACGTAGCGCGTTGATGTATTCGAGCGTGCGGCTACGAGCCCAATAGATATCAGTACCATCTTCAAAGATGGCGTAGACAAACGAGAGACCAAAGAAGGATTGTCCTCGCACAACTTTTACTTCGGGCACTGTAAACAGTAAAGAGAGGATCGCCGCGCTTAACGGCTTGCCAAGTTTGATTGGCATAGACATTCTCAATCCAGCCGTTGAACCTGGGCTGCACATCAACGATCTTTGTTTCATCAACAACAACACTGCCAACAGCACGAATCTTCTTTTCGAATAGTTGAGGTTGAACTTCGGTCAATTTGACGCCAATGAGTTGTTGTCGCTCTGGTGTGATAGTAAAAGTCGTGCTATCACTCATCGCATCATTTGACGAATCATCTTGAGCGGAGTCACCCCTTTTGACAGGAGTAAGATCGATACCACAAATCGGACATTTCCCAGGTCCTGACTGTTTGACGAATGGATGCATCGAACAGGTCCAATATTCGATCTCCTTGTTGTGCTGATGGCTTGCTACATCCTTTTGTAAAGCGCTTTGATCTTTCCGGTTATCTGTACTTGTCTTTATCACGAAACACTACTGTAAACAACACCTGTTGTTTGCGAGTGATAACTCTCCTCTGATCATCCTGTGACGCTTCAGGCAGTTTTGGAGACTCCATCTCTTCCTCCTTTTACTTAGTTAGCTCAATATCAACGTAGGTTTCCATCTCAGCCAGCGCCTTCTGATAATCAGAAAGCAACTCCCAATAACGCGTTTCGTAATTGAGCGCGCGTTTCAAAGCTGTCAACAGAGTCAAGAAATCTACTTTCCCTACCTGGTAAGAAGCCATCGCGCTCTCAAGCGCCAGAGTCGCTTGTGGGATAATCCCTTTCTCATGCAACTGAATTAGCCTTGCCGCATTGAGTGCCCGCATATGCGCATCGCACAACCTGTAACGAATGAGAGAACTTGTTGAAGAAAGTCGTGAGCGTGTAGCAGCAAGGTTTGCAGATTGCTCTTCAATAGCGTATCGCTGCTAGGTAAAAGTGTAGAGTGGAAGCTTGAGTGTGACTTCATAGCTGTAGAAATCAGGTAAATTCGAACGATTGTGATATACAAAACCCAACCCGACTTCAGGGTATTTCGCCTCGCGTTTAGCCAAACGTAATGAATGACGATTGGAACTGTGGCAGTTGAATCAGTTGTACGCTGCACAGTAAATCCTTGAGCAAGACCTGGTTCTAAATATGCCAACAGCATGGCAACTACAGCTATGACAAAGAATAGCGTTTTTAGATAAAGAATATTCATATGAGCTTTGTGTTTTATCCATGAAATTGGCGTATTTTCCCAATTACCAAAGATAAGGAATGTAGATCAACCTGTGGCTGATCCTGTCCTACTAGTCTATTAATACCTGTGCAAATGAAGCATCAGGCGAGCAATGGACACACTTCGGCTCTGTTAGCCGATTTAGATCAATAAGGTAACATGATTGATATAAAGAGGATGATGATCCCGATGAAGAAATCGAACATCAAGCGACTGAATAGAAGTAGAAACATCTACTGACATTGGTCGCTCAAATGAGTCTATGTCTACTGTAGTAATGGAAGACGCTAATGGTTGAGATATGCTGACAGTTTCAGGATGCATTCCTGAATTAGTGTTAGTAGGTTTGCCGCATCCCATTTCGCAACAGAGTTGCGCTGCCGGTGAAGCGACTGGCAATTTCGCTTGTGCGCAGCAAGCCATGGAGCAAGCCATATTATCGTCCTTATCTTTGCAAGTGCCAAACATTGCACAGGAGAAACCTCCTGCCAAATTTTGGCTGACAAGAGTTAACAAAATAAGGAATGCAGCAAATCTCACCATATTTAGAATTATGTGTGCTTAGTTACAAAGTTGTCGATAACAGATAAGAGGCTGCGTAATGAACGTCGTATCTGAACTTCCTAGCAGGCAGTTTTTGCGAAGTAATACCGCCATCAATATATTAGGGCGAGTATTATTGCGCATAGATAATAATGATTCCGATCGGTGCTTGCTCATCGCCTACCATTTCGACCAAGCCGCTTACGGCCTAATAAACCCATTGAAGAGAAGCCCAAGCGTAGACCTGGATGCCCTTCTAAGGCTGAGATATTGGCTAGATTCTCTCAGCAACCTCAACAGTCAACCCAACAACCAGGTCAACAGCTAGGCCAACAACCAAGCCAAGCTGTATCAATCCCACAATCCCCAGTGGCCAATCCCGTTCTACCCTGCCTTATACCTCTACCATCTCATCACTGCTAGCTGAAAGGTTGGGTAGATCTTCGACCAAACAGGTAGATACTATTGCAATGGCTATTGATAAGTTGGATAGATCGCTAAATGCCAGTATGCAGACCCTAACTAATCAAATCACCTTGCTTCAAGATAATCTGTTGAAGGTGTCTCGCCAGCAAGATTTTATGGATAGAGAAATGAATGCATTCATAGTGAGAACTGAATCTTTCTTTACCCAATACTCTGCTATTGCTGCTCAAGCTGATTCCTTCGCGAAAACCCTGGATGTGATCTCACAGTTCACTCAAACCAATCCGTTGAATAGTCAATTATTGGGTACTTTGAAGAACTCTTATTCGCAGTTACTAACTCCACTAGCAGACCAGCAAGCGAAGTATTCTTCGATAACAAAGCTCCACCAAGTGCTGTCAATGTTACCATTTTCATCATAAACTGGAGCTTGCCAATGCGCATCCATAGTAGCTATACATTGATCTCTGCGTGCACGAGCCGCGTCACATGCATCCGGATTATAAGGACAACTCTGAGAAGCCGCTTGCATCAAAGCATCTTGAGCATTTATGAATGCGCTGTAACGGGAGTTGTTACAACGCTTGAGACATTCACCTATACAAGTATTCCTTTCCGTAAGATCAATAATACTATTACATTGCTGTTGACATTCTTGAAGACAACTTACCGGCTCACCGAAATACCAGGAACGGAAGGTATTTGTATATTGAGAATCTGCTTGGAGAAAAGTATTGAACCGCTGCTCTTCGCAATCTGCCCCTACTATCTGAGCATAATCTGGTTGAACCCATATTAACCCCAGTCCGAGCAAAAGGCTAAAAACAACCCTT
>JBFLVQ010000332.1:0-10090 GCA_040758525.1 Acidobacteriota bacterium
TATAAGATCAAAACCACTATATGGTTCCTGGAGATCACACATTACAACAATCGAAAAGGTGGCTGAAAGTTTTAGAAGTATTCTACAAGAGAAGGTAAATTCTGGACAAATGACTGAGAGCGATAAAAAAGAATATCAAAAGCATTTACAGTAGCTGAATTGAGTGCAGAAGGCAACTATCTCGACTGAGACTGTGAATCTAATATCAAACCATCAACAATTCTTGATAATCTGCTACCTGCCGATCTTTCCTGCTTTGCCGATCTTGCTCAATTATTCGTGAGTCGTTTTCTGCTCTTTTATGCCTAGATCTATAGAGGGATAGTTACTAAGACTCATGTGGTAACTAGCCTATCTGTATTTCTACCATTGTATTCTCACGACTGGATAATCAGTGGTGGTCTGTTAAGCTGGTGTAGTAATGCATAGAAGTAGGTAGAGGTAACGATAAAGGTAATAGGCAGCACCTATGGATGAGTAGCGCAAGCAACATCTGAAAGGGGTATGGCAACGATTCGCAGTTATGCTCTGTTGAACATAAGTTTGAATCGTTACCATGCCCATATCTCGCCAGGGTGTTAGCCTATACGCTTGCCGACTCCTTCCGCCAGGATAGTGACTTTGATTTCATCTGATACCCTACCTGGTTCAGCATCGAACCACACACGTTTTTTGAAGTCATCAAGCACAAGAACACTGGGTGCTCTTCTCACTATGTGCGAAACCGCGTCTTCGTCGCTGAAGATTGCGAATTTGCCCTGCTCAACGCTGGCGTCGAACCGGTACAAAACTCTTCCGTTAGCAGAGATCGTCACCGCCATTTTTGACGAACCGTCTGTTCCAAGAATATCCCGCGTCAAAACGGCAAGCTCATCGAAATTCAGGTCTAACAATATTCTCGCCCCTCCTTTAGGAAACGTGGCTTTCCGTTTCAATATCGTTCTGACAGACCTTTCTACCTTGTAGCCGACAGACCTGATATTGTCAGGCGCCATTAAGATGTCCGCCGAGTCATGAGATCTGCCGATGACACGTCCTATTGTCGTGTCGGTAGAGATATCCCTTACAAGGGTTCCGCTGATGTTAAAAAAGTTTGGAGTGTCGGGAGTCGAACTTTCTGTGGTGGTTGTCGTCGTTGTGGTCGTGTTCCCTTCGCTATCCGTGGTGGTGGTTGTTGTTGTCGTCGTCGTATCGCTTGTCACAGTGTCATATATCGCGTTTGCAACCAAGCCTGAGGCGACTCCTATGGCAAAGGCAATAACGTAGCCGGCAAATGGGCTGTCGGCGCGGGCAGTCCGTGGGCTGGATGTCAGCGCCAGAGCAGAGATGACCGTTCCAACTATGAATTTTTTCAGTATAGAGCTATGCCTGTCGTGGGCAATGCCTACTTTCATCATTATCAGTGTCCTCCTAGTGGTTATAGGGCATGTCAGCGTTGATATCGCCACACTCAATATGATAGACCATAATAAGCGCATAGAGCCTTCACGCCCCGATGTCAAAAGTAGCAAAGCTACGCTCATTACTGGCGATAGGAGGTAAAACATGTCGCGAAAATTTTGGCTATCTGTACATAGATCATTGGGCATGGCAACGATTCGACAGTAATCCGCCACGTCTTTCGCCTTCTGTTCGTCTACCCTACTTATTGACACTTTTCGTTATGCTGCTAGCCGAAGGCTGGTTTGCTCCATTGCAGTACTTGATTGCTTTTCCCTTGGCTTTAGTCCACGATAGCCACATTCAAGGGGTGACTAGTTAAGAGAATCTTCATAGTTATGACAGATCCCAATTTTTCTCTGGTTCCCATTGTTCACTACTTGCTGATTTGAGCCATACCATTATAATCCGGTTGTAATAGTTAACGCGTGGCACTGGTTTACTCGAATGGATAGGGGGTAACAGGGGCACTCTCTGCTTCCATAGTTTGTGCCTTGCCGGTGCCGCGCACACTATCACTAATTTCTTGTCTATTTATCGGTAGTTCATTGCCAAAGTTAATCACCACCTGACAGTTCTAATTATTTGTGAGCCATTTTCCCTTCTTTCACGCCTGTAATAAAGAGGCTAGTTATCGGGTTATTGAGAAGGTGCGATAGCCAAGCTAATCAAGGTAACTAGCCTATCTGTATTTCTACCATTGTAATATCACGACTAACTAACCAATGGTGGGTTGATAAGCTGGTGTATCTAGTGAGTAATGGTAAATGTGATAGGTAGCAATAGAGGTAGTTAGAGATATAGGCAGCCTTATGGATGAGCAGCGCAAGCAAGAAGAGAAACCTTCGGCAAGTGCTGATGGTACTCAAGCGATGTCGGCACCAGCAACGACACCAGCAGGATCAACGTTTACTACCAATGTATCTGGTGAGCAAGTAGGTACTATAGCTAACATTGCCCATGCTGACACTGTGATTATTCAGCAATCAGCATCTTCCTTTGCTGCTACTTCCCTGCACCAGCTTCCTTCACCCCTTGCTGACTTCACTGGACGTCAAGCTGAGATTGATGAGTTGTTGGGTTTACCCCTGGCAGAACAGACGGGCATTAATATGCCTAGCAGTGCTGATCCCATCGCCACCCATGCAAGCCGACTTCTCGCAGCTATGAAAGTGAAGAGAGAGTAAGAAACTGTAGAAGAAGAAAAGGAATTAGTAGCGGAAAACGAGAAGTGAAGCGCGTAGAAATCTCTTCATATGGCAGGTCAGATATTTTAACTCTAATATTGAGTACAGCCGAGTCAGGTGAGCATATTGCTAGGCGTGGTTTAGTTTTTCTTTTCTTTGCTCCCATTCGAAGTTTAGCATGGCATATAAATATTCATCACCCCATTCACCTTTAAACCAAACATTCTGAATAAAATGTCCTTCACGTCTAAACCCAAGCCTTTCAAGTAACGCTACAGAAGATAAATTCCGACAATCTGTTATCGCGACAATTCGGTGTAAAGTTAAATTACTAAAAGCAAAATCTAAAACGCAGCATACAGCTTCTCCACCATATCCCTTACCCTGATATTCTCTTGATATTGTAAAACCAATCTCGCCTTGTTGGCCATCTTCACTATTTATCTTTAAGCCACAGTCTCCTATAAGTTGATTAGATTCTTTTAACTCAATGGCAAATTGAAACCACTTTCCAGTAGTGCCAGGCTCTAATGTTTTTTGCTCTTCAATAAAAGCTTTAGTTTCCTGATGGCTAAATGATTCCCAGCCTTGATATTTTGCTACTAAAGGATCATTTCGGTAAGCAAGAAATAGATTAAGATCTACATCTGTAAAGCGTCTTAGCATAATTCTCTTGGAATCAAGATTTGTAAATTCCATACTATTTTTTTGCTATCATATTGTTGATGGATGTATACATTTTGTTCTAACTTCTTCCCTACTAACAGACTGTCATTCTTATTCTTTTTCCTTTTTTATTACTTTGGTTTTACTGCTCGCACCAACCTACCAGCGCCTAACGCTGCACGTGAGCAGCAAGCGAAGGCAGTGAGCGTCGACGTAGCGAGTCCGACTCAGCACGATGTTAGGTGCACTACCTGCCATTGGGAAATACTGCCCCATATGTTTCACACTCCGTACAATATAACCCAAGTATCGGTATTTCCTGAAACAGTCCTTCCAGAACTTCGAACCTACATCCTCCATAATGTGGGTATCTAAAGATACCTTTCCGCTCGTCCCTGGTAATTTCATAACCATCATCGCTCAAGTAGATATATTTTTTATTGGATTTATCGAGATTGAATTCGATCTGATAGGAATCCAGAGACTCTATGAACGATTTTAAATCGTCAATAAAATTTGTACTCTTTTCACTGCGCCACAGTACTTCTGCTTCCATTGCTAATAACACCTAACGCCCGGCATCACCCGTCGCGCACACAATCTCGAAACCATCCAAGCTACCAATGAGAGCCGCGATGTTCGCGGTCGAGTGCAGGCCCTTGTTAGATTCCGTTACGTGTAACGCGACAATATGCCCACTGAATGAATAAAACAGAATCGCTCCCCCTAGTGCGATCTGAATCAGGTATTGAGGGAGTCCGAGCCCGAAGGGCGAATGTGTCGCGTGCAGCGCGTTGTTGGGCACCTGCGCACCTTATTTTGGCGGTGTGACGATGTCGGTGTTCTGGGAAACGATAATGACCCACCTTCCCTGTCGCTTCTGCAGGACGTGAGTCAGGATTCCACGCCGGTCTGGCTGAGGTTCACCAGCAGGGTTCACCAGCCCAACGAGATCCCACAGTGATCTGGCAATGGCTACGTCCTCGGCTGGAAATAAGACGGTAGTGTCACGCATAGTGAGCCTGCTCTTACTAAATACGGAATTATGCAGAGCGCGATGCTGCTCTCGAATTGTCTTCTTGTCTCGCCAGCGCATGCCGAAAACATTGACAAAGTCAGCGTCCTCAGCAAACAGATCGCCGAATGCGTTCATGTCGTGGGTATTCCAACTAGCTTCCAGACACCCGACGATATCCTGAACCGCTTGATCGTCATTGTTTGCCACATCAGTCTCCCTTTCTATGGTGCCCAACATAGGCATCAACGGCGCCGAAGACGTCCGCTGCATGCACTAGTTAGAATTATGATTTCATCATATTCGTGCACCAGCCATCGTATTCTATATCAAATAGATTGTCTAAGCATGCCATTAATCCTGAGACTGAACATAGTACATTTTCAGTACATGGCATATTGATTGTAGCAATCAACTTCCATTGCAGTTCCGCGTGGCGAAACGAGTCATTGCCGCAGAATCTTCTGCATCGTTTTTCCTTTTGCGAGCTCATCAATCAGCTTGTCTAAATAGCGAATTTTTTGCATCAGCGGATCTTCGATTTCTTCTACGCGCACACCGCACACTACGCCCTTGATAAGTGTGCTATTCGGATGAATACCTGGTGCTTGAGCAAAAAAGCTTTCAAGATCGTTTTCCTCTTCGATTTGCTGCTGTAATCCCGCTTGGTCATAGCCCGTCAACCAGCAAATGATTTGATCGACTTCTTCTTTAGTACGATTTTTGCGTTCCGCTTTTTGAACATACAGCGGATAAACCTTTGCAAATTTTATCTCGAAAATGTGATGCTTAGGCATCGTCATTCCTCCTGTGGATCGGGTCCAATGCGCATGTTGTCATTCACCGCACTAACCGACTAAGCTCACCTGCTAGGCTGTGTGGCGTGCACAATACTATGGCAAGGAAAGCCATCCGTAAGTACCACGACGGCAGAGTTAGGTGCAATGTACTGTTAGTCGTTTTCTTCTTTATGGATTAATATCGGCTTTTAATAAGCGTTTACTATGAATAATGGCTGCAATTGTTATTTTATTCTCTTGAACGCGATAAATTATCCGATAGCTGTATGCAAACCTTTCAGGTATAGTTTCATCATTAAATTCAAGTACTATTCTGCCAGAATATGGAAGTCTGTTTAAGCTGTAAGTAGTGTCAAGAATTTTTTTAACAACTGATAACGCATAGGAAGATGAATCTAAAGATATATAAGCGGCTATAGCATTTACATCCTCAAGAACTCTAGGAGACCAAACTACTTGGTAATCCATTTATTGAGCCTTTCCTCCGCTTCTTGCTGAGTAATTGTTCCTTCAGTATCTGCTATCTCTAATCCATGGCGAACCTTTTCAATTACATATAGATGATATTGGATATCCTCCATTGAACAATCATCTGGTAATTTCTTCAATAAAGCTTCTACTTCCTCTTTAGCGGTACTCATATTAGTCTCCTTTGGAATAAACCAATTTTGGATATATCAGTATATCAAAGTGTTCTTTAATTTTGTATTCGTATCATAGCTCAACGCGCGCCTAACGACTCGGCGTCAGCGGCACGCGAGCGAAGCAGCGAGTCCGCTGCACGCGCATGTTAGGCGGCCACCAGCTTCGTCGCCACCAAGCCTTTCTTTTACCTTCTCGGCTCATATCGCATCGCCACCGCCCCCGAGCCGAACTCCAGCCGGCTTACAAGCTTCAAGTCGATCCGCTTCGATAGCCCCGCGAACAGCGTCGGCCCATGGCCCGCTAGCGTAGGCTGGACTACGAACTCGTACTCATCGATCAATCCCAGCTCCGCCAACGCCATCGGGAGCTTCACGCCTGCCACGAACAGTCCCTTACCCAACTCCCGCTTGAGCTGCTGAACGGCCTTCCTCAGATCCCCGCGCACGAGCTCCGCGTTCCAATCGACTCGGTCCAAGGTGCTCGACACGACGTACTTCTTTGCCGCGTCGATCGTCCGGGCGAAGGATTCCATCCCATCAGGCCTCGCTCCCATCCGCACCGGGAGCCGCCACCCTGCCTCCATCATTTCGTAATTGTGCTAAATGGAGAATTAATTTACACAAAATACCTGACACAACCTATATGCGTGATCTTAGTTTTCTCTTTCGAGAGTTCCAGGCCACGCTCAGGTAAGAATTCCACTACAATTGGTTTGACTTCTTGTTCAAGCAGTTCTTTTGAACTCCCTGTAATCAGGAAGTCGGCAGCATAAACAATCACATTTACCTTAGCGCTATTACTTTTCCGGCTTCCTTTGGGATATTTCTCCCTAAGTTTGCTTTCCAAGCCATTTAATGCCATTCGGGCTAAGACTGGTGAGATTATTGAGCCTTGAGGTGTTCCTTCTTCCGTTTTATAGAGGGTAGATTGTTCTATGAATCCAGCTTTAAGCCATTTCTGGAGAATAGTTTTATCCATTGGAATATTGTCTATCATCCATTTAAAGGAGATTTTATCAAAACAGGATTTTATATCTCCTTCTAAGATATATTCTGCTGCCCATTTTCGCTTGCTCAGTACCTTAGAGCATTGCTCTATTGCGTCAGCAGTTGATCTTTCCACTCTGAACCCATAACTATTTGGATCAGCTTCCGTTTCTGCAATTGGGTCTGAATAGACCTTTTTCCAGTTTATGGAGTGCCAATCTATTATTTTGTGGGAGAACGCACCAGCTTGTTGAAAAGCCGTCATCTGCTTTTTCTCCTTCAATGGTTTGTCAGGTTATCTCGTATTGAAGCACCAGAATTGGAAGTCTGCCCACTTTCGTGTAAGGTGATCTTTCAACCTTTATTTGCTCCATTACAGAGCAACCTTCGCTTTTTCCACCATCCTCTACCTGCACCTCTATCGGTTTTCCTTGCGGAGCACTTTCCTCTGTTATGAGGAGAGATACAGGCTTACCGTGTTCTATTTATGTAACCTGATAGTTTAGACCCACTCTCTTCGCCGACAGTTTTATTACCCGTGATAGGGAAGGCTTCAACCCCTATTCTTACTGTAGTCCCATTTTGGGTCGAGCCTATCAGCATCTTTGGCTCGTTCAAGTTAACGACGTTTATCAAGTGTTTGCATATGCTGGTCATGCTATCAATCCTAGCCTCTTTCCGCCTGATGCTGGCAGTTATATTGTCTCCTCTCGGTTTCAATACCAGTCTTTTGACTGTGAGTTTCGTTGTCAGGGAGCTTTCTATTCCCTTAGGATACTGTTAACGGGGTAACAGGTTCTTTCATAGCATTTGCTATGTGAACAATTACATAAATAACTTCACGTCACACAAATCCAAACCTATCTACTCGACACATCTGTCTAGTACCGTGTCCAGTAGCTTTTATTGTTAAGCGCCATGTAACAAAATTGATATAGAATCTTGTAACCTAATTTTTGTGAAAACCCAGTAAATATGATCTATGAATCCTGCGATCGCTTCGATAATTACGGTGTCTTAAATGAGAACTGATACACCGTTGAGTAGTTTTCATATCTGGATCATTGCTGTTATCCAAAATCATTAATTTAACATCACTAAAAATAGTCTCAACTGGATTATCGTTTGGGCTTCCTTTTGGTAAACTTATCCAACGCAATTTCAACTCTCGCATTGTCCTGCGAGTAAGCCGACTCTTTCGCGGATGTGATCTATCCTGGTCTAATGCTATCCATACTTTTTTCTTAGCATACCAACGACGTACTTGACGCATGAAACGACATACGCTTTTAGAATTTTTGTTAGCAAAGAATGCCCAATGTACTATTGCACTACTTACTTCATAAATCAGAAATAGATAAAACAATCCCCGTGTCTTTTGTTTACTCTCCAGCGCCAATTCCTTTTCTACTGTGTAGCGACATCCTGCGTATGCTTTTACTGCTATTGGCTGTACATCAAAAAATATCAATATCCCATTGCTTAGCAAATGCCGATGCATAAACCTTATTCTGTATAGGATCGCCTTCCTCTGAGGATCTGAGCTAATGAGTTTTCGTTTAACTCGCCGAAGTTGCAATCCCTTTTTTGAGCAATCGACCAAGATGCATTCGGCTTATCTTTTTAACCATACGTTGCTTAATCAAATAATCACGCAGTTTGCTTAACGACCAACGACCATATGCCAACCCTATCTCAATTGGTGTTTTCTTAGCCAATTGCAATATCTCAGTTATCTGCTGATCTGTAATATCTGCTGGTTTACCTACTTTTAATCTTTGCTTAACTGCATTTACCCCATCTTTGCCAAAAGATTGCAAATCGCTATAGATAGTATTAACGTGAACTTCTAGCAACCTCGCAATTTCGCTAGCATTAAGTCCTCCTGCATATAGCAGAATTGCTTCTGCTCGTCGCCGTTGCCAGCCAGCAAGTTCTTCTTCAAGCAACAAGTGTAACTGACGAACTTGACTTTTCCGTGGTTTACAAATTTTCAAAGATCGGCCCATAGTCGAATCCTCTTACTGATAATGGATTCAACTATTTTAACAAAATTTATGTTACAATTGCATACATCTTTTATGTTACATGGCGCTTAACCCACTTGGAGATGAGCAATTCAATCAAGGTGATAATCTCATGATCACTTGGTCGTCATCTGACAATGTACGGGTAACTTCTCAAGACCTCACACTTTCAACTGATGGTGGCAATACATTTCCTAACACCATCGCTTTCGGTCTAGACGGAGCAACACAGAGCTTTGCTTTCACGATACCAACTAGCCTGGAAACTACTCGCGCTCGATTACGCTTGATAGTACGTGATGCAGCTAATAATATGGCACAAACTATTACCCCCTGCTGATTTCCAGATTCAACCTGTGGTTGTGCCTGATACTCAAGCTCTTACTATTACCATTAGCAATCCCTCTGCTGGACAAGTATTACCTGCTGGCCAGGCCATCACCGTGAATTGGCAGAGCACTGATAATGTAGGTGTTGCCTCACAATCTCTGCTGCTATCCCTTGATGATGGTGCTACTTTCCAAAATGTTGCTGACTTTGGTGGGGATGTTGGTACATTCACAATCAATAATCTCGACAAAGCTACTGCTAATGCCAGAGTCAAGACTACCGCTACTGATATGGCAGGTAACAAAGGGGAGCAGGTAGCTAGCTTTATGTTAATGCCAATGATTATCCAGCCAACATACAACAAGCCTACTCTTTCTATCACAGGAGTAGGGTTTACTTCCAGCACACCACAAGCTACTACTAAAGTTTTAATCAATGGCAAGGAGTTACCAGCATCAAGATTTACCATCAACAGCAATACATCCATTACTGCACGTGGCAATAAGAAGAAGTTAAGATTGAAGAAAGGCCAGAACAATGTACAAGTGATAGCCGATAATGTTGTTTCCAATTCGGCGAGTTTTAGTCACTAAAAACAAGTGTCTAATGAAACATATTATCCAATGTTAATCTGGTTAATATAGGTTAAAGGAATTGTCCCCGGTTCTTGTTGTCCTACTGTATGAAATAAAACATGATCTTGAGGAGTTAGTCGCACTGGCTTTTCACCTGGTAATTTAATAGTACCAAGTACCCCAACATTTAATATTGCTTTTGCCAGCCCTATAACTTTATTCCTAATCCATGAGATTTGAACTTGAGAAGAAGACTCCATTTCATGTCTTTGATACAAATTATTTCCAACTTGGATATGGATCAAATCACCATTTAAAATTTGTGTTCCATTGAGAACTAATTGATCCAAAGTGCTTAAATTACTCACTGCTTCAACAATACGATTAAATTTTTCTTTCGTCATTCTTTCGAATAGTCC
>JBFLVQ010000333.1:0-10090 GCA_040758525.1 Acidobacteriota bacterium
GGAGGAGCGATTAATAACAACGATGATCCAAATGATCGCGGCAATGATAAAGACAGCCCCGAAGATACTTACTCGTGATATCGTATTGGTACTGCGGTGAAAGATCTGAGCCACGGTTGCCGCCTCGCTTCAGCAGGTTCTAGTTTGAACTTGAGGAAGTTATTAATGCTAATTCTCATACGTGTAGCAATCAATTAGCTGACAACCTTATTTATTATTTGGATATTATGCTGTGTAGACAGTAATGTGACAACTAAGCGACAAAAGTTTACTTAAGTGAACAATGGGAAACGATCACGATAATCAGGTACCGTAACTGACCAACCAAATTTTGTTTCAATCTTCTCCTTCAATGCTTGTGCAGCATCAGGCTCACCATGTGTGACAAAGACTCGTCGCGGTGCCTGATGGAAGGCTGACAACCAGCGTAGCGTCTCTGCATAGTCAGCATGTGCTGAGAGATTTGAGATCGAGGCAATCTCAGCACGTACTGGTATGATCTCGCCATGAATCTTGATCGTTGGCTCACCTTCAAGCAGTCGTCGCCCACGTGTTCCTTGTGCCTGAAAACCAGCAAATAGTACGGTCGAACGTGGGTCAGGCAGACATTCTTTAAGATGATGTAATACTCGCCCGCCGGTCGCCATTCCTGAAGCAGAGATGACAATACAAGGTTTAGACTGTTTGGTAAGCGCCGTTACACCACGCTTGCCACCTATACGAAAAGCTTTTGTAGTAAGTGGATTAATATGTTTATCGATCAATTCTCGCATCTCTATGTCTTGATCTTCACGATTATGTAAATAGTGATGCATGGCGGATTGTGCCATAGGAGAATCTAATATCACAGGTAGTACAGGAATGCGCTGCTCTGTTTCAAGCTCGCGTAGATAATAGAGGATCTCTTGTGTACGCCCTACTGCAAATGCGGGAATAACTAAACGTCCTCCACGTGCCGCAGTACGTATTACAACTTCAGCAAGTTGCTGCTTAGCCGATATAGGATCATGTAATCTATTACCATAAGTCGATTCTACTACAATGTAGTCTGCTACTAATACAGGAGTAGGATCATTGAGGATCGGTACATCATAACGGCCTAGATCGCCACTGAAGACAATAGTAGTTTCACGCTCACCTTCCTTGAGTGTTATGTAAATAAAGCTTGAGCCCAGGATATGTCCAGCAGAGATAAAACGGAAAGAGAATGCTGGACTGAGTGCAACTTGCTGTTCGTACTGGAACGATCGGAAAAGGCGCAATGCCGCTTTGGCATCCTTTTCAGTATAGAGTGGTAATGCAGGATGATGTTTAGAAAAGCCCATCTTGTTAGCAAAGCGGGCATCTTCTTCCTGTAAGCGACCAGAGTCTGGCAAAAGAATCTTGCATAACTCGGTTGTACCTACACTGGCATAAACTGGACCTTGATATCCTTGACGTACTAACCTTGGCAAATAACCAGTATGATCGATATGTGCATGAGTCAGGATTACTGCATCAAGAGATGTAATATCAGTCGGCAACGCTTCCCAGTTACGCAGACGCAGTTCTTTCAGTCCTTGAAACAACCCACAATCAAGCATAACTTTTGTACCATCAACTGAGAGTACATATTTTGATCCTGTCACGGTCTTGGTTGCGCCTAAAAAATAGAGTTCTGCCATAATCATTCCTAATAAAAATAGTACTACTACTTGTGCAATTGTGGTGCCGGTCAAAAATATGGATCTTATTAACTATAATGAGGAGATTTTCGCATAGAGTTGCGGAAAAATCACCAGTCAAACGATTGCCAAATAGTTTTTCTGCTGCTAGACCGCCTGCTGCTGAGCTGGCATAAAAATTGTATATCACTATCTGAGTACTAATCGACAAATAGATTAAAGGTTAAACAGAAGATGTTATCAAGAATGGTAAGCTCCCGAACAATTGCCAAGATGGTATTAGCAGTGGCAATTGGTGTAGCGACTGGCATGGGTGGTTACACTTTTATCTATGCAAAAGGCAGTTCCTATCTTATCAATGATCCTAGTGCTTGTGCCAACTGCCATGTTATGCGTGAACATTATGATGGTTGGATAAAGTCTAGTCACCGTGCCGTGGCAACCTGTAATGATTGCCACACTCCGTCTGGCGCGGTGAGCAAATATCTGGCAAAAGCTTCCAATGGATTCTGGCATTCCTTTGCGTTTACTTCTGGTAGTTTTCCTGAACCATTACGTATCAAACCACACAATCGTGAGATCACAGAAGGCGCATGCCGAAAGTGTCATGGGGAGGTAGTCGAGGCAATGGTAGAGACCCCAAAGGATCAGAGCAAAGTGTCCTGTATACGCTGCCACAGTTCGGTTGGCCATCTGTAAAAATAGTTTTCTCTTTATTAGCCCACTCTTGAGGTGAATAGATGACTGAGACTTCCCAAGAATCTTCACAGGGCCGTAGACGCGGCAATCGACTTATTTACACCATTATTGTAGTTGCCGTGCTAGCTGCGGCTGGCAGCCTGGCACTGATAATCAATATCATGGAGCGTAAGCAAGAGGGAAAAAATCCCTTCTATCGTGTGGTGGAACTAAACGATGAGACAGAAGACCCGGCTGTTTGGGGCAAGAATTTTCCCTTAC
This sequence comes from Acidobacteriota bacterium, assembly GCA_040758525.1. Taxonomy (GTDB): domain Bacteria; phylum Acidobacteriota; class Blastocatellia; order Chloracidobacteriales; family JADJPF01; genus JBFLVQ01. Next base: position 2,625 of record JBFLVQ010000333.1, read on the forward strand.
AGTTTGATGGTTATTTACGCACTGTGGATCAAGTACGCACACGTTTTGGTGGCAGTGAAGCTGTGCCACGCACACCGAACCAAAGCGATCCTCGCTCCATTGTTGCACAATCTAAGCTTGAGGAAGATCCGCGCTTAAAGGCAATGTGGGCAGGTTACGCCTTTGCTAAAGATTTCCGCGAAGAGCGAGGCCATGCCTATATGTTAGATGATCAGACTTTCACAGAGCGCCAGATTGTTGTTAAACAGCCCGGTACTTGTATGCACTGCCATGCTTCTGTCTATGTTCCTTATAAGAGATTGGGTGAGGGAGATCTCTTCAAAGGTTTTGAGAAGATGAATCAGATGTCTTATGTAGAAGCACGTAAATTAGTACAGCATCCCGTTACCTGTATAGATTGTCATGCCCCTGATACAATGCAGTTGCGGGTAACACGCCCTGGTTTTATCGAAGGTATACGGGTACTGAAAGCCTCACAGGGTATTAGTAACTATGATGTAAACAGAATGGCTACTCGTCAGGAGATGCGTTCTTTTGTCTGTGGTCAATGCCATGTTGAATACTACTTCAAAGGTCCAGAGAAACGGCTTGTCTATCCTTGGGCCAAAGGTCTTAAGGTAGATGATATCATCTCTTATTATGATGAAGCCAAGCACAAGGACTGGTCACATGCCGACACTGGTGCAGAGGTGTTGAAGGCGCAACATCCTGAGTTTGAACTCTGGAGTCAGGGCATACATGCACGCTCAGGAGTGGCTTGCGCCGATTGTCATATGCCTTATAAACGAGAAGGAGCGCTCAAAATTAGCGATCATCATGTGCGTAGTCCGCTATTGAATATTAATCGTGCTTGTCAGACCTGTCACAAGTGGCCGGAAGCAGAATTACAACAAAGAGTCGAGATCATACAGGAACGTACTTTCCGGTTGCGTAATCTAGCTATGGATGCACTTAACGATCTGATAAACGATCTCAAAATCGCCCGTAACGCTGGTAAAACAGATATGGAATTGAATGCTGCACGTGACTTCCAACGTCGTGCACAATTCTATTTAGATTTCGTCGAGGCAGAAAATTCTACTGGCTTTCATGCTCCACAAGAGGCAGCACGTATACTAGGAGAATCGATCAATTTCTCTCGGCAAGGACAGCTAGCACTACGCAACAATGGCAATTTACAGGGTAAATCTGCTGCTACAGCTAAGCAATCTGCACGTAGTGCAGGATTCTAATTAACAAGATCGCAAAGATTATAATCTTAAAAATATAATCTTTGCGATCTCTGTGTCATCTATCGTTAATAAATTATCCCACGCTTGGGTAAGATTAAGTGACTTAAGATCACGTTCGGCTAATTGCCGAGCTGCTTTATTTGAGTATTACTTGTTTTCTGTCAACCTCTTAATGAAGCCCTGAATCCTTTCTAATGCTGTTTGTGCCGCCGGGCTATTCTTTACTAGCCATTCGGTATTCTGAAAGGCTAGCGGGTTAAAGTCTTTGCGGATCTGTTCTATAAATGGCTGTATCTTGACATAGAGGAAGAGCCCCTCACCATTGTTTTCAACAAGAAAATCGGCAGGGGTAATGCCATGTCTAGCAAATCCGTAAACCATCTCCCAATAACTTGTGACCTGTCGGAAAGCCGCATTCATAGGATGCTCAGGATTGGTAAGCTCTACAACATCTTGGTAGCTCTTAGGCCAAAACTTACTATTAATGGTATTGCGCGATTCGCGCATTACCGCTTCACGACGCAGCTCGTAAAGCCTTAAAGTCAGTTCTGCATCCTGATAGTCCGGTTTATCTTTTGCCATATGTATCTCCTTACAAAATTAGAATCTCATTAAAAGCGGGAAAATCCATAACTACATGAACTATACTAGATGCTTCGCTTGCATTTTGCAACTATATCACCACAGGTTTACGCGATAAGTTTCCGTACGTTATTATTGTTCGCTACGACTCCCTAACAATGCGCGCACGTCAATAATCTCAAGATGAAAACGGTCTAGGTCTGTTAGGAGTAGTAAGGAGAAGAGTTAGGTTTTAGCAGCGGGGGATAAGGCACAAGCCAGCGCCTGTTCGATTGTCATTTCGCGTCCGGCTCGCCAGACTGTAATAAATTGTGTGCCCAGCGTGGTCTGCATAATTGCAATATTACGCTCCCGATCGGTACGTTCAACAGGTGGTAAGGGTGCGCCTAAAGTTTCCCGTAAAGCTTCAGCCGCGCCACCCAACCAGGCAGCTCGCTCCATTGCTGCTTGTGCACAAGCAACGCTGCCCAGCGCATCCAGCACACTGGCCATACGCCATTTGTCGCCTAGTTTCCAATGCATAGCCAGGCTTTTCTGTAATAGTGTCGCAGCACGCTCGTAATAGCCTTGGCGTTGTGCAATATTACCAAGAAAATTGAGTGCCCAGGCGATTCCCTCTTTAAATTTAACTTCACGAGACATCTCCAGGCTCTCTTTGCAGTAGAGATTAGCTTGCTCGTACTCATTACGATAATAAGCAACAATGCCCAGGTTGAGCATTGCCCAAGCGCAGCCTTCTTTATCATCTAGGCGGCGAAAGAGTGCAAGTGTCTCTTCACACACCCGTTGGGCCTGATCAAAGTCACCTTGTAGCCAGGCGGCAAAACCTATGTAATTGAGTGAGCGGGCAATGCCACGTTTATCCTGCAGATCACGCCAGAGTGCCAAGCTCTCCTCGTGCAGAACAATGGCTTTCTCATAATGGCCTTGCTCACGTGCCACACTACCTAAAAACTGTAGTGAAGAAGCAATACTATGACGATCACCTAGCTCGCGTGCAAGTGCCAGACTCTCTTCCAGCAGTACTTCAGCACGCACATACTCGCATTGTAAGAAAGAGAGCACTCCTGCTCCAATCAATGCGCGGGTGCGAAAATGCGGTGGTGCATCAGGACTCTGAGCAAGAGTTTCATCAAGCCAACGACGTCCTTCACTGTAGTAACCACGCAGATACCAGAACCACCAGATCGCACTTGCGAGTTGTAGTCCTAACGCTGCTTCGCCAAATTTTAGTGTCCATTCAAGCATTGCGCGCAGGTTATCATGCTCCTTCTCTAGTCGATCCAACCAGACCTGTTGTCCTGCTTTTGCTAGCTCCAGTTCTGCTCGTTCAGCGAGCAGAAGATAGTATTTTGCATGCTGATTGCGTACCACGATCAATTCACCACTACTGGCTAGACACTCCGATCCATATTCACGAATCGTTTCAAGCATAGCAAAGCGAGGCTCATCGCCAGCTTGCTCACTTTGGCGTAGTAGACTCTTGTCTACCAATGATGCAACACCATCAAGGATATCGATCTCAAGATTGCCTGCGCCATTACAGACTGCCTCGGCTGCCTCTAAGGTAAAGCCACCGACAAACACGGTAAGCCTTTGGAAAAGGAGCTTCTCTTGATCATTGAGGAGATTATATCCCCACTCAATGGTAGCGCGCATAGTCTGTTGGCGTAGTGGTAGATCACGTGCGCCGCCTGTAAGCAACTTTAGTCGGTTCTCTAATCGTGCCAACATCGCCTGTGGTGGTAGTAGTTTGATACGTGCCGCTGCTAGCTCAATGGCAAGTGGCAGGCCGTCTAAGCGATGGCAAATCTCTGCAATAACCCGTCCATTCTCGGCTGTAAAAGTAAAGTCAGGTTTGGCAGCACGGGCTCGTTCTACAAATAGCGCCACAGATGCGCACTCCAGCAGCGCTTCGGTCGAGAGTGTACGCTCTATATCTGGCAATGCCATAGGCGGCACCAGATATTCTCGTTCACCATTGATATGTAATGCTGCCCGACTCGTCACTAGCATCTTTAAGCGAGGTGCTGCCATAAGCAACTGGCCTAATATTGGTGCTGCTGATAGCACCTGCTCAAAATTATCAAAGAAGAGGAGCAAGTGCTTATCACGCAGAAACTCTTTAAGACACTCAAGCGGTGAATTGCCACCTGCTTCGGTAACTCGTAGTGTCTGTGCAATGGTAGAAGCAATTAGCTCAGCATCATTAATGGCAGCCAGTGGTATAAAGAAGATACCATTTTCAAATTCACCTAGCAGTTCTGTTGCGACACGAAGACCCAAACGGGTCTTGCCAGTGCCGCCTGGTCCTGTCAGTGTGAGTAGCCGCACCTCCTCACGCTGCAATAGTTCTGTTACGGTAGTAACTTCATGGTCACGACCTATGAAAGGCATAACCTGTACAGGTAGATTGTTGGGACAATTTTCAAAAGTAGGAGATTCATCCCAACTACCAGACTCTTGATGGGCACGCCGTGTCGCAGTATTACGATAGCGAACCGATTGTGTAGAGCGCCGCGTTCGCTTCTGAAACTCTAACTCAAGCTGAAGATTCTTGAGATCAAACAGTAGTGCTTGTACAGTCTGATAGCGCTTGCGACGATCCTTAGTAAGCGCTTTCGCCACGATACGCTCTAATTCAATGGGAATCTCCTCTTTTACATAGGTCGAGAGTGGTACGAGTGGATCTGTGAGAATTGAGAGAATTGTGTCTGCAGGGGTCTTGCCAAGAAATGGTACACGCCGCGCGGTCATCTCATAAAGCACTATTCCTGTGCTCCAGATATCGGTACGGGAATCGAGCTTAAAGCCGCGTGCCTGTTCTGGTGACATATAACGTGCTGTTCCCCATAAGATATTGGGCGCCGTGCCAACCCCTGTATTATCTGGTTCATTGGTTTGATGAGTGACTTTGGCAATACCAAAATCTAGTACTTTGATATAACCATCCGGGCGTATCATTATATTTTCCGGTTTGATATCACGATGTACGATACCAGCATCCTGTGCGGCAGCAAGTGCAGAGGCAAGCTGCACGATCACATTGAGTATTTCTGTGAGCAGCATCTCCGTCTCGTTCATATGGCGACGTAGAGTAACACCATCAATATATTCAGTAGCGATAAAATGAATTACTCCAACCTCACCAATCTCATGAACGGTAAGGATGTTAGGATGGTTAAGCGCAGAAGCAGCACGCGCCTCTTGCTCTAGGCGTTGTGGTAAGGTCTCGTCCTTGATTGCTTCTGCCGAGATCAGTTTAAGCGCAACCGGCCGCTTCAACTGCATGTCGTGCGCCAAATAGACCTCACCCATACCCCCTGAGCCTACCAGAGAGCGGATCTCATAGCGCCCAAAGACTGTACCAACCGGAATATTAAGGGATACTGCACACATTTATAAAACCGACTGTAAGGAATTTCTCTTGATTCTAGCATTTTTTTATCATAGAAGGCACAAAGAACACAGAGAATGAGCATCTCGCAGTGTTTTCTGCGTCTGCAATGATAAAAGATCTTACGGGTTTGAATTAAATAGATCGTAAAGCCGCAGCAACAGTCTCTAACAATACCTCGGCTGTATAAGGCTTGACTAGAAAGGCCTGCACTGAGGCCGCCTCAGCTATCTTGCTGTTGGTGGCTAGCCCGCTGGTAGAGACGATCTTCAAACCTGGATCGATCTTGCGCATTATTCCTATCGTCGCTGGCCCGTCTAGATTGGGCATCATCATATCCATCAGCACCAACTTGATATTATCTCTATTGTTGGCATAGAGCGCTAGTGCCTCGGCGCCATCGCTAGCTATTATTATCTGGTAACCATAGGCTTCTAGTGTTACACGAGTGATCTCGCATATAGATGCCTCATCATCCACTACTAAGATCAATTCACCCTGACCACGTAGTGAGTCTCGTCGCTGTTCGCACAGTTGCTGCTGTTGTGCCATCTCTGCGGCTGGCAGATAGATCTTGAACCTCGTTCCTTTATCAGGCTCGCTATAGACATTGATAAAGCCACCATGACTCTTGACAATCGCCAGAGTAGTAGACAATCCTAATCCTGTTCCTCTACCGATCTCTTTGGTAGTAAAGAATGGCTCAAAGATTCGATCGAGAACCTCGCTAGACATTCCTACACCAGTATCAGCCACGGTAATAACAACAAATTGGCCGACCTGGGCGCCCAGATTCATACGTGCATAATGTTCATCAATAAAGATATTCTCTGCCTTAACCGTAAGTGTGCCACCTGCCACCAGAGCATCACGAGCATTTACACATATGTTGAGCAACACCTGGTAGAGTTGGGTAGCATCACCAGAAATATTCCATAAGTCTTGCGGGGCAGTGATCTCGATCTTTATCGATTTTGGGAAGGTCTGGTTAAGCATCTTCTCTAGTTCTGCAATAAGATTTCTAGGGCGAAGTAAGATACGCTGACCACTAACACCACGAGCGAACCAGAGCATCTGTTTCACCATATCTGCGCCTCTTTGCGCACTCTCCTGCAGTGTCTTTACAATACGCTGGTTACGTTCGTCAGGGAGTTGACTGCCGATCAACTGTAGTCCCATTAATAGTGGGGTAAATACATTATTAAGATCATGTGCAATTCCACTGGCAAGTGTGCCGATACTCTCCATACGCTGTGCGCGTAGGAACTGCTCCTGCAATAGTTTCTTCTCAGTGATATCAGTATTAATGATAAGCTTGGCCTTGGGTCTACCTTCATCATCGCAGACCAGTGACCAACGACTTTCCACGACTACTTCGCGGCCTTCCTTGGTAGTCTGGTGTAACTCTCCCGACCAATTACCAGTAGTTAGTACCGTCTCTTGTATCTCTGCCAATATCTCTGCCGGTCTGGTAGAGAGCAGTTCATTGGCCTGTTTGCCAGTTGCTTCAGCAACAGTCCAACCATATATACGTTCTGCACTGCTATTCCAAAACAATATATGGTCCTCAAGATCACGCACAATAATAGCGTCCTGTGTCTTGTCTAGCAGATCTGCTTGTTCACGCATACGCAGTTCGATCTGTTTACGCTCAACAATATGGGCCTTGCGTAACTCTTCGATTAGTAAGAGGCGTTTAAGATTCTGTTGTAATGCTTGCTCAGCCAATTCTCGCTCAGCGATCTGACGCTTCAACTCTTCATTGGTCTTTGCTAGCTCTGTGGTACGCTCTGCTACACGCCGCTCCAATTCCTCATGCGTCTCACGCATCATCTCCTCGGCTCGCTTGCGTGTAGTGATATCTGTAGAGATCCCACAAACCGCATAAAGAATACCTAACTCATCATAGACAGGGAATTTGATCGAAAGATAAGTGCGCAACTCGTCACCATAGGGCAAGACCTCTTCAATCTCAAGCGGCGCGCCGCTTTTCAGCACCTTACGATCATTGGCCTGAAAAGTATCTGCCATCTCCTTGGTAAAGATGTCATAGTCGGTTTTGCCAATAATCTTGTCGCTCTTAATATGGAAAAGAGCCTCGAACTGGCGGTTGGCAAAAAGATAGTAGCCTTCGGTGTTTTTTACATAGATGACTGAAGTAGCGGTATCCAGGATTGCTTGCAGGGTAACTCTACTTTTCCATATTTTCTCTTGTGTAATCACAGTGTCCCCCTACAGCCATTATGCTGATATGT
>JBFLVQ010000334.1:0-10090 GCA_040758525.1 Acidobacteriota bacterium
AAGAGGCGCTGAAGAGACATCTGAAGAACGAGACAGATGCGGAAGTTAAAGCATTAATTAACTCTTTAGGAATAGAAGATCTAGATGAGAGCCATCAATGATTTCCTGGATAATTTAGTGCGTACAGAGGTTCATTTACCTCACCTAGCCATACCAGCTTTTCAAGTTTGTGGATATATAGGATTGGCAATGGCTACTCTTTTAACCATGTTTTTAGTATCAAATCTTAATCTATCACCTCTGGTAATGGCTATCATCATATTAGTTGCAATAGTCACATTCCTTGGTTTGGTAATGGCTACTAAGATTGTGACGGGTGTAGAACGGATCGTTTACTATCATCATGAAATAGCGGTTTTGCTAGTAACAGCGATACTACTATGGTTGTTAGGTAAACCGACTCTTGTTTACCTTGATGTAACAATTCTTGGTATAGGTCTATTCTTAGTTTGTGGTCGTATAGGTTGCCTGATGGTTGGCTGCTGTCATGGGCGTCCATATCACTTTGGTGTCTGTTATAAGCAAGAACACGCGATTGTAGGATTTACCAACTATTATGTTGGTATCAGACTCTTTCCTATTCAAGCTGTAGAATCCTTATGGGTGTTAAGCGTTGTTGTTATTGGCATCGTTATTACTTTGAGTAGTCATATATCAGGCTCAACACTGGCCTGGTATATTGTTGCTTATGATCTAGGGCGCTTCTGTTTTGAATTTATGCGTGGTGATCCAGAACGTCCTTATTATCTAGAATTCTCACAACCTCAATGGCTCTCTCTTTTGTTGATCTGCTTGGTGGCAGTAGCTGAGCTGACTGGTGTTTTACCATTTCAGATCTGGCATATATTGGCAATGGGTTGCTTAGCTATAGCAATGCTTATTATTGTCTTGAAAAGGCGGCTTCAAAGCATAAATAAAGATAAGCTGCTACATCCACATCATGTCAAGGAGGTTGCTAAAGCCATTGAGACTATTTCAGCATCAATAGCCGAAAAAAGATCTACTTATACCTGGACGGTATTTCCTAGAGAAAATAGCAATACAATGGATATAGAGGTGTTTTGTACATCTTTAGGTGTACAGATTTCAGCAGGTAAAATTTATGGTCCATTAGAGACTATTGACCATTTCACACTCTCTTATAGAGACGGAAACATGACAGAAAGTATTGCTAGGCCTTTGGCTCAACTTATCTTACAACTAAAACAGGCTACCGGTAGCAGTCAATTGTTGAGAGGAAATCAAGGGGTATTTCATTTATTGATTCAACCTTAGGGTTGGGAGGGTCTTAAATAATGACTACTTTTCCAGGTTCGCCGCGTCTTGTTAAAGGTGGTATAGTCTTAATAAATCCTGATACTTCTGCAGTATTGCGTATTATCTCTCTGCAGTACAATCCAGATACGCTTAGTCGCAGTTTACAGATCAAAGGAATAACTGGCGAAAGCGGCGATCGTTCTGAAGCATTACGCTTAACAGGTCCACCTGTAGAAACCATTAAGTTGGATGCTGAGATTGATGCAACCGATCAGTTAGAATTTCCTGAACAGAATCGCACTACAACAGAATCAGGCATCTATCCACAGCTTGCTGCATTAGAGACCATTGTCTATCCAGCAAACAGTCAAATACAGGCCAACAATATATTGGCCCAAGCCGGAACGCTTGAGATTGTGCCTATGGAAACACCTCTCACGCTTTTTGTCTGGAGCAAGAATCGTGTCTTACCGGTTCGATTAACAGATTTCAGTATCACAGAAGAGGCATTCGATCCATTGCTCAATCCAATTCGCGCCAAGGTTAGTCTAGGAATGCGTGTCTTGAGTATTAATGATCTACCATTTAGCCATAAGGGCAGTAGTCTGTTTATGGCTTATCACCAACAAAAAGAGCGTCTTGCCTCTTTGAATAAAGGTGGCACTCTTACTGCTCTTGGTATAACCAGAATTCCATAGAGGGATTAATATGTTTTCAATCACCAGTCGATATAATGGTATTAAAACAGCGGAACTAGAAACCGCAGATGGCAGAAAGATTGTTTATCTATGCCGTCGCTTCGTTCCACCTCCTGAACGTTTTGAGTTGCTGCTAGAGCACACAGTTACTGAAGGTGAGCGATTAGACAATATTACTGCACAGTATCTAGGCGATCCTGAACAGTTCTGGCGTATCTGTGATGCAAATGCTGCCATTCGCCCAAATGAATTAACTGAAACCATTGGCCGTCGGTTACGAATCACGTTACCAGAAGGCATACCAGGAATACCAAATGCTTAAAGGGTTTTATCTTACACTCATGATAGGACCAGTAGTGCCAGTGCCAGTGCCGAAATCTGTACTTGATGCGCTCACAAACGTGCAGATCACGACAACAGCAGGGCAACGTAGCGGTTTTCAATTGACTTTTACTCTCAGTAATAAGTCGCCATTGCATACATTATTTCTTCTTTCTGGAGGCAGCACCATTCCTGTAGTTCGTGTGATAATTGTGGTCACTGTCAATGGTATACCAGAAGTCTTAATGGATGGTGTCATAACAAATCATCAAATCTCGCCAGGCACTAGTCCAGGACAGTCTACCCTAACACTCACTGGTGAAGACCTAACAGCGGTTATGGATTTGATCGATTTTAGTGGTATTCCATATCCGGCTATGCCACCTGAGGCGAGAGTAGCGCTTATCATTGCCAAGTATGCCATCTTCGGCATGATACCTTTGGTGATTCCAAGTGTTTTGATAGATGTGCCAATCCCGATTGATCGTATTCCACGCCATCAGGGGACAGATTACCAATACATCAAACAGCTTGCTGATGATGTAGGATATGTCTTTTATATCAAGCCAGGTCCTGCACCAGGCGCAAATGTCGCTTATTGGGGGCCTCAGATTAAAGTGGGAGTACCACAACCAGCGCTAAACATAAATATGGATGCCCATACCAATGTTGAATCACTGAACTTTAATTTTGATAATGAATCAAAGACCTTGCCTATACTCTTTATCCAGGAGCCAATATCAAAAGCACCAATCCCAATCCCTATACCAGATATTAATCCGCTCAACCCCCCATTAGGATTAGTGCCACCCATTCCTAAGAGGATTGAGATGCTCAGTAATACTTCTAAGCTCTCCCCCATTAAGGCAGCTTTAATTGGGTTAGCTAAAGCGTCTAATTCATCAGATGCAGTCTCCGGCTCAGGCTCTCTTAATGTTGTACGTTATGGACGAGTGCTAAAAGCGCGTGAACTAGTCGGTGTACGTGGTGTAGGAACAGCTTTCGATGGTCTTTATTATGTTAAGAGTGTAACTCATAACATCAAACCTGGTGAATATAAGCAGAATTTTACTCTGACACGCAATGGTCTAATTTCTATAACTCCAAAGGTGCCGGCATGAGTGAGACAAAAAAATTTTTTGGTAAGTATCGAGGTACGGTAATTAATAATGTAGATCCAATGCAGATTGGTCGCATTCAAGTAATGGTGCCAGATGTGTCTGGCTTCATTCCTACTACTTGGGCAATGCCCTGTGTTCCCGTGGCAGGTATTCAGACCGGCACATATGCTATTCCATTGATTGGTTCCGGTGTTTGGATCGAATTTGAGCAGGGTGATCCTGACTATCCAATCTGGGTAGGTGGTTTTTGGGGCACGGCTGCAGAAGTTCCTGCACTCTCACATTTGGCGCCACCAGCAGTACCAAGTTTCACCTTCCAGACTCCATTGCAGAATGGACTTATCATTAGCGATGTTCCAGGTCCTACGGGCGGTATTATGCTCAAGAGCACTACCGGTGCAATGATCATAGTAAATGATACAGGAATCTATATTCAGAATGGCAAAGGGGCAAGCATCATAATGGCTGGCCCATCAGTAACAATCAACAATGGTGCATTAGTAGTTATTTAAGCAAATACTGGGAGAAAAATATGCCGGGTTTCTTACTACATCTTGGCGCGACTGTGCTTTGCTCTCATGTTGGGCAGGCGCAACCTACCGTTGTCAACCCTCGTGTTACCGTCAATGGTCAGCCGACCGTGACAATAACGTCTCCATATGTGGTAGCAGGCTGCGCACTCCCACCACCACCTGCAGCCAATGGCCCATGTGTAACAGCACAGTTTGTCACTGCTGCTACACGCATCACTTCCAATGGTCAACCACTATTATTGTTAGACAGTCAGGCGATTTGTGCGCCTACTGGTACACCTTTAGTGATTGTTATGACACAACCAAGAGTCACAGGAATGTGAGGCATAATGAATATTGATTATCCATTCCATTTTGATAGCAGTGGCCGAACCTACACAACAGATAACGATAAACATATACGCGATCTGATTGAACAGATTCTCTTTACTGCGCTTGGCGAGCGAGTCAATCGTCCTGACTTTGGCAGTGGGTTGATGCGACTGCTGTTTGCTCCAAACAGTGATGAGTTATCAGCCGCTACACAATTTTTAGTACAAGGATCTCTACAGCAATGGCTTGGTGATTTGATTCAAGTAGATGAAGTTCGTATAGAGTCTGTAGACTCTACCTTGCTAGTTACCATCCAGTATACGATCCGTCGCACACAACAACAACAGGTAGCTCAGTTCAGTCGTGGAGGTGCGCTCTAATGATCTATTTTTGCTGTGATGAGCGTCGTCGCGACGCTGTGCAAGCTCACCCAGTCTTGAATGGCATCGATTTTCTTGAAGTGCTTGATGATCCATCTATGCCATTTGAACAACGTCAACGCCTGCTGTTGGTCCATTTTATTAAAGATCTTACTGCAGGTAGTCTAAAGAAAGAGAATGTACATATTGAAGGAGGCGAGCGTATAGGTAATATCAAAGTCACTAATGTGACAATCAACGCTATGAGTTCGCCACCCGGCAGTCAAGCAAATGTCCTTATTGTTGAGGTATCAGAGCCAGGAGATTTTTCCACTTATACACTACATCTTGTACAAGACAATAAGCATTCTGAGCCTCCAACAGGATTTGATCCTGTCCTCTCAACAATTGAGTTCTCTTTTAAAGTTACTTGCCCTGCTGAATTTGATTGTAAGCAGGAACAGACTTGTCCAACTGAACCAGCAAAACAGCCAGAGATTAATTATTTAGCCAAAGACTATGCAAGCTTTCGACAACTAATGCTGGATCGAATTGCAACACTGATGCCGAATTGGAAAGAGCGCAATCCAGCAGACTTAGGAATTGTGTTAGTAGAATTGCTAGCTTATGTTGGTGACTATCTCAGTTACCAGCAAGATGCAATTGCCACGGAAAGCTATTTAGGTACATCGCGCCGACGCACTTCTGTGCGACGCCATACACGACTGATTGACTATCCTATGCATGATGGACGCAATGCACGTGTATGGATACAGGTACGTGTTAACTCTAATGGTAATGGAGTAGAGTTAAAGAAGAGCGTTGATGGAAAGACTACCAAACTGCTCACACATATTGAGGGATTGCCAAAGCTTATTTCACAAGACTCGTCGATTTTCGAGAAAGCGCTAGTAGCACGTCCACAGATCTTTGAGTTGATGCATAACATAACACTCTTTGAAGCCCATAATGAAATGAAATTTTATACTTGGGGAGCGCGCGAGTGTTGTCTTCCCAAGGGTGCTGTGCGTGCAACATTGCACAACCGTTTACCAGACTTGAAAGAAGGCGATGTTTTAATTTTGCAAGAGGTAAAAGGTCCGCAAACTGGCGAAAGAGAAGATGCCGATCCATCCCATCGTCATGCTGTTCGTTTGAAAAAAGTCTTGCTTTCAAAAGATCCGCTAGGTGGACGGTTTGATATTCCTGCTACCAACAATCCTGTAGATATCACTGAAATAGAATGGGCGATGGAAGATGCGTTACCATTTCCTTTGTGTATATCGGCTCGCAATGATGCTAATTTTTATGAAGATGTTAGCGTTGCACTTGGTAATATTGTATTAGCAGATCATGGCATGATAATTACTGATGAACCGTATGGAAGGCCATTTGATCCAGATAGAGATACTGCTTCACTTGAGCCTTACATAGTTCCTAGTCCCAATGCGGTTCTTACAAAAGTTGTGCCGATTACAGGTGATCGTTGTCAGGATAGCCCGGTTACGCTTACACCTGCGCGGTATCGACCAAGGCTTAAACAAGCTCCACTTACTCAGGCTGTCTCATATGATCCAGATAATAAATCTATCTCAGCAACAGCAGTAATCCAGTTATCTATTCAAGATCCACTACAGATTCCATTGCCATTTATCAGCCTTAATGAGTTTGGTGTGTCAGAGCCATGGTTACCCAAACGCGATCTGCTAGCTAGTGATCCAAACAGTAAAGAGTTTGTTGTAGAAATTGAGACCGATGGTACCGCATATCTACGTTTTGGAGATAATGTATTAGGTTCGCGTCCTGCCCCAGGGGCACAATTTATTGCTACTTATCGTATAGGAAACGGCATAGCTGGCAATATAGGTGCAGATACAATTACTCATCTAGTTAGTAGCGATCCTGCCATTATCTCTGATCTCACTGATCCAATTATTGATGAAGTAAGAAATCCATTGCCAGGACAGGGTGGCATTGAGCCTGAGACTATCGAGCAGGTACGTCAGAACGCTCCCAGTGCTTTTCGTAAACAAGAGCGGGCTGTTACACCACACGACTATGAAGAGGTTGTCAAACGTTGTAGGTCTGATGTACAGCGTGCTGCTGCTACATTTCGTTGGACAGGAAGTTGGCGTACGGTCTTTCTTACAATGGATCGATTGGGTGGAGCAGAAGTAGACAAAGATTTTGAAAAGGATGTACGCAAATGTATGGAGCGTTACCGAATGGCAGGTTATGACCTAGAGGTTGATGCACCACATTATGTCTCGCTTGAAATTGAAATGGTTATCTGTGTAAAGTCGAATTATTTTACCAGTGATGTAAAGGGTGCATTGCTTGAGTTTTTTAGCAATCGTATCCTGCCTGATCGCAGACGCGGAGTATTCCATCCTGACAACTTTACATTTGGCCAAACAGTCTATTTAAGCTCTATTATTGCGGCTGCTCAGTCATTGGCAGGAGTTGATTCGGTCGAAGTAAAGAAATTTCAACGACAAGGAATTAAGAGTGATAAAGCCCTCAAGTCGGGCAAACTTGAATTAGGAAGACTGGAGATTGCACGCCTCGATAATGATCCTGATTTTCCTGAACGTGGAGTGCTCAATTTGATTATGCGAGGAGGTAGATGAGCATGGCAATCGATTCGCCACTACTTAACCTTGATGATTGTGGCTGTTGCGAAGGAATATCAGCCGAGACACCTCAGAATGTTTACAATCGACCTGGTCTAACGGCAATAGCTTATCGTGTTGGCACTCATGCAGAATTTAAGGAAACAATGCTTGCACGTCTTTCTGGTTCTAGACAGCCTGCATTGCAGAGATTGACCACACGTGAAAATAACGATTTTTCCATTGCCTTACTGGATGCTTGGGCTACGGTTGCAGATGTTCTGACTTTTTATCAAGAACGTATTGCTAATGAAGCGTATTTACGTACGGCAGTTGAACGATTGTCAGTATTGGAAATGGCTCGTTTGATCGATTACCAATTACGGCCTGGTGTTGCTGCTACTACTTATCTGGCTTTCACAATTGAAGACACACCAGGAGCGCTTAGCTTAGGCTCTACAACACAGACAACTGAACCATTGCCAGCAATCACTATTGATATTGGTACAAAGGCACAGAGTATTCCCGGTCCTGGTGAACAGGCACAGACCTTTGAGACTGTAGAAAAGATTGAAGCACGGGCAGAATGGAATGCAATTAAACCACGTTTAACACAATTGCAGCCACTTTCTACATCAATGAATTTTGCCATTCTTCAAGGAGTAGCAAACAATCTTAAACAAGGTGATAAACTACTAATTGTAGATAATGTAGGCAATCGTGCTATCAAAACAGCTCAGAGTGTAACAACCGACGATAATGCAAAAACAACCCAGGTTGATTTTATTATCCCTACGGCTACACTACCAAGCTATCTTAGGCCTACAGGACTTATACAAGGGAGTGTTGATGATTTCCCAACCAAGGTTGATCTGGATGAGAATGTAATCAAGCAGATCATTAGTAAAACCTGGAAAGAAGAAGATCTATCTGCGCTAGCTGAGACTCAAAACTGGTCCACCACATCACTGACAACCAATATAATTAAACAGGTATCAACACGAACCTCTCTACCAAATACAGGTGTTTTTGTCTTTCGCCAACGCGCGGCAATCTTTGGTTACAATGCTCCTAAATGGGATTCATTGCCAGCCAATCTACGTTTTGAGCAAAGAATAGAGACGTACAAAACAGATAATAGTGGAAATGTTGTGTTTGATAAGTACAAATTAGTTTCACCAGCGTTCCCAACTTCATGGGAGGATCGTCGTGTGGAAAATGATGCCTCACCCATTGGCAACAAGCGTTTTATCTATCTTGACACAACATATCCGAATATTGTCAAAGATAGCTGGATTGCGCTGATAAGCCCAACAGGACAGTCTGCCATTCTTAAAGTTGTAGATAATGTTGAAGTCACACGCAGTGACTTTGCTATTAGCGGCAAAATCTCACGACTGACAGTTGAATCGAGTGCATCACTAAACGATTTCAAAATGCGAACCACTTCTGTTCTTGTACAGAGCGAGCAACTCACTCTAGCCGATCTACCTATTATTGATCTGGTGCCTGCGGTTGAAACTATATCAGGCAACAGTCAAGAGGAGACCATTACACTTGATCGCCCATATCTCGGTTTGAAAGTTGGACAGAAAATTATTATCACAGGTGAACGCAGTGATCTTAAAGGTGTTGTAGTAAGTGAAACAGCAGAGTTGAAAGAAGTTATTATAGAAGCAGGTTTCACTGTGGTGAAGTTCAAGCAATTCCTCGCTTACAACTACGTGCGCAAGACAGTTGTAATAAATGCCAACATTACGCTTGCCACACATGGTGAGACTGTAGAGGAAGTATTGGGCAATGGTGACGCAACCCAAGTATTTCAACGATTCACTTTGCGACAACCACCACTCACCTATGTTAGTGCATCGACACCCAGTGGCGCACAAACAACTCTAGAAATGCGTGTCAATGACATACTATGGCATGAAGTTCTTAGTTTCTATGATCATGGCCCTGAAGAGCGTATCTATATAACTCGTATAGCTGATGATGGAAAAACCACAGTTATTTTTGGTGATGGAAAAACCGGCGCTCGATTGCCTACTGGGCAAGAGAATATAAAAGCAAAATATCGCAAAGGCATAGGACTAGGAGGATTGGTCAAAGCAAACCAACTCTCGCAATTGATGTCGCGTCCGCTTGGGCTGAAAGGTGTAATCAATCCTATTGCTGCAAATGGCGCAGCAGACCGTGAAAAATTGGATGATGCACGTCGTAATGCACCATTGACTGTCTTGACGCTTGATCGAATAGTATCACTCAAAGACTATGAAGATTTCGCACGTGCTTTTTCAGGGATTGATAAATCGCTAGCAACCTGGACCTGGTTTGGTGAAAAGAGAGGTGTGTTTGTCACCATCGCCGGCACAAAAGGCGCTGAGGTAGCAACCGATAGCGAGCTTTATAAAAATCTCTTAAAAGCAATGCAAGAAGCTGGCGATCCCACCGTACCTTTGATAGTCAAATCTTACCAGCCGCGTCTATTCCAATTAATGGCTGCAATAGGTGTGCATACTGACTATTTACCAGAAACAGTCTTGGTAGAAGTTGAACAGATGTTACGTGATAGTTTTTCATTCGAGGCACGTACGTTTGGCCAGCCTGTACATTTTAGTGAAGTAGTTTCAGTTATTCAAAATGTTTCTGGGGTAATAGCAGTAGATTTGAAACAGCTATATCGTTCTGATAAACCTCCTGTTCAGAACATGCATTTGCAGGCATTTATTCCTCAACTAGGAGAAGAAGATCTACTTGCCGCAGAATTGTTGACACTAGATCCTCGACCGCTTGTTCTGGAGGTACTGAAATGAGCTTTGATGTTGAGAAATTATACTCACTGTTGCCATCGGTCTATCGTATACGCGATATAGAACT
>JBFLVQ010000335.1:0-10090 GCA_040758525.1 Acidobacteriota bacterium
GAAGCCTGGCTGCTACTACATTGAGTTCGTAGTGACCAGCGAATACTTCGGGCTGCGCCACTTGCCCGTCTCGGTTGTCCTGCCCTGAGGCGGTATAGAGAACCGAAACACCTTTCTATTTCGAGCAAGGGAGCAGACATTACGGAATAATTATTGCGGTGCGCCGCTCGCCTTATGAGATAGCCGTGCGTGTACTGGACATTCTCAATCAAATTACTGCTAGTGAAATGATCCATCAGCTTCATTACATTTAAGGTAGCTTTAATAGCAACACACTTTTATAAAGAGAAAGCTAGTATTATTGGCTGGTTAAGGTTATATTATGTACTAAATTGGAATCGGCTTCTCTCTCTTTGACATAGATGGGAGATAAATATAGATGTCGGAACAGATTCAGACCTTTCTCTGCTGTACTCGTAAACAAGTGATGATTTTACGTTGTGCCGGCTGTAACAAGCTGCTCGGTTATTGCCGCGCCTGTTACACGGTCTTTTACGATCTCAAAAACCTTATGCAGAGCTTAGTTCTCGGTGCTGATACCGATATCGTATGTGCTAGTTGTCAATTCACAATAATGTTGCCAAATTTGTCAAAATATCTCGCACTTGAGCGGGATCTAGTCGATGCTGGTGTCTCTTATCTAACGAGAGAGAGAGTAACTCTGAAGATGGATATCCCAGAAGAGACACCTTCGGTGCGCTGTCCCAAATGTGGCAGTATGGTACCCTTCCAGGCAGCAAAATGCCCACGCTGTGGTCTGGGCACACCAAGCGAAAACAGGACTACTGGTAAGAATAGAGCGATAACTACAACAGGCAGTGCACGGGTGAATACTGGGAGTGGACGATTATCTGATTCCAGTTCTAGCGGACGTCTATCTGATCCCAGTGGGCGATTGCGGCAATTGCAGCAGCCACAATCATTATTAAGCAATTATCTTCCCAAGTTCATTAGTAATTTGCCCTGGAACAAGATTCATGTACCGCTTAAGATTGCGGTACCTTTGGTTATTTTGGTTCCCATTGCGGCACTTGTCTTTTACTTCTTCTCGACAGGAGCAATCTGTATTGGCTGTATTCAGATAGGTGGCAACTATACTACAGAATTGCAACTGGAGAATAAGAAAGTTCGTGTTGATATGCTCCTTTATCAATATCAAGGGCGACTAACTGGTCAAGTCCTCTTTACCCCCCAAATGCCGACGCCCACAACGCCAGAAAAGAAGCAGCCCCCAGAACAGTATGTGCAGCTTATTCAAACTGGTATGGTACGAGACAAGAATGTCTCTTTTCAATCATATATGGATGGCAGCATTACTCGGGTACAGTTCAATGGACAGGTCGCGGAAGGCAATGCCATAGAGGGTGAACTGAAGCTAACCATGCCTGAGATCGGTTGTGAGGGCAAAGCCTTTCCCATTACTGTAAAGAAACTTTAGAGGCTCCCTGAGCTTGCTGGCAGACAACGCTACCTTCTAATCAACCGATAATCATGATGAGTTTTTCGGGCTGTTCTGGGTTCACCATTATTAAATATTGCTAGCCTGATGTATGCTTAATTCGTCACCAACTCTCACTAATGTGCACCTTGGTGCGTGTGGAGGAAATATATGGCTGTAAGAGTGGATGGCGGCGCTTCTAATGTTGACCGAGCTAAACAAGTCGAACCTAACAATGACAAATTTAAGATAAATGGCACTGAAGGGAGCGGGAGTGAATCACCAGTAGGGAATACTCGTGACTTATCAGCTCGCCCTGAGCAGGCTCAAGAACAGGCCAATCTTATTAAGAATCAATTGCAGCGATTTGATGGTACTGCCAAAGGCGCTGCCAAAAAGAATAATGAGACGGGGCCAGCCAACAATGCTAAAGGTAAAAGTGGTTCGCTTACTGCCAATAACCAGGCCAATCCAGGGCTGGCAAGAGGGCAAGGAAACAGCGGCGCATTGAAGCTGCCAGAACGCGCCAATCCAAATCTTGGTAATTCTCGTGCTAACACCGGCTCACTTAAAAATAACCAGATTGCTAATGGCGGATCACGACCAACTTTAGGTAATGGCAACAATAGTTCATTAACAGGAAAAGATTTTGCCAATCCGGGCTTGGGTCTTGGTAGAGGTAATGATCTACAACCTGGTCCAAGTAGTCGTAGTAATTCTGATGCTGGTCTCAATCTATCAGATATTTTTGGTGATGCTGATGGTGGTAGCACTGTACAATTGCCAAAAATTGAAATTAAGCTTGAGCTTCCTGTTCTAGCACGTGGCCGACGAGATAAGACAGATGATCTATCAATACTAGATAATATCCTATTGTCCAACGATGATTTTGGCAGCAGTCTCTCCAATAGCCTAGAACTAGATAATGAGAGACCAGAGAATGAGCCTAGAGAATCACCAGAAGACTTCTTTGATACTGCCGAGCGTTTGATTGGAAAAAAATTACCATTATCGAATGAAGAGCGTACTGATGATGGTACAGTGCTCACCGATCTATTACTTTTGGAACTACCCTTCGATCCATTTAGCAGTGAACTGGAAAAACAGGCTGAGCAGAGCCTTGCCTCTCTTACCGAGGTAGATCTGCCATTGCCTATACGTAAGCCACTAATTAAACCTAATTCCACATCGGAAACAACTAGTGAAGTACCAGAAGATCCAATCACTACTGCTAAGCCCGAAGTAGATCCAGAGGTAGTTATAAATGAAGTTATTGAGCAAGAGCTGAGTGTTAGCCTCTTTGAGAACGTGTTGGTTCCAGAGGATGGCATAGGCAAGGAGGGCGTTTCCCTTGAGCAATTGGCTGAACAGGTGGCCAACCTCTTCGAGAATGAGCAGACTACACAAGTCTCTACTCAGGTGGCTAGTCCAAATGATAAAAGCGGTGAAGAGTTGATACAGGCAGGCGAAACTGTGATTCCTGGCGATGTGTTGGAACAAGTCTCTTTCTCTTTACCAGCAACCATTACAGGAAAAGAGAATAATAGTAGCCTTATAGGTAAGCGTATTTTTCCTGAATCACTATTACGAGAAACCGAAGCCAAGCCAATCAACCTACGATCTGAAGCTACTGTTATACGTGGCAAAGAGATTCCAGCACGTGATGAGAACAGTGCTATTGAAGCGACTCGCGCCAATATACGTAATCCTGGTATGCCGCTCAATCTCAACAACGCTACCCGAGAAGCGATGGAAGAGTTTAACAGTGCCATAGACGCTGAACGAGATCGTGAAATACCTGAACCCTATATCTTTTGGACCGAATTTATTTATGCTGCGGCAGAAAAATACCAGATTGAGCCAGCGATCATTGTGGGACTGATGGATCGCGAAAGTGGTGGTGAGAATATTATTGATGCCGACCGACATAAATATGGATTGATGGGTATTGATGATCGACAATATAGTGAATGGTTGGAGGAGAATAAACAGGGTCTTGATCCGGCAACCAATATCGATTTTGGTACCTCGCTGTTACGTAAACAACTAAACTATTTTCGTGGCCATGTAGCTGCTGCACTAGCCGCTTATGACGCTGGCAGAGGGGCCGTCAGTTGGGCGATTAGCTCGCAACTTGATGTCGATGTTGTCACTACTAACAAGAATTATTCTGCTGATGTGCTGGCACGGGCCGACTTCTTCCGGAACTTTTTTTCCTGACCTCATTATCACGTATTGCCGTCTAGCCTGGTACGATGGTAACCTCGTGCCGGGTTACGGCTCTATCAAGTTCTCCTAACCCCCCTGACTATATCTATACAAACGGGCACAACTGATGCAATAATAGCGGTATCTATCTGGGGGAAATCGAGCAGGTTATGAGTCAAGGTGTCGTAATTACTACTATAACAGGAATAACAGATACAGGATTAGTACGGACTAATAACGAGGATTGTCTGCTAATTTCGGATCCACATACGGGTCAATATTTAGGCGACAATGTACAGTTGACCCATTCAGTTTCTGACAATCGGCTGTTGCTGATCGTCTCAGATGGTATGGGTGGTGCCGAGGGAGGAGAGATCGCCAGCCGACTGACCACTTACGTTTTACAGACTGAATTACCTAGATTGCCTAGACGCCTTTCTGCACAGAGTCGCTTAGGTGCAGCAATAGAAGAGGCCAATAACCTAGTACGGCAAGAGCGACTACTAGATCGTCGCTTGCAAGCAATGGGTGCCACTGTTACGGCAATGCTGATCGAGCATGATATTGCTTACATTGGTGAAGTTGGTGACTCACGGGCATATATTATGCGTAATGGGCGTCTTAAACAGCTTACCACGGATCAGACGATGATTCAGGTCATGCTTGATGCTGGTATGATCACTCCACAGGCGGCGGCTCGCAGCAACAATCGTAATATTCTCTTACAAGCGGTTGGAGCACAGGATCATCTACAGATTGCTGTTAACTCCATCGAGTTACGCCGCGAAGATATTCTATTACTATGTAGTGATGGCCTCTCAGGCAAGTTAAGCACTGATGAAATGGCAGACATTATTAGAGTTGGCGGCTCACTTACGACCATTGCCAAACAGTTGGTAGAAGCAGCCAAACGGCGCGGTGGCGAGGATAATATCTCTGTAATACTGGCTTATGTAGATGGCGATGGCTTACGCGATCCCAATGCTGAACCGCTTACACGTGCTATCAAAGTGTTATCACGCTTTGATCCTGAGCAGGAGGCACAGCCAAAAGATAAACTGGTGATGCGACCTGCCACACTTGAAGACTGGATGAATGCCGCTGTTATCGACTACTATGCGCACACTAGCGCACAAAAACGTAAACTAGATACGTTGCAAGAGTTTGGTGATTATGTAGTATGTCGGCGCGGTGATACGTTGACGGTAAGTTGTGATCCTCTACCAGATACAATCTACTGTCTACTCTCTGGTCGCTATCGCCTAGAAGTAGAGGCGATGGATGGTCGCAAACAGACATTGGCATTATTGATCTCACCAGTAGATCGCCGTTCTGATGAAGAGATCTGTATGGGAATTGGTATGTTGCCAGTTCGGCGTCAGTTCTTTGTTGGCAGTCTAGCCTCTTTAGGAGGGGCAATACGCTCGGCTGTGATCTGGTGTGAAGACAACAAGAATGCAATGTTTCAGATCCCTCAGAGAGCCTACTTAAAGATGGGTGAGATCCTGGGCGAGCGCTTCTTTGCTGCAGTACGCTATTTCTAGCCTATATTGACCTTAATACCATACGTAGGAAGTAGACGCCGCCGAAACAGCAACCCACCAAACCTATATTCATCAGTAGTAGATTGAGTATCAGATCAAGTTTGGGGCGACCAGTCAACTCCCTATCTGCTAGCACTCTTTGGGCACCGGCGAGAAAGCAGCATAACCCAACAAAGAAGATGGTTCCGAATGGACCAATGACTGGGGTGATAAAAGCAAGCGCTAGCAGTGCAGTGATTGTACGCGCTGCTTTCATTCTACTAAAAGGAATAATAAGACCGTTAGGATGCTCTTCCTCATGGCCATTAGCAAAAGTAGGCAAAGGGGGAAGCTCGACATTACGACAACGGGCGCACTCGCCAGTTTCTGGATCCAGACGATCAGACTGATGGCAGATCTCACAGCGGCTGGGTGCACTTTCATGACGTACTTTTAGGCCGCGCTTCATTCAGGTCGCCTCCCAGCTACGGATAAACTTTAATGTTGTGTCTGATACATTGGAATTATGTCTAAAAGCACTTGATTTTGCCTCAGCAAAGCTCTGCTTGCAAGCCCCGTTTAAAACGTTGCAGCGGGGCAAACCCCCGCTGTATTCAAAATTGATTGTCATCTAAGCCTACTTTTTTACTAGTAGATCATCATTTAGCTGGTAGAGTTCTATACGATGGGTCTTGCCACCAGTATATTTAACCGCGCGCAGTAGTGAGAGTTGCTCCTGCATACTGAGATGCTGATAGTTAAAACCAGCGCCTGTTAGTACGGTTTGCAGATTGTCAAAACTATTTGTTCCCTGGCGATAGATATCAGGATGAATCTGAACCTGCCGTTTCTCAACAATAATAGTCTGATAGATTACCTCCACAGGAATGATTGGCTCAATTTTTATACCGAATTGGCGGTTGCGATTGCGTACTAGACTCTCCCATTGCTTGTCTGTGATAGGTAGCTGACGAAGCTCGGTAATGGCACGAGCCAGCTCAAGCACATCCTCATCACGCATACGTATACAGCCGTGGCTGACAGCACGACCTACCGTATTGCCACCTCCGCCGTGAATAAGAAAATTACCACCCAAGCGGATTTTGATACGTCCCAACGGATTGCCGCGCTCGCCTGGTCCACGTGGTCTTTCATTAACTGCCCAATCACTAGGCGGTGGTGTCCAGCTAGGGTTCCAAATCAGATGTGAAGCTTTATGTAGTCCTAGCGTCATTGCATATTTTGGTGCGGCGATAGCAATCGGAAAGGTTTTAATAATATGATTAGCTTGTATCAGACTCAGCTCATAAGCAGGCAAGTTAACGACTATTTTGATCTCCTGATCAGTCTGCTTCACTGGCTCTATATTGATCTGGGTTTCTGTTGGCAGTAAAGCTTGATGCTGTTTTTCAGGCTGTCTTGAAGTATGAACAGTGTCAAATTTGAACATTGTGTCAAATACCAACCACGAATGGTTGTTAGTAACGGTGTCAGCCATTGCTGCGACCTGAGCTGTAGGAGCATGTATATTAGCGGTGGAATTGCTAGGCCAAGTGGTAACTATTAAGAGTATAACAATCATTAAGGTGATAATGGTCATTTTGATATGACCGTAAGGGTTGAAAGTCTGCTGAGTCATATACGTTATTAGCCTCCTGCTAGTCTCAAACTGGTCCTTACCAGTGCAACTGCAGTGCCAACAGTTGAGGCAGTATTAATCAATGGGAAAAGCAGGCACAAGCGCGGTAGGCGCAGCATCACCAGAGTAAATAATCTTTTCTAAGAAGAGTCCGGAGGGTGGCGCAGTCCATGCAGCAGACACACCAGAATGGCTATTGAGTAGTTGATGGAACTGGGTTACATCGATATTACCACGACCAACTTCTACTAATGCGCCCACCAATCGACGTACCATTTTCCATAGAAAGTGTGAGGCACCAATACGAAAGAGGATCAAGCTACCTGAAGTAGCGAGCTCCGCTCGCTCAACTTCTACAATAGTCGATGGTTGATCTTGCGCCGATTCGCAAAAAGAATAGAAATCGTGACGTCCTGATAGTAATTGACCAGCCTCTTGCATAGCCGATAGCTGCAGACGATCTTTTATCCACCAGACATAAGGCTTACCTAAAGCAGTACGCCGTGTTGAGATCTGATAGATGTAATAGCGCATCAAGGCATCATGGCGAGCATGAAAATTGTTGCTAGCAGGTTTTAGGGAAAGAATATTGATATCGGCTGGTAAGTGATCATTAAGCCTGATCTGGAGCTGTTGGGGAGGTAGAGGGCGTATCGCAGCACGTAGATGAGCGACTTGGTGGCGTGCATGAACTCCTGCATCTGTACGACCAGCAGCACCTATTTCAACAGGTGTTTTAGAGATTGCTGCTGCCGCTTTAAGCAACTCGCCCTGTACCGTACGAGCGTGGGGCTGTTTCTGCCAGCCTGCATAGCGGCTGCCATCATATTCAATATCCAATCTCCAAGTTGGCATCTTTGTCAGATAATTCTGAGATTGCTGGCTTTTCCATTCAGTGTTATTATGGCCAGTAACGGTTGCCTTGCTAAACAAACAGAGATAGTAGTATGTATAGGGGGAAAGATCAAGTCACGGGTTATCACCAATCAATAGACATTCTGCTGGTCTTCTTTACTTAGTAGGAAGAGATCTTCCCTGACGCACTTAGGGCGAGTGTTAGAACTATGGGGGGCGATAGATTTGCACTATGACACCGGAAACTATTTTCCGCAAGCATATGAGCTCAGCTTTGCGGCACCCGGATGCGGTTGATTATGAGGCACTACTAGATATGATTGGGAGTGCCAATCCGGATGTGCTCTCTCGTATGGCAAAGAATTTAACTAAGAAGTATGGCACATGCGAACTGACTTCAGAGCAGACGTTAGAATTTCTTAAAGATCTAAAGTCCGCTTTCAAAGAGGCGCAGGAGAACGGTGGTCCTTCTGCAGGTTCGTCTGGCTCACTAACTTCTTACAATAGTGGTTCGCTGACATCCAAATCTACCTACAGCGACACCAGTCCTGCCAATAATCTCTCTACTAGTATGGCCTTTGCGGTTGCAGAAATGAGTTTCTGTGATGGCAAAGCCGCGCTTGATAATGGGCGCTTCGAAGAAGCGATTTCGCTCTTTCGTGAAGCGATCAGTTATAACCCCAATATTGCCTCTTATTATTATTATCTCTCGCTTGCCCTCGCGATCTCTACCAAAGGTGATAATCATGCTGAAGCTAAGGCGATGTTATTAAAGGCAGTTGAACTTGATAAAGATAATGCTGACTATCAAACCCAGTTGGGAGTGATATACCGAGAAGAAGGGGAGCTTTATAAAGCCACTACAGCTTTTGCCCATGCATTGAGTGTCAATCCCAGCCATACAGTTGCTAGCCGTGAACTGGCTGCAATACATAATGTCGAGACCAAGAAGGAGCGGCGTCCTACCAATCCATCAATAACACGCGGAACCACAAGAACGATGGTTGAGCCTTTAGACGTCTCGACATCGCCCTCACAAGAGGGTATAAAAGCCTTTAGCGAATCTACTAATGGCTACTCGACATCGCTAGAAGAGATCAAAACACTTAGTGAAGCAGTGTTAGCGGCTAAAGAGAATACCAAGATTATTAGCGGGAATAAGCAGTTTCCTAAGCGTATCAAGTCGATCAATCTGTTTATACTAGGTGTCATTATTGTTGTAGCAATATTATCAGTTCCTCTCTCTAGGAAAGTAATGAGTATCGAGATTATACCTCTTGTGCCACATGATCAGGCGATATTAGATGGTTCACATCTAGAGTTCCGTTGGACCTCCTCATCGGAGAGCGTAGATTACTTGCTACAGATTGAGGATTTGGAAGAGAAGATATTGGAGCGTTATACACGCGAGAATATGTATGTACTTTCAAAAGAGGATGTGGTGTTGCTCAAAGCTGATCGCCAGTACAAATGGCGAGTCATACCAGTCTCGCCCAAGCGCGAGAAGTTAAATTATACTACTCAAACTTTAGAGTTTGTGTTATCAACAGTACCTGCTGCTGCTTTGCCTTTCGATCAATCGAAGTCGCAGTAAACTAAGGCTTGCTAACTTAAGCCTGTTTTACTGTGCGTTGTAATGCTGCTAGTAGATCTTTTGTTTCTGGATGATCCCCAGCCTCTTTGCTGATATAGCTATAAGTAACCTGTCCATTTGGCAATACAATAAAAACTCCGCCTTCTTGCCAAGGGTCACCTTGTACGCCCTTCTGACGCGATCCTCGACGAAAAGCGCGCAATGCATGTCCCCAAGCAGGCGGCCCGATCGTTAGCCAGATGCTGCGTTTTAGTCCAAGCATACGATAACTGGCAAGTGATGGATCTAGATAAAGTGGTGAGGTAAGCTGCATATCATCGAGAAAGGCACGCGCAAAGCGGGGTCCACCATTGCCAATAATTACTAATTCCGCACCGCTTGCCCGTATAGTATCAATATGAGGACGCAACTGCGTCACCTGTTCACGGCACAACAGTCAGCCAAAATGGCGTATAAAGACAAGCACGACCGGGCGTTTACGCCAACAATCGCCCAATCTATGGTGCTTACCATCGGGGTCCAACACACTGGCCTCAGCCAATTCTGAAGGAATCTGCTGAATCATAGGATTTAGGCGCGGAAACCTAGACCATTAGATCTGGGAGGGAGCGCCCACTCCTTTCTTGTAATATGTTGAGCAGTTTTAAGACTTACTCAGGTCTGATCCTTTCGGATCAATCTGCTTGCGCAGTTAATGTGAGCCTCTCCGATGTTATCTGAGCTTTTTACAACTAAGGCACTAATTGTGCTCGCCACACTGATCTAGACCCTCAATCTGTTTAATGGCGATTGACAGTTGCTACAGACTGGCTCGCGCATCTGTAGGTGTCTTG
>JBFLVQ010000336.1:0-10071 GCA_040758525.1 Acidobacteriota bacterium
GGCCAGGCTGTTGAAGGGCGAACCTTGGGATATAAATGTTCATATGTTGCCCAGTTCCTTAGTACTTCAGACAGTTGTTAGCAGCTAAGGAATCCGCGTTCTTCAGGACGCGGAGGATGTCAACGCGCCAAGGACAAATCATTCTTAAATATCAAAATGAAAGAAATAGGATGTAACTATGCCATTTTCCCAGAAAGAAATATTAGAGACAGTAATGATGACCGAGATGGAGCACCTAGACATACGTACGGTGACAATGGGGTTATCATTACGTGACTGCTCAGATAGTTCGATCGCACGTGTTTGTGAACGTGTAGCAACAAAGATCCGCACACTATCGGCGCGGCTTGTACCAGTTGTAGAGGAACTTGCTGCTGAATTCGGCATTCCGATCGCAAACAAGCGTATTGCTGTAACGCCACTCTCGTTAGTAGGTGAATCTTGTGCGGAGCTTGATTATGTGCGATTGGCTCAGACTGTTGACAAAGCCGCGCAGGATGTAGGGGTAGATTTTCTGGGTGGTTATTCTGCACTCTTACATAAAGGTGCGACGGTTAGCGAAGAGACTTTCCTTACTACTATCCCTGAAGCACTGGCAACTACTGAGCGTTTGTGTGGCTCAGTCAATGTTGCTACTACACGCGCTGGGATTAATATGGATGCCATTGCCAAACTAGGCAGTATTATCAAACAGTTGGCTGAGCGCACAGCAGCACGTGGTGGAATAGGCTGTGCAAAATTTGTCGTGTTTGCTAATGCAGTTGAAGACAATCCATTTATGGCAGGCGCCTTTTACGGTATAGGTGAGCCAGAGAGTGTAATCAATATTGGTGTAAGTGGTCCTGGTGTCGTTGCCCATGCAATACGTGAAGCTGGCGATTGTGATCTAGGTACATTAGTAGAAGTGATCAAACGTACTGCTTTTAAGATCACACGTGCTGGCGAACTGCTAGGTCGCGAAGCGGCCAGGCGCTTGGGTGTGCCTTTCGGCATTATTGATCTCAGTCTTGCCCCTACACCATTGGTTGGAGACAGTGTGGGAGAAATCTTGGAAGCGATCGGATTAGAGCGTACTGGTGCGCCCGGTACAACGGCAGCACTAGCGCTCTTGACCGATGCGGTGAAGAAGGGTGGGGCAATGGCTTCCAGTTATGTAGGCGGATTGAGCGGCGCCTTTATTCCTGTATCGGAGGATCATGCAATGATCGAAGCGGTACAGAGTGGCGCGCTCAGCTTAGAGAAGTTGGAAGCCATGACCTCAGTCTGTTCTGTCGGTATCGATATGGTAGCAGTACCTGGCGATACATCGGCTGAAACCATTTCCGCCATTATCGCCGATGAAGTAGCCATCGGCGTGATTAACAATAAGACTACGGCAGTGCGTATCATTCCTGTGCCGGGCAAACATGTGGGAGATATGGTTGAATATAGTGGCCTGTTGGGAAGTGCACCAATTATGCCTGTAAACCGTTTCTCTGCCGCTCGATTTATTGGTCGTGGGGGACGTATTCCGGCGCCAATTCAGAGCTTGCGCAACTAATCTGTAATTATGAGCACGAAGAGGCAAAAGCGGTTGCTGCTACTGGTCGTGCTATCTTCTCTCGGCAAGATGGACAAAGGCGTGCAGCAGAAGAGATATGGTTGCAAACAGTGATGTCAAATGATGTACCCACACCTTTGCAACTGGTGCATTGGATCAGACGTAAATTGGCATAACAGAGGCGACAAATAACCAGGTACTTAAGACAGGCCCAATGTTGATAGTAGTCTTGTGCGATTCTCTGACAGATAGCACAACAATTGTTAGTTTCCGTTTGCTCGACAGCATTATTTTCAGCACTCGCCGGTTCCTTATTCAAAGAACTGATTTTACTAACCTCTTTGTGGGAGTGCATCTGTTTTTGTTACCCTAACCTTTGATTGATAAGCCTATTGGCGGCTCTCTAGTTAGCAATTGTAGTGCCGGCCAAAGCAACTTTCCGGTTTATTGATTATCTAGTGGATAAGCTTGTGGATAGCTATTAAGCACAGGTTAATGGTAAGAGACTAAGGAGAGAGAATGTACGGTTTTCAGGCAAAAGCGACGGAAATATCCATACATACGTTGTGAAATGGTACACAGATTGTGACTTATTGAGGAATCCAAAGCAATGCGCGACGTAGTACTTGAATATTCTTGCGTTGTAGACCACTCTCAAAATTGTCACATTGCGAAGCATCATCTAAGAATTGATCACATAATTGATTAACTGTATCGCAAACCTCTTGCTCAATATGGCAAAGTGTCTCGTATAACTCGCGATTGGTGTTTTCCAGTGAAGATAATGGTGTACTGCTCACATGTATAGGTTTGAGGACCAGTCTGGCGCTACTAAGAAATAATGAAGTAAGGCGTGCCTTGCTAATAAGCGGTTCTGAGCGTTTCTCGATCGATTTAAGTAGATCCAAGGCTGGCAATACCTCACGCGGTTCTTTACGTCCTTTGCGTTCTTCTGCTTCACGTACCTGTTCAAGCTTCATTTCAAAACGGCGTGTTAACTCTTTTAACTTTGGCTCCAATTCACCTAGAGCCTTTTCAGAAACACGTTCAAGAAAATCATCGCGATTCTGGCCAGGAGAAGAGTAGAGCTTAAAAGCAGGATTATAAAGTAGTCTTAATTTCTCTGTGCGTTCTAGACGGTCTATCAACTCCTCTTCCATTTCTGTAATACGCTCAGAGGTAAAGATAAAATTGCCTGATTTGGTAGGTAGTTGATAAGGTGCTGCACTAGCGAGTCTCATATCAGACTGTAATTCAATAGCAGCACGGTCCCAATCGACTGGCAGCATTGCTTCTGGATACCAAGCCGTATAATTACGCTCTTCTGTGTGATGTATACTAGCGCGTAGATTGCGGAATGTCAGCTTACATTCTATAAGTACTGCGGGATGATAAGCACTGGCGGTGTTATCAGCTTGGGATTTCATTAACCAAAGCTGGGTAAGAGAATCCGAATTCGTACTCACTGTCCTCATAAGTGTTCGTATGCGGATCAATTGCGAAAGGCTACCGGGAAAAACACCAGGCACATTGATTGCATTTCGCTGCCGCTTGTTTGTACAGTCTTACTATTGAGCATACGAACTATAGCGGATTGTGACCAAGATTTCAAATGCAAAACGGCTTCACATTGATCATTCTCAAGACAACTTCCAATAGTAGAAGAATCTTGTTAGCAATGAGATCATACTAATCAGCAAGATTGCATTAAAGCAGACGTTGACCGGCTTCACGAGGTGTAACCTGAATACTTTTGAATTTGGTAAGCAAGACTAGGCCAGGTTTTGCATTCTTTGGTCGTGTAACATTTTTGCGTTCCGTATAACGGATTGCTGCTGTTGTTTCACCACGTGCTTTCGAGAAGAAAGCCGCTAATTGTGCTGCCTCGATAAGCGTACGTGTTGGTATTGCACGCCGTTCTGGATTGCGTATCAAGACATGTGGACCGGGATAGTCCGCTGCGTGTAACCAAATATCTGCTGGTTTAGCAATCTGAAAAGTGAGCTGTTCATTACTTGCATCCGAGCGTCCTACAAAAATCTCATAACCATCTGTGGATAGATATCGTCGCAGATTAATAACAGAGCCTTTCTTTACACGTGGCAAAGTCTGGGAAGACGATTTCTGCGCTGTCTGTGGAGTAGGTGTCACTACCATTTCAATCTTAGCCAGTGCTTCTTCGTTCAGTGCGGCATTTGCTGTCGCACTAAGTTGACGTTTGCTTGCCAACTCTCGCTCAACCTCTTGCATTCGTTTCATTACTGCTTGCAGACCACGCCGTGCTCGTTGATAACGCTTAAAATAACTCTCTGCCATTTGCTGTGGCGATAGATTGGTTTCTACTGGAATTGAGATCTCAGGCTGGTCTGTATGGAAGTAATCAATAAGAACTATATGATCCTCTTCACGCCGTAGTGTTGCTAGATTGGCGAGAATCAGATTTCCTATATGAGCGTATTCATCTGCGCGACGAAACTCTATTAACTCGTCAGCTAGTTTCTTTTGCACTGTCTCAAGTCGATTAAGTTCTGCTTTTAGTTTCGCTAATATCGTCTGTCGACGTGTCTGAAATGCTTCTACACGAGCCAATATCAGGAAATATTGATCAGCGGCAGCATTCAGTGAGGTAAATCGCTCTTCAACAAGATCAATGGCTATTACCAGGGGAAAATAGCTAAGCAGTAGATTGCGGCGTGGATCAACTGTGCCAGGCAATAGTTCTGCTAATGGACTAGGTGCGTAAATACGTGCTTGCCCAGTTCGACAATCAAGATCGGCTAGTAATGATTGCAATGCCTGGTAAGGTTGCTGTCTTGCTGCTCTTGCTACTAACTCCCGTACTAGCGTAGGTGAAAATCCTGCTAGCCGTCGTGCTGCCGCTTCCAATCCTGCTGCTGTGACCAACTCTGCAAAACTTCTTTGATCCAATGTAGCTGCACAGATATCTCTTGCTCTCCCACTAGTGTTAGATAAGGGTTGACTATTAAAGGCAGTAAGAGCGATGGGAGCAGAACTATTACTAGGTAGATCACGCAAACTAGCAAGGTAGGCTGAGCCGACAAAGAGATGAGCATTGGCACTACGACCAGTCAGTTCTACTAATAGGGAGAGTGTACGAGGCAGGCCAGCCGCATCAAAGCCAGCAAAATCGATGCGTAAGCGGCGTTCACCACGCTCTTTCTCGATTGCTGAGAGTGTTGTACCACTGAGATATTTTCTCAATAGTTCAACAAAGTTACTGATGTTACGTTCACCTTCCAATGTTTTGATAGATCTACTAGTGAGGAAGAGGCCAGGGCGAGCAGGAAGTAGCGAGATGTAGAGACATATATGATCAGGACGGCGTATGTAGATGGCCAGTTCCCATAGAGCAGGGGCAAAAACACGACCGACATTCTGATTGATAATCAGTGGAGCGGCTTCCGCTACGATCTGTTCGAGCAGATAATCTTCTATAGCCATTGTGGGCTAGATTAATAGTCACGCACTACCGATGTGCCAGAGACAAGATCATGCAGACCACGATGCTCCCGATCAATAAAGAGCCAAGCAAAACCCAATCCGGCGAGGCCAGTTGCAAACAGATAACCAAAACTACGCAAGCAGGCTTGTAGAAATGTTGGTGGCGCACCAGTGTTACTGTTAATCACATGTATGCCTACAAACATCATTCCGAATGTGCGGGCCGATGCCGCGATTGTCAGCGTAAGGTAGACTAATGTCATTGTTAATGTAGCGCTACCAAGCAGCAACAATACACGCTGATCTAACAGATTAACATGCAAGAAAAAGCTGATTACCCAGTAGGGTGCATTCGCTAATGCAATGACAAAAATATCGATAATGGCAGCTACAATACGTTGGGAATAGCGAGCATGCTCATTGGCAAGATTCTGCTTGCAGATCGAGATGAGTTCATCAAGATAGTTTGGACCAGTCTCTGACTCTTTAATTACACGGATCGGACGCTCTTGAGTAGTCTGAATCTGATCCAACTCCAGCAAGCGTGGACGTGAGATTGTCGGCGTCGCCACAGTTATAGTAGTCTCTACAGCTATACTGGATTCACTAGTTTTGGTTATTTTCTCTACTGTCTCTGTGGTATTTAAGGCGCTATCCTCAGGTAGTTTGATAGCAGGGACGACCGGTACAGCAGCAGATGGCTGTTGCGGCAAAGGCGCCGTCACTATAGCTGGTTGAGGTTTGGCCTGTGGTTGAGTCTGTGGTTGAACTTGAGGGGCTGGTTTGGCGGCCGTAGCCATTGCCAGATTAGTATTCAGGTATTGCTCACGACCAGCGATTTCAGAGGCACGCTGTGCACGCCGTAGGGCTGCGTCAATAATTGGATTAATATGGCGTTCTGATTCACGCTCAGAACGCGAATTATCAGGCGGTTCGGGAGCAGGGGAAGTTGTAACTGGAGGACTTGGCAAGCTAGCAACAAGTTGTGGTTGCAGAGTCTGACTAGTAGATTGTTGGTAACGTTGTGCTGCTGCTACTAGCTCAGCTTGCAAGCGACCACGTGCCTCTTGAAGATTGCGACGCTCCTTAACTTGGCGTACACGCTCACTCAACTCCGTACGCCAATCGGCATTAGTCGTACGCGTAGCGGTAGTACTAGCTCGACTAGGTGTGGGAAACTCTATTAAGGTAGGTCGCTCTTCTAGCGAAGCCGATTCCACTGTCTCCTTCTCATCTCTTTGCAGACGATGACCACAATATGGACAATGGATAGATCTTTCTGCTTGCTCTTTTCCACACTTGACGCACTTCATAACAATGGCAAACCCTCAAGGATTGACCCTATTGTGAGCGGCAGTAACAACTGCTTTCCCCTTAAGCAAGAGATAATAACAGAACCGATCTAGCGGGTCAACTAGGCCGCTACTAAGCCGCTACTAAGAAGAGTGTTATTAGCGCTAACCTACACAAGATTTTGTATCGCTGTTGTGGTCTAGATCGAGCTATTGAGGGTGAAGATAAAATTTATTTTTACCGGATAGCAGCTTAAGAGCCTAGAGAACTGATTTCTCTAGGCTCTACTCTTTAACAAAATGGAACTATTGCCTATTGGTTAAGCGGTCTTTCCTGATTGATAGTTCCTTCATAGACCTTGTTAGGATCTTCTGCAGGTTTAGGTGTAGGTAGTGGGGTCGCTTGGCCTGTGGGAAGCTGACTAGGATCTATCGTAGGAGTAGGATCGATGATACCTAGTTTCTTTACCCGTAATTCGCTGCTACCGCTTAGTATGCGAGAGAATTTAGTCTGCTGGTAATCTTTGGCAGAGACCTTTAGCTCATACTTACCTTCCTGTTTAGGAGCAAGTTGGGCTGGTTCGGTAGATAGCAGTTTAGTCTCTGTGATACGCACATCTTCACGCTTAAATAGAAGCATCTCGATCTGCAGCGGACCAATGGTCTCTTCAGAAATATTTGTCACTATACCGCTAATAGTTGCAGTATTCTCCTTATCATCAAGGATGACACGATATTCTTGAATAGAGATCTGTGGAGCAGTATCCTGTTTCCCGCCTATTAGTGAGGCAAGGCGTGCTGGTAATTTTGCCCGCGCGCGTTGATTGATTCCTGGCACATAAATGGCCATTCCTGAAAGCACGCCTAATAACCCTAAAATCGGTAAAAGAATTAGCGCTACCGTTTTTGCCTTACTTTTCTTGGCAACTACTGGCGCTCTTTCTCCATAGCCACTGAAACTATTAAAGAGTGGTAGATCATCAACGGCTGGTTTTGCTTCAAAGACAGCTTTGGGGGTACTCTGAACGCCCCAATCGCTATCAGCAGAAGCGGCCATAGCAAACCTATCGCTAGGAAGTGATACTGCTTCTGTGGGAGCAGTAGGCAAGGGATTATGCGTAGGAGTAGCTGCTACGGGTGGTGGCACAACTGGCGTAGGTGTTGGTATGGGCGCCGCTGGTGGCGGCTGGTAGGCGATAGGAGTCGCTGGCTCACGCACAGGCGGGAGTGGATCTCGTATCACCTGATGATTAGTAGTCGGCTGGCTAGGGTTGAACTCTGTGGTTCTATTTACCGGAGGCTGAGACATTGAAGCCATATTAGCGCTTGATGGTGGCGCTTTGGGCATAGGTATAGGCGGCACACTACTAGGTGTAGGTGCTGGTGGTGATGGTGCTGGCATCGTGACAGGTGGTGGCGCCGGCTTACTAACAGGCGGCTGTGCCATTGGATTAGGCGCGCTCATCTGTTGTGTTTTATTGTCAAGTAAAGTAGTACGCAAAGCGCGTTTCTTGCTTGATGGTAGCTGTTCCAACTGATCTAGCGAGGTGGTTGGACGAGGCTGGTCAAGCGCTGAGGTGTCGGCACTCTGATTTGGGCGAGAAGGGTCTTTCATAGCTATTAATCCTAATTTTGATTAGATTGAAAGCGGGCGCGAATTACTTGATACGCTCCAGGATACTGCGCAAGATCTGATCCTCAACAACACCTTTTGATTGACATTCAATCCAACTGCTGCCCAGCATCCCTTGATTTTCACCCTCGATCTTAGCACTGATACCTATTTTAGCGTGCGAAGGATCGACGGCTTCCACAACCATTTGTAAAGTGTAGCGTCCGCGTGTCCAATTACGTGCGTCCACAACGGGACAATGAGCGAAATGTTCCAATTGGCTAACTGTCAAGGTACCTTTGGTAAAGATGATCGGTTTAGCGACAAGGATGCCTTCTTCTTTTTTCGACTTATCAGCATCCAGGTCAACATTCATATCCTTAAGCATTGCTACCGCTGTCTCTACGATGATATCGCGTGCTGCTGGTGCTGTATATGGATTAGGGAGCAAACCCTCAACCTTTGGCCGATCAAAGCTGAGTTGCGCAAAACTACTACTAATCGTAAGCGCCAATAGGCTGATTGCCAAAATAATCTGCCTCATACTTCTTCCTCATGGGTTGGTGAAAGTTTGCCGATCACGGCCGCTGTTTTCAGAGTAGCAGTCTACCCTAGGGCTTTCAAGCTAATTTTGGCAGCTCTAGGAATGACCTACAAGCCGCGGTCTAAGTGAACCCAACTAGTCTATTAAGCATCACAATCTTAGCGAGCGTACCCATCCCATTGTGACTGCAGGATTGTTCCAAAAATCGCTCGCATAAGATTTCTTGAAGATGTTAACATAGGTCGTTGTTGAGGCGTTAGATGGGTAAGTATAAGTTTCTGATACCGCTATTTATTGTTGTCGTCGCCTTCTGTGCCGCCTATATAATGCACTATAGACATCTGCACCGCTATGATGCTTTGATCAAACGTGTATCGAGCAGCTATGGGTTGGATCCGGCCTTAGTACAGGCGCTCATCTATGAGGAGTCTTATTTTGATCGGGATGCGCGTTCTTCAGCCGGTGCGATTGGGCTAATGCAGGTGACTCCGATCAGCGTACGTGAGTGGTCGCGAGTGACTGGTAAGCAAAGGCTCTCTAGTGCCTTCCGTAATACGATTCGCGATCGCAGTCTAGATATATCACAACTGACAGATGCGGAATTGCTTACTTATCCTGAGATAAATCTCAATATTGGTTGTTGGTATTTGGATCAGTTGATGCGCCGCTATGCTGATCAAAAGGAGCCTTTGCCAATGGTGTTGGCTAGCTACAATGCTGGACCTACACATGCTTTACGCTGGCAGGAGCGTGCCAGCGCACGCTCGCACGAGCCAACAACAAACCAATATATTGAACAGATCGATTTTCCTGAGACCAAACATTATGTACGTAGCATAATGTCACGTTATCAGAAGTACAAACAGAATCAGAGCGATTCTGATATGTTTGGCTGGTTGCTAAGGCTTGCTTCTTCATTCTCGTCTCATGGTTGAACAGTTGCGCTGCCTGGTACCTCTATTGTATAGATCAGATCTTCCAGAAATTTCATGGCTTCTCGCTGTTTGCTCTTACCAAGTGCGAGGATAGCAGTCTTACGCATTCGCCAAGAGGGATCGGTTTTGGCAATCTCCATTAGCTTCTTCAGTGCCTGCGGCAGCTCAGTCTGTCCCAATAGCATAAGCATCTGCTGTTTCAACTCTTCATTACGTTCTGTATCGTAGAGTTTGGCCAATGTATTAGCAGCACGCTCTTCGCTACGTCGGTAGATACGCTGGATCGCCTTCTCACGTAGACGAGGGTCCGTATCATTACGAGCAATATCTTCGATCTTCTCCTCAGCCTGTGTATTACTGATACGGGAAAGTGTTGAAATTATCTCCTTCTTGATACTGATATCATTGTTGCCGCGATAGAGTTTAATCAGTTCATCAATAACTGCCTCGCCAGCCTGTGCACTGAGCCAAGAGATTGCTGCTACTCTAATTTCACGATCTGTGTTGCTAGTGGCAACCTTAAGGAGAAGATCGCTGGCTTCATTCTGATTATCATTACGAGATATTTCAAAAAGAATCGCTTTTCTTAAACTAAGTTCATTGATCTGTCGGTAAAGCTCTGCTAGGGCAAGCAGGGTTGTACGATCTTTGTGCATTCCTAATGCATAGATGGCATGTTTACGTAC
>JBFLVQ010000337.1:0-10021 GCA_040758525.1 Acidobacteriota bacterium
GATGAAAATTGTACAGTAGCGCATTGATAAAACTCTGGCCAGCATGCTGACGAATATCCTTTGAGAAATTCAGACTCTTACGGACCTTACGGGCATTGCGAGTCCGATCGGTAAGATTGAATCGCTCTTGCTGTGCGCTCGAAAGTTGATTGTTAACTATCAAGGATTTTGCCATTGTTGGTCTAGCACTCAACGTGAAAGCTCTTCTCTTTTGTTGCTCGCTTGCCTGATAGGTGCACACTAGTATGGTGACCATTGTTTGGCCTACTCATGCTTTTCCCAGGCCAAAATTTATTATTACCTCACTAGTGTGCGCCAACACTGCCTAGTTAATTCAATGACTAGGGATGCTCCCCGTCCATCTTCCATATGGATAGTTGTGCGTCACGGCTCTCTACTACGCTTGCCTTACTAGCGTGTGGCTATTCTCTTTTTCTCAGGATGTAATGAGGGATAGAGAGGGCTAAGTCATTAAGTGGAGTCTACGATCTTGACAGGTAAGTCAACAATCAGGCCAAGCTGTACAGAGACCTCCATTGTAAGCTAGCAGCTCATCTCTGTTAGGTGAGAGATTGGGGAAGTCTGCGACCAAACAAGTGGATGTTTTGGCGATGTCCATTGATAAACTGGATAGATCGCTACAAGCCAATATGTAGGCCCTCTCTAATCAGATCGCTATGTTGCAAGATAGTCTATTGAAGGTGTCTCGTCAGCAAGATTCTATGGATAGAGCAATGAATGCTTTCATTGTGAGAGCTGAGTCTTTCTTTAGCCAATTCCCTGCTATTAACGCTCAAGCTGACTCTTTTGCTAAAGCTTTGGAAGTCATCTCTCAGTTTGCTCAAACTAATCAGTTGAATGCTCAGATACTTGCTACTCTCAAGAAGCTTAATAATAAAATTGCTACCAGTGAAACTAGAGGTAAGCCTATGGTGAAAAGAGTAGCCAACAAAGTTAAACGCAAATAGCCTATTTGTTCACTGGCACCTCTTATAGCTAACATTGATGCAGTCCGCCACTTCGTAAGCATCAAGACTTCATCCTCAATTTCATTGATACCTAACTGAACTTGCACTCTAAATCTTCATCCTGTTTCCTCACACCCCACTACCTCTTTTCTGACTCTCCTTTAATAGATTCCTGCTCCTGCTCTCTCCCGCCAAAGGAGAGATTGCTCAGGTGATTGCAAGCCGTGCAGAGATTATTTTGAGGTGAATGAGTTAGTTGTGAAATCTCTCTGAGCGGAAATGCTTCCTATAGATCTATTCGTGCCGTAGCGCAATCACTGGATCTATCTGCGTTGCGCGCCATGCCGGAATGAAACAAGCCAGTAGTGCCACTATCAGCAATAAGAAAGTAATGACCAGGAAAGTCATCGGATCGGTTGTACTTACACCGTAGAGCACTTTTACCATCAATCGGTTCACACACAATGCAGTGATCAGCCCGAATATCACGCCACTTAACACCATTTTCATTCCATGGTTTAAAACAAGCCGCAGAACATCCTTGCGTTGCGCGCCCAGCGCGAGGCGAATGCCAAGTTCGTGTGTCCGTTGGCCTACTAGATATGAAATAACACCATAAAGGCCGACGCTCGCAAGTAGCAGTGCTATCAAGGCAAAAACATCAAGCAGAATCATCAAAAAGCGCCGCGCAGCCAACGTGCCAGCAATAATCTCATTCATTGTCTGAGGTCTAAAGATGGTGTTGTTGCTGTTATGGCGTTGCACGACCTGTCGGATCGAATCAAAGAGTGTCAGTGATGCTCCCTCAGAACGCACCACCACATCCACGCCAGCAACTAAACGCGCCATTGTGTTGTCTGATAACTGCCTGAACGGTTCATAAATTTGTGCTCGCAAACCATGCTTGTCGTCTGAATCGAGTCCCCATTGCTTTACATGTCCTACCACCCCCACAATCTGTACTTGCTCTTCTTCTCCATCTATATTTAAGCGCTTGCCGATGGGGTCTTCGGATGCGAAGTATTTATGTGCAAATACTTCGTCAATCACTACGACAGGCATAGATCGTTCATTATCTTGATCGGTAAAAAAACGGCCTTGCTTAAGAGGGATGCCCATGGTCGTTAGATAGTCTGGTTCGACAGTATACAATAGCGCCACGTTCATCTCGTTTTGACTTGAAGGTTTAGGTTGGCCATCGAGCCAGAAGAATATATCATCATCATTCTGCAATGGAGTTGCACCCCACGAGAATGAAACTGCCTGGATACCCGGTATTGAGTTGATCTGACCATTGAGTTCGCGCAGACTACCACGAATCGCTTCTGGACTAGTCGTCTTCATTGACGGCGAGAGGCTTAATCCAAATGTTAAAACATTATTCGGGCGAAAACCTGGATCAATGTTCCAAAGCGCATTGAGGCTGCGAATCATCAGACCCGCGCCAATCAACAAGACGAGTGCTAGCGCCATTTCAACCGCAATCAAGATACCTAGTGCGCGCCCTTGCACAGTGCTCGCTTCACGCCTGCCTTCCTTGAGTGTTTCTGACAAACGCCAATGCGAGGTCTTGAGTGCAGGCGCCAGGCCCGCGAGAATTCCTGTGAGGAGTGAAATAGCAAAGGTGAAGAGTAACACGCGTGCGTCTAACCCAACCTCTTCTGCGCGTGGCAGTGCAATGGGTAAGAGGCTGAGCGCGGCCTGCATACCCCAACCTGCAACAACCAACCCTAACCCACCACCCACCAAAGCAAGCAGAATGCTTTCAGAGAGCAATTGTTGGAGCAAGCGCCATTGGCCTGCGCCTAAGGCAGCACGAATGGCGAATTCACGTGCCCTGCTGGTCGAACGTGCAAACAGGAGATTACTGACATTCATACATGCAATCAACAGCACAAACCCGACCGCACCAAGCAATATTAACAAGATTGGACGGATATTACTGACTATTCTCTCCTTAAGAGGAACAATCTTGGCGCCGATACCCTTGTTAGTATCAGGATAAGCAGCAGCAAGAGCCAACGACACTCTGTCCAGATCAGACTGCGCCTGCTCGATTGTAATACCAGGCTTGAGTCGGCCAATACCGTGGATCCCCAAACCGGCGCTACGATTGCGAAGTGCGGGATTATTCCACTGACCAATAGGCAGATAGACATCGACCTCGCGAAAGAATTTAAAGCTTGCAGGGATAATGCCAACTATTGTGTAACTTCTATCGTTTAGTGTTATGCTTTTCTCTAACACGTCTAATTCAGAACTAAATTTGCTATGCCACAAGCTCGCGCTGATAAGAGCTACAGGATTGGCGCCACTCTCATCCTCGTTCGGTGCGAAGGTCCGCCCCAGCATAGGCTCGACAGCAAGTACAGAGAAGAAATCTGAAGAGATTAACTGCGCACTGACACGCTCGGCTTCACCTATGCCGGTCATACTGACGCTGAATCCACGCGAAATCGCCATTGCCGAGAATGTTTGGTTCTCTTTCTGCCAGTCACGAAAATTCAGGTATGGGATCGAACCAGTTTCGAAATTTGGCTTGCTTGCATGAAGCGTGACAAGCTGATCGGGCTGTGGATAGGGTAGCGGATTAAGTAGCACGCCATTGACGACAGAAAAGAGTGCTGCATTGGCACCAATGCCTAACGCCAATGTGATAATAGCAACAAAAGTGAAGCCGGGGTTCTTTACAAGCATTCGTACACCATAGCGTAGGTCCTGCCATAAATCCTCAATCAAGCGGGTTCCACGCACATCGCGGCACTCTTCTTTGATCTGTTCGACCCCACCAAACATGAGCAATGCCGTACGTCGTGCCTCCTCTGGGCTCATCCCTTGCGCTATGTTACGTTCCACTTCACGCTCCAGATGAAACCGCACTTCCTCATCCAATTCACACTCCATCTTGGTCTTGTACCTTAGTGCCCGTAACCAGCGTGCTAATCTCTGAAACATTATCTGCCTCCATTCTTACGACGCCTGAAGGATCTGTGCCACTGCCTAGGTGAACCGCCCCAGGCTTCGGTCTCAGCCACTATCCGCTTCCTTCCAACCGTAGTCAATTTGTAGAACTTCGCCCGTCAGTTATTCTCCGACACTCCCCATTCGCAGGATATTAAACACGATGACGCGGGTT
Organism: Acidobacteriota bacterium; assembly: GCA_040758525.1. Lineage (GTDB taxonomy): Bacteria > Acidobacteriota > Blastocatellia > Chloracidobacteriales > JADJPF01 > JBFLVQ01. The sequence goes on from JBFLVQ010000337.1 coordinate 4,105, forward strand.
TGGAACACCAAGTTTCCAGGCCCCGACAATATCGTGGGTAGCATTGATATTGACACTGGGATTACCATTGACTAGAACCATAGTGTTAAAGAAAAATAATTTGATAGTAGCCATAATTAAGCCGCCCTTAGTTCCAAATTAAGCTCATCACAAAAACCGTAAATGGCAAGCACTTGTTCTGGAGCATTGGCAAAGTTGAACAGCGCCACTTCAACTTTACTAGGATTTATCGGCATAAGCTGCGAAGAGGTCTGCGCCTCATCGTTGTACGGTGTTACACTCTTCAGTTTCGACATCGGTGTCAGCATTAGCAAATTGTTAGGTGTGGGATGGCAAGGGCAAGCAGTAAGACCCTAAAGTCGCTATCCCGGATTCTTAGTGATGGTCTCCTACACTTTCTGCACCACTGGTCGCACCACCGGATAGTGATAGTTTGATAACACGACAATGGTATAACCAAGCTCCGCGTACATATCAAATTCAGCACTGATGCCATTCGTCCCACCATCATGAAAGATGATGCGCACTCCGTTCACAATCTCATTAGCAAATCCATAAGCATACTTAATCTACTACTATCAGGGTTTCGCTCGACAAGTAAAATATGATGAAATTTCGTTGAACAATTTGTCTTCAATCCGTGCGTAAAGCGATCATTGGATCGATTGCTGTCACGCGACTGGCAGGTATAAGACAGGAGATTGCTGCTACAGTGATAAGTAGCATAGAAACGGTGATGAAAGTGACTGGATCGGTGGGCTCAATGCCAAATAACAGAGTGGACATTAATCGGGTCACGGCGAGAGCACCAGCAATTCCAAGAGAGAGACCCATTAAAATCAATTTCATCCCTTGTCCGAGGACCATCCTAAGAACTTCCCATCGCGTTGCTCCAAGAGCCATACGAATCCCTATTTCATGCGTTCGCTGACATACAGATAACGCCATAACACCAGCAATTCCAGTAGCCATAATTGTTAGAGCAAGACCAGAAAATAGACCCAGCAGAATAGTAGTGAGTCGAGGCGCATCAAGCGAATTCTCTCTGACCTGTTCAAGTGTCTGGACCTCAGCAACAGGCTGTTCAGGATCGATAGAATATACTGCTTCTCGCACTTGCTGGGCTATACTCATTGGCTCAGTCAAGGTACGCACAAGAATACTTGTTGCAACGGGATTTTGCGCAAACGGTAGATAGAGCTCATCAATAGGCTCTTTATCCAGGCCATACTGCCTTACATCTCCAACCACTCCGATTATTGTTGTCCAGGTTTGACCATCATCGAGTGAAATCTTCTTACCTATAGGATCCTCGCCATCCCAACGATGCCGTGCCATGGATCTGTTTATCATCGCTACTTTAGGCGCTCGTTCATTATCCATATCAGTAAATATTCGCCCACCTAATAAAGGCACATGCAGAGTCTCAAAGTAGTCTGGACTTACTACTCGGAAATCCGCTAGCAATTGCATCTCTCCCTTTGTAGTGGGCCTGCCCTCTATCTGAAACTGACGGCTTAGATGCCCAATGTTTCTGTCCTCCGGTCCAGATGATCTCAGCGGAAATGTAAAGGCAACAGCCGCGGAGGAAATTCCCGGTTGTGAGTTGATCTTTCCTAGTAGAGTATTGAAAAAAGTCCGGACCTGATCACCATTTGTATATTTGGACCAGTTCAAATTGATCTGCATGGTGAGAACTTTTTCAGGATTGAAACCAGGATCCACTTGCTGTAGTTTTATCACACTTCGCAACATCAGTCCTGAAACTATCAGAAGTATGAAAGAGATCGCCACCTGAGAAATAAGTAGCAGACCTCTGAACCGATGCCTTCCCACACCGATTGTAGAACGGCCTAACCCTTCTTTGAAGGGAGTGATCAGATTCTGTTTTGAGGAGAACGCAGGCATAACACCAAATGCTAATCCGGTAATTATTGAGATTGCCAGAGTGAAGATCAGCACCGAACTATCGATACTGATCTCGCTTGCGCGTGTCGTAAATCTGGCTGCAAAAGCTATTAGCAGTTTGAGTCCTGCGATTGCAAAAAATAGCCCTAGAACTCCACCTGCGATCGATAGTAATGTACTTTCGGTTAATAACTGTCTTATTAATCTGTTCTGGCTCGCTCCCAGAGCGGCGCGAACGGCTATTTCTCGCTCACGCTGGAAAAGACGGGCAAGGGCAAGGTTGGCCACATTTGCACAGGCAATAATAAGCACAAGGCCGGCTGTTGCGAGCAGTATTAGCAGTGTTGGACGGGCGCGATGAGTGAGTTCTTCTCGCAAAGTAGAGAGTGTCGCGCCATAGCCGCTATCACTGGGATACGAGTCAGGATACTCTTGTAGCAATTGACCGGCTATCTTCATCAGATCGCTTCTTGCCTGTTCTATTGTAATCCCTGGCTTTAGTCTGCCGAAAACATTTATCATTCTATCCTGTCGATTCTGGATCATCATCTCTGAAGAGCGAAATGGACAGGCAGAAACTGTCATGTACAGATCATTTTCATCCGGATATTGAGGTATTTGAGGTAACACTCCAACCACCGTGTGTGCCCGGTCGTTCATTTTAAAAGATTTGCCAATAATATTTAGATCACCACCATGACTGCGCTGCCAGTATCCATAGCTGAGAACCAGCACCGGTTCCGAGCCAGGCTGGTCTTCCCCTGGCAGAAATGTTCTACCAAGCAATGGCTTTACTCCGAGAAAATCGAAAAATTCAGCCGAGACAACTCCTGTCTGGACCCGTTCTGGCTCACCCTTGCTGAGCAGAATAAATTGCATGGAGTGATATTCCACCATACTCCCCAAGCATTGATTACGTTCTTTATAGTCATTGAATTCTTTCACGGAAAAAGGCGCGTTATGAATGTTGACCTTAGTGGCCTGCTGGCTAAGAACAACCAATTGTTCATCTTTTGCGTAAGGTAGCGGCCGCAACAACACACCATAGATCACGCTGAAGATTGCGGTATTGGCTCCGATACCAAGGGCAAGAGTCAGAATTGCAACTAGTGTGAATCCAAGATTCTTGACGAGAATCCTAGTACCAAATCGGATATCCTGCCACAATGTATCTATCAGCGTGAATGCTCGTAGATCGCGACATTCTTCCTTGACCTGCTCCATTCCACCAAAACGGCGGTATGCGGCATCACGAGCCTCTTTCGGATTCATGCCATTTTCTAAGCCCTTCTTAATCTCCATATCAATATGGAACCTGAGCTCTTTATCAAGCTCTTGCTCAACCTTTTGTTTCTGAAACAGAGAACGTAAACTTTGAATTACTCTTCTGAACATAGAGAAACCTCTGACTAGGGAAGCACAAGAAAAGTTCGTAAGTGCTGAAGTATATATATTGATAGTTGGTAGTGCGGCGCTTCGCTATAACACTACAATGCTTCTTTCCGCGCTAAGTTGTCTGTAGAATTCTAGTAATCGCTGTCGAAAGCCGTTCCCAATTATCGGTCTCCTCTGCCAATTGTTTGCGTCCTGTGCGTGTCAGTTTGTAATATTTGGCTTGGCGATTGTTCTCCGAACTTCCCCATTCGGAATCGATCCAGCCCTGCTGTTCGAGACGATGTAGGGCCGGATAAAGAGAACCCTGATTAACACATAATACTCCATTGGAGATCTGCTGAATGCGTTGGGAAATACCCCAACCATGCAGCGGTTCCAAAGCTAGCGTCTTCAAAATCAGCATGTCTAGTGTCCCTTGTAATAGATCCATCTTCTGTTTAGTCATCTTCTTCTCCTAGATATTCTACAAGAACGACATGTTATAAAACGACTTGTAGATTGTCAAGAGGAACATCAAATTTTTATCTCAAATACAGAAGGTTTATGATATCACATTACGATCCGTTCTCTAGAAACCTAGTATCACTTATGCAGGAGCGTGTTAATAGCAGAGCATCAGAAGGAGTAAGAAATGCTGCAACCGAGCTCTCGCTAATCTACAAGTGCTGGCTCAGCAATTGATCGAGGCAAGAGATCACCCAGATTTTCGTAGTGCCTGGCAAAGAGACAATGCAAACGCAAGTAGATACTCAACATTCTCGGAAAATATAATTGCCGCTGTCAAAGAAAGGATATTCCACCCTAAATCGACTATTTGACGATCTGGACAAATTCGACATTAATAATCCTGAGTATCTATAGCTATAACATTTATATCATCTTGCGGGTATTGTTGGATTTCTTGTATGATGCGTGCCGTTTCGCCGCACTGCTCCGCTATTTCACAAATACTACCGTGTTACGTCTTTTAAATGACTTAAGTATAAAGGAGATGTTGAATATAACCAATGACAACCACTACATATAACAATACCCAAATAATGATGACGCTGTCTGCTCTTGCCGGCACAGACGCGACTCCACTACCTTTCGAAAGTCTTGCTCATCAAGAAGAGCGTATACTCAAAGGGCTTAATACCGTGCTGGCAAATCCCGGTATTGCTACTACCAACAATTGGCAAGCGATCTGGGTTGGTTTAAGTAGTGACCGCGCTAATCTTTCCTATATCGCTAAGAACACAACAGCAAATCAATATGCGGTTGTCTTTCGCGGTACAGATTTCGCAATGGCTATCGACCGAAAAGAGGATTTCGATGTCGGTACAGCCGTACCGTTTACCCAGGTAGATTCTTCAGTGAGTATCTCCCAAGGTTCGATGGAAGCATTTACTGAGATCATTGGTGCAACCTACACGGACGGCACCAATCTGCTCACTGCAGTACAGAACATCGTAAAAAGTTCATCGGGAACGACCCTATTTGTTACCGGTCACAGCTTGGGTGGCGCGATTGCTAGTATGTTGAGTTTGTACCTCAATAGCCAGATCAGCTCAGGTGCTAGCTTTCAAATCTATACATTTGCTGCACCCACAGCAGGTTTGGACAATTTTGCTAAGTTATTTGATACTACTTTTCCGAACAATTCGTGGCGTGTTTATAATCTATGGGATGTGGTGCCAAATGCGTGGCAGACGCTATCTAACATTGACAACTTCTACCCGGGCGGGCCTTTAGCAACCGATTATATCAAAAAAGAAGTAGCTAAACTTCAGGACAGCACCAATGGGCTGGCATATACACAGCCGACGGTGAACCCTGTCCCGCTCAATCAGCAAGAACTGAGGGATATGAAGTACATCAATAATACTACGGCAGATTTCATAAAGCAGTTAGCCTTCCAGCATAATGGTAATACCTATCTGACATTGCTTGGCGCGCCTAATATTTAATTGATAGTGATCGCAAATGGGTAGTGTTGAAGGAAACCTTTTTACTTAGCAAAGCTGAGATTTTTGCTAAAAAACATGCTAAAGATGCTGCTTTGGTTGTCTAATTCATTGACTGCCTTCAGCTATTATCTCGAATTGAGGCTATATTATGATGACGGACTATTTTTGTCGAAAGAGATGCAACAAGCAGAAGCCGCTGGAGTCGCTACTTTGAAACTATCTAACGCATAAGATTCTTTGCGAAGGCTTGCGAGAGGTGTAGCGACAGAGCTGGGTCGGCTGGAGAAGGAAAGAGCCAATTGGTTGAGCGAGTAGTTTTCCAATAAGCTCTCAATATCGCTAAGAGCCTTTCGGAGAGCATGACATAGCGATCTTTCTTGCCCTTACTCTCGCGCACATAGATGACCATGCGTTGGGAATCAATATCCCCCACACGCAATGCCAGCACTGCCGAGACGCGCAAGCCAGCGGCATAGGCAGTGAGCAAAATCGTGCGATATTTAATATCGTCAAGTACTTATCGAGTAAGATTAACTGCGCAAGGCTACCAGAGTGCCCAACTACCTGGCGCTCCGACACTTTTAGTAAGAATTAGCAATCGAGCTGGCGACCCACTCTGGAATTAAGTGAAACACTAAGGATAGTATTTTATTCACAGGCTCAAT
>JBFLVQ010000338.1:0-10020 GCA_040758525.1 Acidobacteriota bacterium
AGACAGTTCTTAAAGCGATCGGGTTACGCCTGAAACAGATTGAACTACATGGCCGGCTTACTGGAGCATTCCAGAAAGATCGCGAGAATGAATCTGATGCTGCGCGTAAGCGCGCTCGCTATGAGCATGCTGTTACACGAATTATTGAGCGGGCAGCACAACAGGGCTTTCCTCTAACACGCCAGCAGGCCATAGATGGCTTGGCTGCTTACCCGGAGCACGCCGACATTTACCGATACCTAAATGGATCCGATTGTACAGAAGATATTGAATCAGGAGGCGATCCTTCTTGACGCTGCGCTTGGTGTCACTGCTCCTACGGAAGATCGCGCGCACATAGAGGGCGAGTGGCGAACCTGGCTACAGACTCTATTCCCACATTATTGCTATCACCCTTTTGCTTCACACCACGAAGATCACTGGAACTATGTCTGGAGTATTAAGGCTGGTGAGAAGAAGGACCCGATCGTTGAGATCCTTTCTCGTGGTCATGGAAAATCTACTGGCGCAGAGTTGGCTTGTGTAGCTGTAGGCGCTCGTAAAACTCGCAGATGCGCGCTCTATATTTCCAGCACAAAAGATAAGGTAAAGAAGCACGCACGCTCGATAGAATCTCTGCTGGTATATGAAGAGTTCACCAAGTTCTATCCGGAGATGTCAGAGCGCCAGGTGAGTAAGTACGGTCATTCTCGTGGCTGGAATGGCGAGATGCTTGTTACAGCTAGTGGCTTTGTTATCTTCTTTGTATCGCTTGATTGCGGATATCGTGGTCTGAAGTGGGAAGAGTCTCGACCCGATCTGATAATCCTTGACGATATTGACGAACTGCACGACTCACCTGCAACAACTGAGAAAAAGATCGAGACTATTACACAATCTTTGTTGCCGGCCGGCGCACAGCATGCAATCACAATCTTTGTTCAGAATAAGATCAAAAAGAATTCCATAGCTGCTCGTCTGGCAAATAAAAAAGATGGCGCTCAGTTTCTGGCAAAGCGCAAAGTAATTGGGCCAATTCCTGCCATACGTAATCTAGTCTATAAAAAGCGTGTGGATGGCCCGGGCTATGACATTATCAGTGGTGAGCCGACCTGGTCAGGCTGCGATCTCGATGTTTGCCAAGCAATGATGGATGAATATGGCCTGGAAGGTTTTTTGCGCGAGTGCCAACACGATGTTGAACGCACTGATGATAGTGCGCTCCTATCTGAGTTCAACGAGATTCACCACATAATAACGTGGTCTGAGTTTGCAAAGGGTTATGGCAAACTGGCCCGAAATCCTAAGATAGCTCGGGATGATAGAGACCGTCCGCGCTTACCGCATAATGGCACGATTGGTCGTACACAAGACTTTGGAACAACCGTTGCCCATCCTTGTGTAACCACCTGGGCCTGGCGACCGGAAGAACTGATGCCTCTCGCCAAATGTGTGTTTATGTATCGTGAGCAGTGTTTACCTGAGTTTCCCAACCCGCCACGACCTCTCATTCCAGTATCGCCAGGGCGAGTACTTGATCTTATACATAAAGTGGAGCAGCTCTGGAATGAAGGGCCACGAATCAAAGTTAGCCGCATGTCGCATGAGCAGTCGGCAGCAGCGAATGCCTACTCACAGGATGCGCCAGAAGGCGAAAAAGAGACATTCCATAAGATAAAAGGCAATAGGCGCGATGGTATTCCACAGCTCCAAAATTATTTGGCGATTGATTACACACAACCGCACCCTTTCAGGAAATATCCGGAGTGTGGTTGTACAGTAAAACCGTGCGAGCATCCCAACGCAGGAGAGCCAATAAATGGATGCCCTCGTATTTTCTGGATTGTGGCAGATGGGCAAGGTGAGCTTTATTATGATGAAGAAGGCAACCTGCTGGTAACGCAACCTATCGATTCGGCAGGCCAAGCACGTGCTCGTTATGAGATACCTATCTACAAGAACCGAGTAGATGCTAACGGTATCGAGATTGACGATCCAGAGCACAAGATTGATGACGACTATGTTGATGCATTGAAAATGCAGGCACGCTATTTCTTCCTACCGATTAAACGGGCATCTAAGGCAGCACGCATCGAAGCCACCCTACCACCAGCTTACAAGTTAGAAACTATTCAAGAACTATCCGATGAGGAGAAAGGCGAACATCTGATAGCGCGCCAGCTCTATCTTGATAGATTGAAGGCTGAAAAACAACAGCAGCGGCAGCGGCAGACACCTGTCTGGATGCGCCCTAATAAATTCTGAGGAGTAATTAAATGGCTAAACTGCATCAGGGTATTGACGCCTACCGTGTGCGTAGCGCAATCAGCGCTTTCAATTCATTAAACAGGCTTGGGGTCTTTAACGACACAGATATAAACGCAATCAGTACTGGAATCGTTGGATTAAAGGGCTTAATCACTAACGCCATCAATAAGCAGAAAGTCCATATTGAGCATGTGACTCTATGCCGTGCAGGGCTAGAAGCTGTAAATGAGATGGTAAAGTTAGGTGAACTCACCGACTCAAATATTAACAACGTTAGCACTGGCTATGCTGGTCTATTGGCGCTAATCAGCGACGAGGCCCCCAGTGGTGATGATACCAATCAGGCACGCGGTGACTGGACCTACAGCGGCAACGTAGCTCAAGAGACGTTTATCGGTTAGGGCAATGGACCAGTTAATTCAACTACTCAAAGCTACCTCTGCCTGGCTCAGCCGAGTATGGAAAGGTCAAGCTTACCTCTTACTAGAACAGCAGCTCCACTTCGAGCGCGAACAGCGTTCCAAACAATTGCAGCACGAGCGTGAAAGCTCTATTGCACATGAGCGGCAGTTGTTGGAACGCATTGGATTGTTGGAACAGAGAGAACGTGACTATCAAGATCGCATCTTGATGATAAAGAATGTACCGCCTATTCAGCGACGAGAGCCACAGACGCCTAAACGACATATGACAGGCTTTGAAGCTGCTACACAAGAAGCCTTAAATGAGCGCCTTGCCTTCTACACACAACAAGCACGCATGTATCAAAAGCAACCGACCGATAGCGATTCAGAGCCAGCTGTCGATGAAGGTGATGCCAATTGAGTAGCCCAGATCCAGGTCTCGTGCAGAGCGAGAATAATCTGTTACCCATAGAGGAACAGGAAAAAGTTGCGCGCAAGACTAAGCCTATAGGTGTCGATCTTGTTAAGCATCTACAGAAAAAGAATTCCTCGATCAGAAAGCAAGACTATCAAGGCTATCAGCAGCGCTGGCGGCGCTGGCTGATTAATTGGCTCTTCTATGAGGGTCGGCAATATGGTGAATGGGATCCTATTGATGGGAGTTGGATCGATGCAATTCCAACTGCTAAAAATAATTTCTACATAACCAATCTATTTAGCTCACTGATAGATTCCAATATGAAGGAATGGGCACGAGCTAAAACAACTCTTGTTGCTAGACCCATTTATGACTCCATTGAAGCCGCAGGGGCTGCCAGAGTCGCTACCTGGACACTAAAGCATGAACAGAAGCGTTTACGCACACCATTAGAGCATCAAGGCGAGGGCTTGACGGCGTCAATGTGCGGTGTGTATGCACGCTACACTGCTTATAGTCTCACTGGTGGTAAGGTCAAAGGCAAGATGCCTCGCTTTGCCAAGAAACAAATGCAGATGTCTGGTGAGGCTACCTATTGCCTTGAATGCGGCATGCAGGCCGATCAGCAAATTAATGCTGAAAAGGCGCCATTGACTGAAATGATCGGCGAAGAGGCCAGTCCTAACCCTATGGAAGGTATGGGTAGCTTAACTTCGCAAATACCTGGATTGCGCAGTGCGCTGCAATTGCCTACACAACCTGAGCCTATTTCGCCAGAAATACCGCAACCATTCAGCACACAAACACCAGTCTGCCCACATTGCGGCTCACCTGCTGTTGAAACTCTACCATCAATCGATACTGAATTTGATTCGGTTGAAGGCTATGATGAGATGAATGCTGGCCAGATCGAATCCTGGGACATAGATCCTTTTGAGATTCGTGTTGACCCTTCCGCAAGACTCGGCAAGGTACGTTCAACACCATACATCTATTGGGAACATCTTGTCCCGCTGTGGAAACTTGAGGCTGCTTTTCCTTGGGTTGATCCAAAGAAGATTCGAGGAAGCGATAAGCAAGAGAACAATCTCCGCTATAAGCGCAATCTGGAACGTAGCGGGGGTGGTTTTAGTGATCAACATTGGTCCGATGCATACACTGGTAGCGATGACAGCAACGATGCTGAAAACTATCTCGTTTGTGAAGTATGGCTGGATCATGATGTTTACTGCCAATGGACACTCGACGAAGATCTCCCGCTTGATGATGGCAAAACAATTCGTGCTAGCGTTCCACTAGGTGAGCAATTCCCTGATGGTCTCTATTACTGCATGGCTGGTCAACAACTGCTGACTATGCGTAATGAGGATAAGAATAAGCATTGGACATTTGGTGTCTATGCTCCTCTACCGATCTCCTTCTGGGGACGCGGTGTAGAGGACGCTGTTCGTGAACAGAAGCTTACTAATGATGTGCATAATTTCTGGATTGATTGGATCAGGAAGTGCTCTTCACCTACTGAAATGCTCAATGCTAGCTTTGGTTTTGATGTCAATCAATATAGCGGTAATCCAGGTGAGGTGATCGTTACTGAAAGCTTAGATCCAACTATTCCAATGAGTAATGGCTATCTGCAGGTTGCCCCTCCAGCAATGCCGCAACACGTTGGCGTTTTTATGGAAAAGCGCGAACAGCGTATGCAACAAACCCTGGGCGCATTTAGCACAAGCTCACAACTTGACATAGACATTACCACTGCCACAGGTATCAAACTGCTAAGAGAAGCAAATGTTGCGCTAGTGGCAAAAGCCTTAGCAATACGGGCACAGGTTGACGCTGAATGGGGACAACAGGTAATCGAGCTTGCTCAGGAAAACTGGATATTCCCACATCCAGTACAGGTTGAAGACGAATATGGCGCGATCGAGACACAATGGTTTACTCAAGCTGATCTCAGTGCAGAGCTTGAAGTCAGCTATGAGGAAGGCTCAGTTACACCACGCAATGAAATTGAATCGCGTAATGACCTGATAGAGGCAGCCACCGCTTTTGGTGTTCCTATGGGGCTGTGGAATCCAGAGTTGCCGCCTGAATTGCGCAAGGCGGGTGTGGAAACCTTTGGCGTACCCTTTAATTGGGATCGCTTTCGACAAAACGAACGCTTGGCCAAAATACGATGTGACCAGTTGATCCAGGAAGCGCAAGCAGCTATGAGTGGCGCGCAGCAAGCGCAATTATCTACCCTGCCTGGTCCTGATGGAATCGTACCAGCAGAAGCATTCCTAGCTGCACAGGTACAAACTGTTTTGTCTGCCGTACCTATTGATCCAATTCTTGATGTTCATCAAGCGCACATGGATTTTATTCAGCAGTGGGCTCACAAGGATGAAGGGATCTACGCTGATAATTTCATCAAAGAAGTGATGCGTGCGCGTTATCTGGAGCATTTTAGCGCAATGGTACAGCAACAACAGATGCAACAACAGGCAGCACTTACAGCGCAAGCACCAATGATGGCCGCACAGGCAGAAATGGCTATGGCTGCTGCTGCCAATGGTCAAAACAAAGCTCAACAGCCACCAAAGACACCAGCGGCAAAACCTCCTAAAAACCTTGAGCGCGAATTAAGCGCACAGCCAAACGACTTTTTGAGGTAAATCGATATGTCAACTGCATATTCTGCTCCAACTGATGTAAATACTTCATCAGGCGAGGAATTATCCGAACCCGATATTGATATCAACGATGAAGAATTAGAACCTGAAATATCTACGGAAACTGACAAAGGCACGGTTGCTTCTGATGCTATTCCAGAAGGCTCACAAACGCCTTCTCTGACACTTGAAGAGGCACTAGGCCAGTTGGCTGAGCTTCAAGAACAAGCCAAAGCAAGTGAGCCGATACAAGCGCTATTTGAACAGTATGGTGGTAGTGAAGGTCTGCAACCAGCCTTAGCGCTCTATGATTCAATTAGCGATCCTAATGCAAATCCAGGTACTATTCGCGAGCAGTTAGCGGCAAGCAATCCAGAGCTGTTTCCTTACCTTGTATGGGATATTGTTGACCACTACAAAGACAGTATTGTTAGTGATCAAGTAATAAGAGAAGCTGTTTTGCGAAGTGATCCAGGCTATCAGCAGTATCTTGACCTAAAAGCTAGCGGCGCACTTGATAACTTAGAGTTGGAAAACCAACTCGATCCAAACAACCCGATCCACCGTGAACTGCTTGAGCGCCGGCAACGCGATGCAGAGTATGCAAAGCAGGAAGCAGAGCGAAAGCGTGTCCAGCAACAAGCCAAGCTTGAAGCCCAAGGTAAATCCTATCAGACTTCTGCCCAAAAACAGATCGATTGGCTTAAAGGCAAGACAACGGAATTGAATTGGGGAGAAGAGAATAAGGATCTAATGGAAGACATTGTAAACTTGACCATTATCAAGTTTGATCGGGATGAGCGAGCGCAGGCAGCACTGAAGCGCTATCAGTATTACAATTTCGTAGGTGACGCTGAAAAAGCACGCGAGGCTGAGCGCATAGTACAGAATTACCTTGCGCGACATTTCAAAGCTACTACTCAACCCTACAACAACCGTATCCAGCAATGGCATCAAGGTCGCGTCAGCACTAGACAGAAACAAGAGAATAACAGGCTATTAACGCCTAATGGAACAACATCTGCAGCAGGGGCCGCTAATAGCAAGTTGCCCACCACTGGTATCAACAGCAAAGATCCTAACCAGCTTCTTAAAGCCTATATGGACAGTGCCCGTGCCAACGGTGCGCTTAAAGACTATAGCGGCTACTAACCACACGATAAATCACAACAATTCAGTTAACACTTAGCGAGGAAGCGCAATGGCTACACGCATTACTACCCAATTACTTGATAGTATCTCCGAGGAATCTGTCCTCAAAGTTATTACCCCACAATTCGAGGAGCGCGCAGCTCTGTGGAACAAGGTTATGAAAGGCGAAGGCGAGGATGTGACTTCGCGAGGATGTCGGATTCCGCTGTATCTCGTCCCTTCAGCCTCTGATGGTTTCACAACAGAAGACAGCCTCCTCCCAATTCCTACTGCAGATGAAGATGGTGCAGCACGTGTCCGATTCATTGAGTATAGAAAGGCAATCGAGATTACCTGGTCTGCTCTTTTGGAAATGGAAAAGAAAGGTACGATTGGCGGTGGTCTGATGAAGCGAGTGACACGTCACTACAACAGCGCCTTCAAATTCCTAAGCCAAATGTTGTATGGTTCAGGCGATGCCCAGATAGCAATAGCTACTACCGTCTCAGGTAATACAGTTACCTGTGCAAGTTCGACCGCAGCAGGCAGTACCTTTGGCTCACGCAAAGCAAAAAAGAATCAACGATTACAATTCTTCAATGCTAATGGTGACCAGATTTTTGGCGGAGGTATTACTGTTTCTACAGTACAGAATTTTAATCGTGGCGCTCATACCATTATCTTTGATGCTGTGCCGACTGACTTAGCGACAGCAATCAGTGGCGGTGTAGTGCGCATCGTGCCGGAGAACTCGTTCAATCGTGGTTTGAGAGGATTTGCTTACCATTTCTCTAATGGCAACGAATTCTGGCAAACCCTCTCACGTGCTGACTATGGTGATCTACGCGCCGTTATCGTTCCTGCAAGTGGTAGCAGTATTACCGTGGCTCTTTTCCTACGCTTGGATCAGGAGATGAAATTCCGTGTAGATGAAGGCGAACAAAGCGGCAGGAAGACTTACATTATGGCGCCAGAACAGATCGTGGAATATGAACTCCTTGCTCATGCCACCAAGCGTGCAGATATGAAAGAAACCAAGGTTGATCTTGGCTTCAAAGAGCATGAGTACAACGGCAATGTACTTTATGAAGATGTCGATGCGCCAAAGGACATAATTTTTGAATGGTATGAAGAAGCTTTCAAGAAGTTCGAGCGGCGTGAATTTGGCTTGATGAAGGAAGGTAGCGGTATCTGGAAAGATGTACCAGGTTTCACCAATGGTGAAGGTTCACACTACCAAAGAGTGCGTGGCTACGTAGGTTGGGATGGTGAGCTTGGTTGTGTGCGGCCGGGTCTCCTCGGAGCGATCACTGGGCTTGCCTACACCGAACTAGGCGTCAGCTACTAATGGGAGGTGAGTAATGGCAACAACTAAGTTAGTTGGCCGTGTCCAACGAAATGGTGATCAGACCGTTGAGCGGTACGAAGTTACCATCAGTCGTAATGAGAAAGCAGCGGTCGATATCAAGGCACAACGTATCAGCCGTATTGAACACGTGGAAGCGCCTGGCGTAGCCAATATTCGAAGTGATAAGAAAACTGTAAGTATTGGCCTTTATCCAACGCTACCGGCTTTTACAGAGGATAATTCTGGCGTTACTGGCACAGAGGATCTAACACCGGGTGGTACCTACACGGGTACTGAACCAGCAAACTACACAGTTAAAATCACCGGTACAGGAACGCCAAACCAGTTTCAATGGAAAAAAGATAATGGCACATTTTCTGCCAGTGCTAACATAACTGGCTCAGCCCAAGCACTCAGCGATGGTGTCACTATTACCTTTGGTTCAACTACTGGTCATACTCTTAATGATCAGTGGGTTATTACGGCATTCCCATCAACATCAAAATTCTACGTTCGACTTGAAGGATATGGCGGATAAAAGCTTTCTTGATCCTCTCCATGTGTTGAATACACGCATTCGTAACATCAATGCACCTGCTCCTCCAGTTCCTAAATGGTTCATTAAGGAGTTGGAAGATATAGGCGGAAAGACTCCAAAAAAGCAGCCCAAGCTGAGAATTGTGTGGGGTGGCTCTGAGATCGCCTGGTCAAAGGGGCGTATACGAATTAAATATCCCAAGTTCACTAAGAAATTCCCTATTGGTTGGGAAGTGATACGCCAAACGCAAGATGGTGAGATTAGAGAACTCCTACCAATGGAAACAATCAATGAAGAGGATAAACGGATCGGCCGTATTGTTTATGACTGGATAGATATTGGTCAGCCGCGATTCTTCATTGAGCGCTGGTTGCCTCCAGAGGTAGCTTGCAAAGGCTGGCCTGCCGATGGCGATATGAGCCAGAACGCGGTTAGCATTCGCTATGCCTATGATCCAGAGATCGGCTGGATTGATGTAATTGGACCACAACCGAAAGATGGTCTCTATCTTGAATGGCTCAAACTTGAGACAGCAAGCGGGCAATTTCAAGCACCAGACGAAGAAGTAATGGCAGCCATTCGGCGTGAGCATTTCTTATTACGACGTCAACCCCACCTGTGGTCACCAGGAGATCGCCCGCCTTCCTGGCTGATTGAGCAACGACTCAGAGATCGTTATGACCAGGTAGAACAGAACGAGGAGAACTTTATCAACAATATCGCTGATGACATTCTCCAGCATATGCGACTCAGTTACCGAGCTGCTTTAGACGATAAAATTTTATTTCTTCCAAAATAGTGAGGCACTATGTCAGCTAATCCTAAACAGAAAATCATTTCTGCTGCTTCCGCTATCGATTTAAATTACCAAGCTGAAGATCCACAACATGACCCAGATTTTCACTCTCGCGAACTTCATTTCGTGTTTTGGGCTGGTGATCAACCTGCTACCTTCGAGTTTACCAAGGTAGGATTTACAAAGATTAATCCATTTGTAATCACTCCTATTAAAAATTATGGACGCTGGGAACGAGATCAGAATGATCTAGACACGCCAAGTTTGAAACGACATCCAAACCCAAAACGCAAGTCTGAGGTTTGGGTAGAGGATAGCGCGGGATCAATCTGTGAATACTTAGAGCGTACATTAGGCACTAAGTAGGTAGAAAAAAGTTCTTTGACAATGAGTCAAGATGTAAGCCAGAAGCTGCCCGATAATACACCAGCTTTTGTTAGTCGCTCACGGCGGCTCAATGCGTACATATAATCACAGGCAGTCT
>JBFLVQ010000339.1:0-10013 GCA_040758525.1 Acidobacteriota bacterium
CGCCCAAATTGAAGTTTTCAAAGAACTTGAACTGGGGCGATAGTAGCCCAGTTGAGACTACAATGGAAAGCTTAAATTAGGCAACACTGCGAGGGGGAAAATCTATCCCTCAATGAATTCTAGGGGGATTATTTTCCCCTCGCGCTCCCCCAAGAGGCTAAAGCGACTTTGGACTACCCAAACTGCCTGAAATCAGTTATTACTTATTAGAGCAGAGCGGTTGTCTAGTCTGCAGTATAATTACTAATTAAGAGTAAGAGCGATATGCGTTGTCCTGTTTGTCAGTCTTCAAACAATATGAGTTGGTCCTTTTGCCAATACTGTGGAGCGCAATTGCCAAAACTGGATAAGTCTGCTATCCCTGTTGTGCCTGTACCATCAACGCACTTACCCGCGGCCGCTTCTCCCAAGCCCTCACCTATAGAGCGATATGATGGTGCGATTCCTGGCGAGATGATCTCCTGTCAACTTTGTGGATTTATTGGTATGCCAGGAGATAAGTTTTGTAGTAAATGTGGTGCTCCTATCCCTAGCGATGCTACGGTTTCTCGAGGTTTGTCGGCTTTTACGCTCCCCCCCGAACCTAGATTACGCCACATTGATGAAGGCGGCGGGAGCGGAGAAGTTTATAAACTCACCACCGCAGAAACTGTGATAGGACGTAA
Source organism: Acidobacteriota bacterium (assembly GCA_040758525.1). Lineage (GTDB taxonomy): Bacteria > Acidobacteriota > Blastocatellia > Chloracidobacteriales > JADJPF01 > JBFLVQ01. Next base: position 666 of record JBFLVQ010000339.1, read on the forward strand.
AAATGGCACAATCAGCTTTCCTCAAGATGGATATATGTCTAGTGAACATGCACGTATAGTTCGTCGTGGCAATCGCTTTGTGCTGGTGGATGAGAAATCGCGCAATGGTACTTTTATTAAGATTGATGGTGAAACAGAATTAAGAAACGGCGATATTATCCTTGTTGGTAAACAACTCTTCCGTTTTGAAACAACCTGACAGACTGTCTATTTGCTCTCACCTCTGTGCCAGAGAGAGTGAAATCGCTGCCATTGATCATCGCCTCTATTTATGTCTTCGCTCTGGATGCGGAAGTTTGGTAGGAAATATTTCACCCAACATATCATGGTTACTGTCTCGAAACAGTGAGTAACTATCAAATAATAGATTGGGGAATTCTAATCCAACATAGGTCAGACTATTTTTACTGGTAACATGCCGGACTTTAGCTACTGCGCTTATCTCTCCATCATTAATACTAACTAGCACTTCTTGACCGATCTGAAAGGATGCGTCTAATCGCCTAGGTGCTAGCAGCACGCCTATACCGCCAAAACTTACATCATGCGAGAAAGTGAAGGCTCGGCATTCAAAACCTTCCTTACTTTTCCATTTAATTGATACTGGTAATCGTACCTCTATTCTTGGATTGGCACTGAAAAACTCTCTAGACATAACCCTTCCTCCTTGTTTAGGCTTGTTCGGGGCAAAAACTTACCATTGTAAGCGAGATGGCTTAGTATCATTTACTAACACCGATCAAGTTAATAGCCGTTTTCTATTAATAACGAAATTTTTTTCAATTTGTATTCTTAACTAGCAGAAAAAATTTTCATTTTGATTGATACCGTAAAAATGCTTGCGAAGTGTTATCATAGCTGTTCGGAGTAATAGTGTTGACGGATGGCAATAGACTTTGTTACACATTTGCATCTAAACCTACAAATTATTGGGAGAGCATGAAATGGCTGCTAGTGCTGATAAACAGATACGTCATGATTGGACTGTAAGCGAGATCGAATCTATCTACACATTACCTTTACCGGAGCTATTATATCGTGCACAGACTGCGCATCGAGCTTATCATCGGTTTGATGAAGTGCAAGGCTGTATGTTGCTAAGCATAAAAACCGGGCGTTGTCCGGAGGATTGTGCTTACTGTCCACAATCGGCACACTACAATACCGGTCTAGCAGTTAGCAATATTACCAGTGTTGCAGAGACAGTTGCGGCGGCAGAGCAAGCGCGTCAGCAGGGTGCGACTCGTTTCTGTTTAGGCGCTGCCTGGCGTAGTGTTCCTGAAGGAGAAGAGTTCACACGTGTGCTAGAGATGGTACGTGGTGTGCGCGCGTTGGGATTAGAAGCTTGTTGTACACTTGGTATGCTTACTGATGAACAAGCCAGTGCGCTCGCTGCGGCTGGTCTTACGGCATATAACCATAACCTTGATACCTCACCAGAGTTCTATAATAAAATCATTACTACACGTACTTACCAAGATCGCCTAGATACACTAGCAAGAGTTAGACGTGCAGGGATATCTGTTTGCTGTGGGGGAATAATTGGAATGGGAGAAGAACGTATAGACCGTTGGCGTTTGCTTGAACAGTTATCGACACAGTCTCCACATCCAGAAAGCGTTCCCATCAATCTGCTGGTACGAGTAGAAGGAACTCCCCTCGTTAAAGAAGCCGATCTAGATACATTTGAACTGATTAGGATGATAGCCACAGCACGAATACTTATGCCTATCTCGATGTTACGATTAAGTGCTGGTCGTCTAGCTCTTTCCGATGAGACACAAGCCCTCTGTTTTCTTGCCGGCGCCAACTCGATCTTTATTGGTGATAAGCTGCTTACTACTGCTAATCCAGAAGCAGATAAAGATCGTCAGTTGTTGAATAGGTTAGGTATGAACCTGCGGCAGCAGGAGGTGGCCGGTGGGAGTGCCTGTTGAGTTACAACAGCGAGTTCTCAATCGTCTATCTGAACTAGAAACTGCTGGATTGACAAGAAGGCTTGTTCCGCCAACGGGTATAGATCTCTGTTCCAATGATTATTTAGCACTAGCGATGCATACGTTATTAAAAGAGCGTATGGCAGAGGCGGTAAGGCAGCAAGGTTGTGGCGCTACTGCCTCACGATTATTACGTGGTGAGCGAATCTGTTTTACTGCATTGGAGCGCGATTTTGCTACTTTTAAGGGTACTGCGGCGGCACTCTATTTTACCAGTGGATATGCAGCAAACATCGGCGTACTGACCACTTTTTTAGAAGCTGGTGATATAGTCTTCTCTGATCAGTTGAATCATGCAAGTTTGATTGATGGGATAAGACTTTCACCGGCACGATGCATCATTTTCCCACATCGTGATTTCGAAATGTTGACACAATTATTGACTGCAGAGCAGGGAACAGGACAGAAGTTTCTGGTTACCGAATCTCTCTTCAGTATGGATGGAGATTTTGCTCCATTAGCTAAATATGCTGCTTTGTGCCGTGTTACTAACACAACACTTATTGTTGATGAGGCGCATGCCGTAGGAATTTATGGGAAACGGGGTAGTGGTCTGATTGAAGCTGGAGAAATAGATAATGATGTCTTTATTTCGATCAACACGGCTGGTAAAGCCTTAGGTGTGAGCGGAGCATTTGTTGCTGGCCCACAATGGGCAATAGATTATCTAGTACAACGGGCGCGAACATTGATTTTTTCCACAGCGCCATCGCCTGCTTTGGCTGCTGCGCTAGCAGCATCGCTTGAATTAATAAGCAGCGAACCTGAACGTCGTGCCAAACTTAGCTGGCTAGTGGAGCAGTTTCGCAAACTGCTTGAAGAGAATGGTGTAGCGATTCCTGCTGATTGCTCACAAATTATTCCCATCATACTTGGCAATAATACACGTGCTATGGCAATAGCCGATAAATTGCGCTGGGCCGGATTTGATGTACGGGCAATACGTCCACCTACGGTAGCTGAAGGCACGGCTCGCTTGCGACTTACCGTAAATATTAATCTTGAAGTGCCCACACTAAAGAGTTTTGCCAGTCTGTTAGCAAGATTGATGCGTGATTATGCCCACAAGGTTTGAGTGTATGCGAGGGATTTTTGTCACTGGTACGGATACCAATGTTGGTAAGACTATTGTTGCTGCGGCATTAATGCATCGCTATCGCGCTACTGTTGGCCTTCGCTATTGGAAACCAATTCAGACTGGTTTAGAGATCGATGATGATACTGCTATGGTCTATAAACTTGGAGAATGCAGAGAAGGAGAAATCTTTTCCCAAGGCATAAGGCTATCTCAACCGCTCTCTCCACATCTAGCAGCACGTTTAAGCAGTACTGAGATTGAGATCGATAGACTAACCGTACCAGCTTGGCAGGATAACCGCGAGGTACGCTGGATTGTGGAAGGAGCAGGCGGAGTATTGGTGCCACTAAACAACTGTGAATTTATTATCGATCTAATAGTAAAATTATCACTGCCGGTGTTAGTAGTAGCACGTAGTTCGCTGGGCACAATCAATCATACTTTGCTTACCCTTGCTGCACTACGTAGTCGATCATTACAAATAGCAGGGGTAGTTATGGTTGGGGCAGCTAATCAAGACAACCGTGAGGCAATAGAGCATTTTGGCAAAACCAGCGTGCTTGGCGAACTGGACAACTTAACTCCACTCACCTCATCAACTTTAGGCGTATGGGCACAAGAGAGACTCGATCCTAATGGACTGTTAGAGGAGTTTTTACGATGAACAGTGAGGAGCTAATTAGTCTTGATCGTGCCTATCTATGGCATCCTTATACACAAATGCGTACTGCTCCGGCGCCATTGCCGATCGCATATGGCCAAGGGATCTACCTTTATACTGAGGATGGAAGAAGATTGCTTGATGGTATATCTTCCTGGTGGGTTAATATACATGGCCATAGTCATCCTAAGTTGAATCAAGCTTTGATAGCACAGGCAAGAGAACTAGAACATGTACTCTTTGCCGGATGTACACATAGGCCCGCAGTTCAACTTGCTGAAGAGTTGGTGAATATCCTTCCTACTGGATTAACACGTATTTTCTTCTCTGATAATGGTTCGACGGCGGTAGAAGTTGCGCTTAAGATGGCTTATCAGTACTGGCAAAATCAGCGTGAAGTTAGGCGTAATATTTTCATCACACTCCATTTTGCCTATCATGGCGACACCTTGGGAGCAATGTCTGTCAGCGAGGATTCAGCTTTCACTCGTCCATTTGCGCCATTACTGTTTCGTGTTGTACGTACGCATCCTCCCTATTGTTATCGTTGTCCATTGGGGCTTGAGCGCAATAGTTGCCATATTGATTGTCTGCAAGAGTTGGAAAGACTACTGGAAGAGAATAAAGATACTGTGATTGGTGTTATTGTTGAGCCAATGTTACAGGGAGCAGGGGGAATGATTGTATGGCCAAGTGAATTCCTTGCTGGGGTACGGCAACTATGTGATCGTTTTGGAACTTTAATGATTGCTGATGAGGTATTAACTGGTTTTGGTCGTACAGGTAAGATGTTTGCCTGTGAGCATGCTGCTATTCGACCAGATATAATATGTCTATCAAAGGCGCTTACGGGTGGATATATGCCGCTAGCTGTGACGGCAACAACAGAATCGGTATATGAAGCATTTTTAAGTAATGATCGTGAGAAAACTTTCTTTCATGGCCATTCTTATACAGCAAATCCACTTGGTTGTGCAGTGGCACTGGCTAGTTTAGAACTATTTCGTAGTGAGCGACTGTTGGAAAAGGTTCTATCACTAGAACGATTGATGTACGAGCGATTGCAGCCATTACAATCCCATCCACAGGTTGGCGATATCAGAATAATCGGTGGAGTAGGAATATTGGAATTAGTACAGAATAAACAGACACGTACTGCCGGTGGTTATCTTGATCAGATTGGGCCACAACTGAGTGCTGAATTCCTACAACGAGGTCTGTTATTACGGCCTCTTGGCAATATACTATATTTTATGCCACCCTTTATTATCACTGAAGCAGAAGCAAACTGGGCAATAGATCAGATCATAGCAGTTTTAAATCAATGGCTTTAATCTCATGCCAAGAATGGAACTAAATGATTAAGCAGAGCATCCGGCTGTTCTTCGTGTGGCATCAGCGCAGCTCGTGCAATACGTACAAAACTGGCAGTACCGCCAAACTCATTACACATCTGTTCACCTAATGTAACAGGAAAAGTAGGATCATCCTCGCCCCATAGCAATAATGTTCTCGCTTTGATTTTGGCATGATCTTTACGCAAATTATCTACCACCTTCCATTCAATGCCACGCAAGAAGTGTAGTGCGCCTTCAATATTGTGTGATGAGGTTACTAATGGCTTTACATAAGGCTCTAGATAGCTAGGTTCATTAAGAAGCTTTGAATCTGAATAGAATGCTCCTAATCCCAATGGTGAGCGTGTGAACCAGTCAAAACCAAGTAGTGTACGAAACGCCTGTCCAGCGCCTGGCAATAGTGCTAAATTACGATAAAATGTGATCCAGGGTGGGCGATGACCAGGCATTTCTGTGTTGATGATGACAAGTTTAGTAACACGCTGAGGCTCAGCCAGGGCAAGCAATCGAGCCACTGTCGCCCCTGTATCATGGGCAACCAAAGCATACTGTTTTAATGCCAACTGATCGGTGAGCAATCGTAGACGACGAGTTTGTGCGGTAAAGGTAAAATCGGTGGAGGATGTCCATTCGCTATCGCCTAATCCTGGCAAATCTACCACATAACAAGTAAAACGCTCTGCCAGTTTTGGTAGTAACTTGCGCCAGGTATATCCATGCACTGGGAAACCATGTATGAATAGCACTGTATTAGCACCGTTTCCAAAGGTTCGTACTGCTAACGTTGCGTCTTGTACCTTATAACGATGCACCTCAGCAAGAGCATAGCTTGCTTCTGGAGTTTGAAACTTGATTTGCACTTCTCTGCTAGCGTAGTTCATTGTCCCTCCTATCGCTAGTTGTTGTTGTAAAGAAAAATATGCACTCAAATGAGAAGCTGCGCAATTACCTTTGAGGTAATTGCTTGTTTGAGCTTTCGTGATACTCTATGTATATAAAATGGGAGGCTCTATGCATAATTTAAGAATGAATACATTTGGAGAATTGTTGCGACAATGGCGTACTACCAGACGACTAAGCCAATTTGAGCTTGCCTTAGAGGCAGAAGTTTCGCCTAGACATATCAGTTTTATAGAGACTGGACGCGCAAAACCTAGCCGTGAGATGGTGCTGATCCTAGCGAATGTTCTTGCCCTACCTTTGCGTGAGTGTAATATGCTCTTACAAGCGGCAGGATATGCTGCCGTTTATCGAGAGACAAGCCTTAATGATCCACAAATGGCGCAGGTTCGTCATGCACTAGAACTGATCTTAAAACAGCATGAACCATTTGGTGCGGTCGCTTTTGATCGTCGCTGGGATATTTTGATGATGAGTGCAGCTTATCTTAAATGGATGTGCTTGCTCTTGGGTGACCAGGTAGGCTCAGGCGCTGCTTTTACTGTACTTAGTCCACCGAGACTAAATATGGTGCGCTTGCTCTTTGATCCAGGGGCATTGCGACCACATATAAAAAATTGGGAGATGGTGGCAAAAGCTGTATTAATGAAGGTTCATCGTGTCGCTGTATGGGATAGAGATCCTGATATAACGCAACTACTCCAATCGGTACTCGCTTATCCTGGTATACCGTCGGACTGGCGATATCCAGATCTGAATATACAACAGGATATGATAATACCTGTAGAGATCTCCATTCAGGGATATACATTACGACTCTTCAGCACAATCACAACACTCGGTACACCACAAGATGTCACACTTCAAGAACTGCATATTGAATCTTTTCATGCCGTTGATAGTGAGACAGAGATGATAATGCGATCTTTATCTGAAAATATCGATGTTATCAGTGAACCAGTAAGCAAGCATAATGGGAATATAGGTTCGAATCGGGTGAAGTCTGGCAAGAAGGTTAGTTAAAGTGACTGAGCCGAGTTCGCTTTAGCAAGATTTTCTAATACATTAGCAAATTCTTGTGCTAATTCTTTGGCGGTAGGACGATGATCAGGATTCTTACTCAAAGCTTGCATAACTATTGATTCTACCGCTTCGGGGATATCTGCTTTATGGGCTCGTAAGGATTTTGGTTTAGCATTAAGGTGCATAGCAATCACCTTGCCAATACCACTAATACTAGGATCAAATGGTACACGCCCGCATAATATCTCGTATATTACTATACCAATGCTGTAGACATCAGATTTGCCATCATAAGGCTTGTTATTTAATCGTTCTGGCGACATATAAGTTGGTGTGCCAACTACTCCATCCATCGTTTGTAAGTTAGTTAAGGCAAACTCAGAAGATGTATCCATAAACTTAGCAATACCAAAATCGACAACCTTTACTATTTCTCCTTCTTTTGTTTGATGTAGAAAAATATTGTCTGGCTTAATATCACGATGTACAATGCCTGCTTCATGCGCTTTACTAAGTGCATTACAGACCGGAATAATAATCTCTGCACAGCGGTTTAACGACAAGCTGCCTTTCTCTTTTAATTCATAATTAAGAGTGCGCCCTTCCAACAACTCCATAACTAAATAAGCAATACCTTCATTAGATATACCAGAGTCTAGTACAGAAACAGCATTGGGATGGTGTACACGACAAGCAGATATTCCTTCCAAGCGAAATCGCTCCAGGCTCTCAGTAGTATTATTACCTTCAATCGGTAAAAACACCTTTACTGCCACAGAATGGTTTAATAAAAGATGTGTTGCTCGATAGACTGCTCCATAACCACCAGCGCCTATCTTAGTGTCTAAACGGTATTTTCCGTCTAAAATCTTACCAGGAAGCGCTTCTGCGAGTGCCGAGAAAATTTGATTTGCTTTTTTATAAGATTCAATCAGCTCTTCATTTCTTTGGATTAATTCCTCATTTTTTCTATTTAATTGCTCTACTTTCTCTGCCAGTGATTTATAGAGAGTTTGCATTTCGGTAGAACAGAGATTCAAAGAACGTTCTAGTAGCTCACGTTTTTGCTCTGTCTCTTCATAAGATTCGCCTATTCGCTTAATCAGTTTAAGCCAAGCTTCCGATGTAGGAGCAGTAAGCGATTCGCTAATACCTACTTTCTTTAATTGGCGCTTAAGTAGAGGGTGAATTGTCGTACCAGGAGGCGCTGTGATCTCCTCAATGGTCGATATCTCTGCGGTTGCTAAGTCTGTCTTTGCTGTAGTAGCAGATGCTGTTAAACTGACCGATTCGCTAATAATAGTTAGCGTCATAGTCTGGTTATGTAGATCACAATAACCTACTTCATAAGGCGATAGCTCTCCATAAGAGTAAAACCCAATCTGTTTTGTAAAGGGAGGCATTATTTCAATAATAGCTTCGGTCTCTTCTTCAATACGATCCTTGAGCAATAGCCGACGCCCTACACAAGATATTGCAATACAGAGGCTTTGATGTACAGGGTTAATCTTCTCAGAAGCGATTCTTGCAGCACCGGCAGCACCTTGAATCAAATGGTCGAAATTGGCTGTCATTAATTGCGCCAGCGCACCTTGTGGAATATCACCAGCAAAAATGACCGACTGTTGTTCTTCATTAATACCCAAGATTGTACGTACCAGGCGATTTTCATCGGTGGTATTTGTACGTAACGCAAGTGGGAATAATAGTCCTGTTGCCGGTAAGCCAGCCGATAGATTCCCTAAATATTCTTTATAGAGTTGTAGTGCAGGCTTACCATCAAGCTGGTAAAGGATATTTCCTTGAGAATGGGTTACTACCCTTTCTGGACCAAAGATGTTCCACCCTGCTCCCATTCCATATCCAATAGACAAAGCCTCGCCATAAAACCCCACTGCAGATACTGCGCTGGTATAAAATTTCCCATTATTAATTATCCAAGTCTGTTTGAAACGGTTACCATCGCCAGCTAGCCCGCCAGTAACAACTACTGATTCGGGTAGAATGGAGTTAAGCCCGCGTACAAGTTCACTACCATTTACCTGTATACCATCAGAAAGGATCATTAGTCCGCGTAGATCTGGACGTAGTAGTCTCTTTGCCAGCGCATTACCTGTTTGGTAAGAAGATTCCGGTGCGGTTATAGAGATGACAGCAGTATCAATAGTTGTTTGCTCAAACTGAATTACTGCTACCACAAGGCTATTATCAATAACCTCTATGCCAAAAATTTCCCCCGCGGTAGAACAGCCAATCAAATAGGATTGGGGATATGACATAACCAGTTCTTGAATGGATTTGGGCTTTTCCAAAAAGTCTGGACCGCCAAAA
>JBFLVQ010000340.1:0-9977 GCA_040758525.1 Acidobacteriota bacterium
AACGGTCAATGGCGCGCATATAAGCAGCGGTGCGGGAATCAACATTGTGGGTTTCGGCATAGGCAACTACTTCTTGGAAGCTAGTAGTCATCTTATCTTCAATATTCTCCATAATCTCTTCTTTCTTCCAGAAGAAGCCCATACGATTCTGTACCCATTCAAGGTGACGAGCAATGGCGCCGCCCGCATTCGCCAAGATATCAGGAATAACGAAGACCTTCTTTTCATAGAGAATAGGATCGGCTTGTGAGGTAGTAACACCATCGGCAGCCTCACAAAGAATCTTGCACTTTACCTTTTCTGCATTCTGGCTAGTGATCTGCTCATGCATTGCGGCAGTAATAAGCACATCGCAGTCTATAGTGAGTAGATCATTGCTGAGAATATGATTGGCTTCGCTATAGTTTTGAAAAGTCTTCTTTTTACCAAAATAATTGAGTGCCCCTGGCACATCTAGCCCATTAGGATTATAAATACCATCATCAATATCTGAAATTGCCACCACCTTGTAGCCAGCACTATAGAGTAGTGCGGCAGCATTGCCACCACGCCGACCAGCACCCTGAATGGCAACACGGGTCTGAGCCGGTTGTAGATTAAATTTCTTAGCCGCTTCATTAATAACACAGAGCACACCATAACCAGTGGCGACATTAGCGCCCTGTGTACCACCCATCTCAACTGGCTTACCAGTGACGATTGCTGTCACAGTATGACGAGCATGCATAGCATAAGTATCCATTACCCAAGCCATCATCTGCTCATCGCTATTGATGTCTGGAGTAATGATGTCACGCTCTGGGCCAAGCACATCAAGTAGATCCGCGGTATAGCGACGAGTAAGGCGCTCTATCTCGATAGGCTGTAGTTCGGCAGGATTACAAATAATACCACCTTGTGAACCACCAAAGGGGACATCTACTAAAGCACATTTGTAAGTGCTCCAAGCCGCGCCGGCACGCATCTCGTCAGGGGTGATATGGGGGCCCAAGCGTAAGCCGCCCTGCATTGTGCCACGAGCAACATTGTACTGTACACGATAACCATGAAATATCTCAATTTCACCACTTACACGCTGTATAGGCATATAGGTGAGAATCTCTCGGCTAGGGGCACGCAGGATTTTATATAGATTGCGATCTAGATTAAGCCGCTCGGCAGCATGATCAAAACGAGCCATCATAGACTCAAACAGACTGTGTTCATCGTAATTACGAGCTTGATTGGCCATCCACTCTCTCCCGGCAGTCAAGTTGTTATACTTATTAGTGGCATATATTATAAGCGAATTCGTTTTAAGGCAACCAATTGCTTGCCGTTGATGGTAAGCGAGAGGGAGGATTTTAAGAATAATCAATAATTTCTGTTGAAAATGATTGTAAGTATGGTACACTCCGGGCGGAAGCCATATTTCAGGCGAGTTTCCTTTTTCTGTATAAAAGCCTATGAGAGAATCGACTGTCGTTACCAGATCTTTGCTGCAAGAGGCCATCAACAAGGGAGACTTTGAGTTGGCCAATGACCTGATTGACATAACCGACTTCTCCTTTGCTGGATTGAGCGAAGAAGAGGAGTTAGAGTGGCGTTGCTTAGCGGCAGATGTCTACGAATATTATGCTCGTAGCGAGGACCTGCTGCAGGTGCTCTCGCCCTATCTTGGTAAGATCTCCCCACGATTCTCTACTATCAATACTGCTCGCCTACTATTGCGACTAGGCTCTCTTAACTATTTACAACAGGAGTATGCTGAGTCACTGACCCGGTTTGAGTTGGCAAAAGGCTTTTTCCAGATGATGGCAGATGACGAAGGCTCTGCTATGGCGATCCATTACATAGGACGCACCTACTGGAAGATGGACCACTATGAGGAGGCGATTAGCTGTCTGAATGAAGCGATTGCTGCTTATGATCGATTGGCGCTTACACATCGCAAAGGCGTAGCGCTACTACATCTCGCCTCTACACTGGAAAAACAGGGCGATATTACTGCTGCCACCGATGCCTTTTATGCAGCCGAGCGAGTGCTCGCCGATACCGAGGATACTGTTAAACGCGCTAGCTGTACTAACAATATTGGCCTTACGCTTATTCATAAGGGTGATTATCAGGGTGCGATAGAGAAGTTTAATGTAGCGATCCAGATCTTCTCTGGGGTTGCCCATATACCATTTCTTGCCGCCAGTTATAACAATCTTGCTTGGGTGCTGATCTTAGTGGGTAATTATGAGAAGGCAGAAAGTTTCCTTATTACTGCACTAGAACTGCATCGCGCCAATAATGACACTGCTTATGAGGCAGGTACACTGGATCTGTTTGGACTACTGCGTATAGAGCAAGGGCGTTATAAAGAGGCAGAGCGATTTTTAGCGCGATCCTTAATGCTTGCTCAAGGTGTCAATAGTAGCTATAACATTGCCGTTGCCAGAGCAACTTTGGGTAAATTGTGGCTGGCTTGTAAAAAGCCTGAACAGGCAATTCTGGAATTTCGTGAGGCGGCTGCGATTGCCGAGCGTATTGGTGACCGTTTTGTCCTCTGTGAGGCGCTTCTACTAGGCGCCGAGAGCTATCTGCTGCTTAATGAGTATGAGCGTGTTAGTGAGCGTCTAGCAGTAGCTAAACAGTATCTGGAAACCATTGGCAATCAGTATTTCCAGGCTCGTTATGTGAAGCTGAAAGGACAACTGGATAAACTTACCAGCCGACGTCCTAGCAAAGATTTTCAGCTTACTGCAGATAAACTGCCTACTCGCGAGGAGGCAATCAATCAGCTTGATGAATGGCTGACACGACGAGCCTTGGAACAGACCAACTATAATACGGTCAAAGCAGCCAAATTACTTGGTGTCTCTCGTATATGGCTGTACGAACTTAAGAAACGTTACGATATCATGTCGCAAAAACTTCGGCCCAAGAACTGATGCCGCCAGTTGACCTGGGAAGGCTGGAGATCAATTTTAACTAAGACGGAAAAACCTGAACCCCGGGTTTATTTTTTGGCTTGTACATGTTAAGGATTACTATCAAAAGCTTGTTAACAATCCTTAACAGTATAGGAGCGCTGCAGCCTTCTTAAGGAATGGTGGGGGAAAGGAGAAGGTATGATAAAGAAGATCCTGTCCATTATTGGACTTATATTTGTCTTTAATGTCATGGTTTGGGGACAAGACAATGGCGAACCAGGTGGCCAGCAGACTGATCCCCAATTTGGTGTAGAGATGGTAGGAGGCACAGGGCTAACGACTTTGTCTCAGGGTGGTCTAAGGCTGGCTGGCAATCTGATCGACATTGAGTTTGACAAACCGAACCAGATAGTAGGTAACATCGATCACAGGTTTATTGATGGAGCAAATTGCCCAGCTTGTGCAAGCTTAAATGCCGCACTAGGTAGCTCATTGAGTGCTCCTTTTGCCATATCTAGGATTACTACCAGTGATACCTTAAATGTGATCGAAGGAACGGTAACTTTTTCTGGTTCTGCAACTATCACAGTTGATCCAGGCAATCCTTCCATCAATATTGTTTCCGGGGAGAGTGTGATTACTGGCGGGACCGGCAAGTACAGTAACATAAAGGGTACTGTGCGGTTGCGTGGCACAATACGCTACAACAGTGGTGGTCAGAAGGTTTTCAACTATGTTTGGATTGTCACTTACTTAAAGAAGTAAAAGTCGCTATTAGCAAGGAGATTCGCAAAGGAGCGAAGTATGGGAGAGCACCGCTGTGAGATTTTAATACTGGAGCATCAATTGCCCCATGCATTGATTTTGAAAGCGGCGCTTGCTTCTGCTGCGATCGATAGTGACGCTATCCTTATTATTAGTGATATTCAAGAAGCCTACCGCTACATTGATAATATAAATAAGGATAGATATGTCTGCCCAGACCTAATCTTTATTGAGATGGGCTTAATGAGACGTGACAATCGTGCCTTGCTTGAGAGGATACAGGCCAATCTAGCACTTGTTAATACACCTTTGGTGTTATTAGTTGATGTTGATACTCCCTTGCAGAATGATATTTGTACTACCTTGGGTGTTAATAGAGTGCTGATCAAGACTGGAGATTATGTGAAATTTAAGGAGACCGTCTGGAGCATCCTTTTGGATCTGCTGCCCACACAAGCAGAAAAGATGCCTTTGCGCTGGCAACTGAACCAGTACGGTAACTATCTCGCCAAATTTTAACCTACTGCGCCGCAGTAGAAAAATTAACTATAGAGAATTAAAGAGGAACACAGAGTTATATTACTTTGTGTTCCTCTGCGTGCTCTATAGGTCGTTTTATCATCTACAAGCTACAATTATAGAATTTATAGGGTATTCCCTAACGACGCAGATCTTTGGCTAGATTAGATTCTGCTATATAGATAAAGCGGCGGGTAATTGGCGGCGATAGGTAATGGCACTCGCCTTCTACCTGTCGCTTTAATTATCCTAAAGCGGCTGTGGGTTTGCGAGGCGATAGGCAAGAAGTATAATAGCAATGTTTCTCAGTCTCTGTAGACTATGAGGTAGAGCAACCTGGAATGTAAGGATTGCTTCCAATTACCTCAATAATAGTATTGCAGATCTGCGATAAGTTTAAGATCGTTGACTGCAGAATAATTAAGTAAGTGGGGTTCCTTATCCATGCACAAGATAGTCAATTCTTACTTGTTAATTCTAGTACTGGCAGTACTGGGAGCCGCCGCGCCCCAGCAGGCTAAGATTAAAGGTCAAGTAAATGGATTGCAGGCCGATGGTACGAAATTGCCACTTGCCGGCGCACAGGTAAACATTAAGGGATCGGCTCTGATGGCTACTTCTATGATAAATGCAATCACCGATGAGGAGGGGCGTTTTACACTGCTTAACCTACCACCCGGTGATTATGTACTTACTGTTGAGGTACCAGGATTTGAAACCTATACCAAGGGTTATAAACTATTGGCTGGCTCAGTAGGCGAATTCGAGATTGATCTCAAACTCAGTGCTGTCTCTGATGTTGTCGAGGTACAGGCCAATAACGATGAGATTAGTCGCACCGATACTTCAAGCCCTCAAGAATTGAAAGAGAAAGCCCTTAAAGATGCTCCTCTAGTAAATGAACGTTTCCAGGATGCACTACCACTTTTACCTGGAGTTGTACGTGGACCGGATGGTCTACTCAATATCAAAGGCGCTCGTTCCAGCCAGAGTGGACTACTTGTTAATAGCACCAATGTTACCGATCCAGTTACAGGGGATTTTGCTCTTAGCCTACCTATCGAGGCAATTGAATCGGTGTCAGTGCTTTCCAGTCCTTATTCAGCCGAATATGGAAAGTTCACAGGTGCTGTTACAGCAATCGGTACAAGAGCTGGTGGCGATGAATGGCGGTACCTCTTTACCAATTTCTTTCCTCGTTTCCGCCGTCGTGAAGATCCCAACACTGGTAAAAGTAAAGTAGTAGGGATTGAATCTTTTACACCTAGGTTTATCATTACTGGACCGATTGTAAAGAAGAAGCTTACTATCTCACAGTCTTTTGAATACCGGTTTATACGCACACGTGTACCTTCGCTGCCAGATCTTAGCAATGATACTAAACTGGAGACCTTCGACTCCTTTACACAACTCGATTACAATCTTAGCGATCGTAATCATCTCACAGTAATCTTGTCATTCTTTCCACAGAATCTCTCATTCATAAACTTAAACACCTTCAATGCAATGGAAGTGACACCAAATTTTCGCCAGCGAGGCTTCTTTATCTCTGCAGCCGACCGTATGGCCTTTAATAATGGTTCACTGTTAGAGTTGAGTTTTGGTATCAAACGCTTCAATGCTTTTGTCTTTCCCCAAGACAATAATCCTATGAATGTGGCGCCAGAGCGTAACACAGGGAATTTCTTCAATCGTCAGGATCGTTTTACCAATCGTTATGAAGGTATAATGGTCTATAATCTCCCCATTCTGAGAGGTTTTGGTGATCATGCAATCAAAGTGGGCGCCAATATTAGCCGAGATACCTTTGATGGTAACGATAGTAACAATTCTATTCGAGTAGTGCGAGCCGATGGCACACTCAGTCAATTGATCGATTTTGTTGGCGCCGGCAAAATTGATCGCAATAAGCTTGAATATACTGGCTTCATTCAGGATAAGGTAAGTCTTACACCGAGCATAGTGCTTGATTTGGGTCTGCGTTATGACCATGACGATTTAGCTAGCGAGGAGAATTTTGCTCCTCGTTTCGGTTTTGTGATTGCGCCTTTTAAGGATGGACGTACAGTGTTTCGTGGTGGGATAGGGCTGTTTTATGATAAGGTCTCGCTTGGTGTAGGCACTTTCGAGCAGTTACAGAGTCGTCGAGTGACAAGCTTTGCCGATGATGGTGTCACGGTTATAGATGGTCCTAGTACCTTCTTCAATCGTTATGCAGCGCAACTACACACCCCTTATAGTGTGTCAGGCACATTTGAAGTAGATCGACAAATAGTCAAAGGACTCTTCTTTCGCTTTGGCTTCCAACAAAGAGAGGGTCGTGACGAGTTTATTGTTGAGCCTGTAACAGAGCCATCTGGCACGCGTATGCTGCTGTCAAATGGTGGCCGCTCACGTTACCGCGAGTTTCAATTCACTACACGTTACAAATTCAAAGATGCCAATGAAGTAACCTTTTCCTATGCACGCTCGCGGGCAACTGGCGATCTAAATGACTTCAATACCTACTTTGGCAACTTCCGCACACCGATCATTCGCGCTAATGAGCATTCAAGGCTGCCCTTTGATGCTCCCAATCGTTTCCTTGTCTTTGGTAATTTTTCATTGCCTTTTGATATTACTGCTTCACCAGTAATTGATGCGCGTACAGGTTTTCCATTCTCACGCCTAGATGAGGATCAGAATTTTATTGGTCCACGTAATCGAGATTTTCGTTTCCCTCGCTTTGTATCAGTTGATTTACAGGTTAAGAAACGTTTTATGATTCCATTTCTGGGCAAAAAATATGGCACCAGCGTAGGAGTAAAGATCTTCAACATCACCAACCATTTTAATCCCCGAGATGTACAAGCCAATATCGACAGCTTGACCTTCGGGAAGTTCTCCAATAGCATTGGCCGAACATTTCGCGGCAAGTTTGAATTCGATTTTTGAAGCTCTTGTTGCTTAACACTGACAGTAAGAGGTGGCTGGCGACAAGCAGAGGCGTAGCCCCGTCTGCCACCTGCTGATGATTATGGATCTTGCGATAGTGGAAGCTGATGATGGATGTTCTTAATCGTCGTAGAGTAGTTATTCTTGCGCTAGTAATGTTGCTTGCCTTTGTCTTGCGCTGTTACCGACTCGATGCAGCCGGTTTAAGCGAGGATGAATCGCATAAAATCGAGGCCGTACGCGCTTATCAGCAGGGTAATTATCAAGCCAATCTTGAACATCCTATGCTGATGAAGATCTTGGTGACATTTTCAGTCACTACTGTTGAGCGATTACATCTGCCTATCACTACTGAAACAGCGCTAAGGTTACCCAATGTTATTTTTGGTACGCTCACCACACTAGTACTTTATCTCTTCTTTACTGAACTATTCGGTTTTCGTATAGGGTTGCTTACTGCGCTGCTATGGGCAATCAACATCAATGTGATTATGATCAACCGAGTAGTGAAAGAAGATACCTTGCTGGTCTTTTTTGCCTGGCTAGGCTATTACTTTTACCGATCTGCCAAGAAACTGGCTGAGGAGGAACGACCACGCAAACACTGGCTGTACCGATTTAGCGGAATGAGTTTTGGGTTTATGCTGGCGTCAAAGTATTTCCCTCATTACCAGGGGCTCAACTTTCTCTATTATCACCTAGTAGGTACTAATCGTTGGAATAAACCCGTCTATTATGGAGCTTTTTTCCTTGCTTGTATTCCTGCATTTTTGCTTGCTAACCCAGTTGTGTTACTACCCAGCACATTGAATCACTTCATTAATTATGTGCATGAAGGAACACAGACCCACCATGGCTATTGGATGATGGGACAACTCTATTACAACGATGCTTCCAATCCCCCTGATGGCACACCGCTCTATTTTTACTTGTTGGTGATCCTGATTAAGACACCCTTACCATTGCTACTAGCTTTTCTAGTGGGATTGGTTGAGATCTTTCGCCGTCGTGATGAGAGCTGTTTCTTCCTAAAATTCATGTTTATACTTTGGTTGGTGCCATTCTCTCTGTTTGGCGCCAAATGGGTACGTTACACACTCTCACTAATGCCTCCCTTTGCTGCAATTGCCGCACTAGGTATTAGTGTTGGTTATGATCGTCTACGTGCTTGGCAGAAAGTCTGGTGGGGCCAATCATCAGCAAGTAGGTTTATTCATGGGGGACTGATTGCCGCTGGTGTGGGAGTCTTCCTAATTGCGCCGACGGTTAGCGCGGCCTATAGTGCGCCATTCTATTCGCTCTATGTTAGCCAACTTGGTGGTGGTGGCGCACGTGTCGGCTACTATTTTCCTCAAGATGAGTTCTACGATCTAGGTTTGCGTGAAGCCATGCAGTTCATTGCTAAAGAGGCTGAGCCGCAAGCCGTTATTGCTAATGAGGCTCCTAGTGTTATCAACTATTATCGATTAGCATTTGGTCGTCATGATATTAGCTCGGTAGTAATGTCCGATCCAGGGTTTAATCTACACAACCATACACCTATTTATGTGCTTGTGCAGGACGGCCGCCGCTACTTTGAGAATATTGAGACACTCAATTATGTAGAGGCCAATTACAAGCCTATTAAAGAGGTGCGTGTACGTGGCGCAACCGCAGTGAAGATCTACAAAATCTCAGAAAGCGAAATGAGAGTACAGGGCCAAAATATTGAACCATTCACATTAGGCCCACAATCACCAACATTGGTGATAAGGTAAATGAAACTGTTAGTAGTAAATGCTGATGATTATGGCCTGGCAGTAGGTGTCAATGCTGGTGTCATTGAGGGATATCGCCACGGTATTATCACTAGCACTACGATAATGGCAAATGGACAGGCACTTGCTGATGGAGTCTCACGTTTGCAGGAGTCGCCAGATCTAGGGGTAGGTTGCCATCTAGTGCTTTTAGGTGGTGAGCCGGTAGCAAAGGCTGCACAAGTGCGTAGTTTAATAGACACTACAGGCCGATTCCCTGCTACCTTGACAGCCTTTCTTGCACGTTTTGCCGCTGGTTGGGTGAAGCCTGTTGAGATCATAACAGAGTTTCGTGCTCAACTCGACCGTCTATTAGGGCTAGGTCTAACGATCAGCCATTGTGATTCACACAAGCATGCACATGCGCATCCTGCGGTGCTGGATGCATTAATACAAGTGGCTGAAGAGTACAAAATTCGCTATATTCGCAATCCTTTTGAACACTGTGTGTTTGCTGTGCGCCAACAGTTGTCTAGGGAGATGCGCAGAGCCTTCTATAAACGATATCTACTAGGTAAATTGCTTGGCTACTATCGAATGATTTTTCGTATGCGCATACGGGAAACATTTTTACGTTGTCCGGATCATTTTTATGGGTTCTTGCTCACAGGCCATTTGCAACCTGAAGTAATGCTACAGATTTTGGCGCAAATGCCAGAAGGTTTAAGCGAATTGATGTGCCATCCGGCACGTCTTGAACCGGATCTACTTAATTGTGCTACTCGGCTGAAGGCATCTCGCGAGCGTGAACTGGCGGCTGTGACAGCCTCTTCTACACGCCAAGCGATCGACGCACTCGGCATCCAACTTACCTCTTTTCGCGCGCTGGCGCAGCAATATAAATAACGCCAGTTCGAGATAAGAATTAAAAGCCCGCAGGGCGAAATACCTTTAGCTTGGCAAGTAATTGCCAAGAACGGTTAGCAGTAGCAGATAAAGCCCGGAACGGGTGGCATAATTAAGAGAAATCATCATGAATTTATCTTTCATACTTAATAATTTACTATGTCGTCGTTTCACGACTCTGCTTGTTATCTCATTCCATTCTTGGCAATTACTTGCC
>JBFLVQ010000341.1:0-9955 GCA_040758525.1 Acidobacteriota bacterium
TTTCTTTTTTAATGGCACACTTAAAGCAATGCCGCCTGCACTCAAAAGTGATGATGGCCGTAATATGATAATTCGGCCGCTTGCCTATTGTCGTGAAACCGACATTGCTGCTTATGCAGAAACCCAGGATTTTCCCATTATTCCTTGTGATCTCTGTGGTTCTCAGGAAAATCTTAAACGTAAGCGTGTCAAGAGACTGATTCAGGAGTTATCAGAAGAGTTTCCCAAGGTTTGGACCTCAATGTTTGCCGCACTGGGCAGAGTTATTCCTTCACATTTGATGGATCATAAGATCTTTGATTTTAAGTCGCTCTCAACTGGTGTAGGCGATTTAGCTGCGGAGCTTGATGCTGTGCTTGCCCATGAGCAGTTATCCACTACTCCTACATTGGTGACACTTGCTAATCGCAAATAGCGCCGCTCAATAGTTATCGAAGCCAATAAAGACCGGCTCAGGAGTAAGTAGGATGCCAAATCTCTGCTGTACTTGATGCTGTATCTTCTTAACCAGATCTAGTACTTCCTGTGCTGTGCCGGCACCACGATTGACAATAGCAAGGGCATGTTTGTTGGAGATACCAACATTTGCATATTGATAACCTTTATAGAAACCTGCCTGCTCAATAAGCCAGGCAGCAGAGAGCTTCACCATATTCTCTGGCGCCGGGAAATGTGGAATGGTCTCTTTAAGTCTAAGCTTTGCATCAGTACGTAAAGAGCTCTCCAGGGCTGCAAAATCGGTTCTACTCAAGATAGGATTGACAAAAAAAGATCCCACACTGCGAGAGTCAGAATCGAGTGGATTGAGTACCATAGACTTTTGTCGCCGTATTGTCAGTACTGCTTCACGCACCGCCGCTAGCGTCGGCGTACCATTTATACGTTCAGCCAGGTATTTTTGTAATTCTGGATAGTTAATGCTCGGTTTGCCATTTGGAGTAAGTCGATAACTGACTCCTAGTACGATATAACGATCTACTGCTTTTGATTTAAATATGCTTTGTCGATAGCGGAACTGGCAAGCACTATTGGGAAGCGTAACAAAGCTTCGCTGATAGCGATCGTATAGATTGACTGAAACGATGGTATCTTTAACTTCTTGACCATAAGCACCTACATTCTGTATTGGTGTAGCGCCTATTTTGCCAGGGATACCGGAGAGGCATTCCACGCCTCCCCAATGGTTGTCAACGGCATAAGCAACAAATCCATCCCATTCCTCTCCTGCAGCTACGTCTACAATAATATTGCCTTGCTCAGATCGGCTTTCAATACCGCGTAGAGTAAGATGTAAAACTAGACCAGCAAAGCCTTGGTCGGAGATAAGCACATTACTACCACCGCCTAAGACAAAGAGTGGTAAGTGTTGCTGTGTAACCCATTGTAGTGCTTGTTCTATTGTCTCTAAATCAGTAGCATCAACAAAGAAGCGAGCTGGTCCACCAATACCTAAGGTCGAGTAGTTTTTCAGTAAGATATTCTCTTGCAAACGCTCTTCAAAACTGGTCATTGTATCAGTGTAATTAGGCGGTTAGTGGTAACTCTACATTAGAAAAGTAGTCATTGATACGATTGGTAAGCTCCTGCACACTTTCAGAATGGAATACCTGCTCACGGAAGTGCGCACCGCCTGGTAGACCATGAGTAAATTGTGCACAAAGTTGTTTTACTCTTCCTAGCGCACCCTTTTCGCTGGGCATCTCTTCAAGCATAACCTGGAAATAGTCCATCAGGAATATGCGTTTATCCTCAAGGGTTGGTTGATAAGGTGGCAAACCATGCATCACTTCATCAATTTGTCGGAAGATCCAAGGATTCGCCATTGCTCCACGGCCAATCATTACACCATCAACGCCAGTTTCTCCTAGACGCTGTAGCGCCTGTTCTACAGTGCGCACATCGCCACTACCAACTACAGGGATCTTCACTGCCTGTTTGACTTTGGCAATAATATCCCAATTCGCAAAACCACTGTAACCTTGAATACGCGTACGGCCATGAATGGCGAGCTGTTCAATGCCACAGTCTTCGGCTAGTTTGCCAACCTCTATGGCATTGATCGAATTTTCATCCCAGCCAATACGGTATTTGAGCGTAAGAGGTATTTTAATGGCGCTACGCGCACGGCGTAGAATCTTTTCCATCTTAGGTAGGTCACGTAGTAGACTCGATCCGCCTCCTCCATTAACAACCTTCTTGGCTGGACAACCACAATTTATATCAACAATATCAGCGCCAGCAGCTTCTGCGACCGCTGCCGCTTCTGCCATACGCTCTTCATTATGCCCAAAGAACTGAATCGAGATAGGTCGCTCTTCATCTTTGAAGCGCATCATACGATGGGTCTTTAGATTGTTGCGGGTGAGACCTTCCACACTGATAAATTCGGTTACAATCAGACCTACGCTGCCACAGCGCTTGATTAGATTACGAAACGCTGAGTCTGTCACACCAGCCATCGGGGCCAGCACTAGATTCGGTTTAATCTTAACGTTGCCAATAAAATACTGCGTCTGCATGAATCCTTTTCCTAACCAGTCTTTAAAGAGAGACGAATTATAGCATAAACCCCTATAGCCGCACTTATCCACCGCTATCAGCCTAAATCTGTAATTTTTTGCTTCCATTATTGTCTACAAGTGATAACATTTACCATTACCAAAACTGTAGTCTTTCAGTATCAGTACAAAAGAAGGGGGGGCAAGTGCGCGGTAATCGGTTTCGACTGGTGGGTGATGGCAAAGGAGATTTAGCTGTGCAGTCTAATGAAAACAACTGGTGCTATATCTGTAAGGAACGGGTAAAAACAGTATTTTTAATACGTTACCTAAAGAGGCCATTTGTTACGGTATGCCCCCGTTGTCTTAATGAAGAGGTACATTTGGTGTTAGAGGCGCAAGATCTGGTAGATGTAGTAGAAGGGTTGGCCAATGCCAAGGCAGTGGTCTGATGTAGATCAAGGAGTAGAATTTCCGATCTTGAGAAACGTGACAAAGAGGAGTACTTTATGGCAAACCAATATTATCAGGATTGGCTTAGCGGTCTAAGAGGAGCAGCAACCGCTCCGCAGTGCTCTGTTGGTCAAAACGAAGAAGGACAGTATATGGATGAGGTGGAGAAGCTTATCCAATCCGTTTCTCTTCCATTAGCGTTGCCGGAGGAGGCTTTTTTCCTCTTTGGTCGGCAGCGACGTATCCCTGACTTCAATCTCATTCTGGCACAATTGCCAGCAGCCTTAAGTAATTTAGTAGAGCAAAACTCCACTGCCTCAAGCTGTGGAAAGAACACCTATCTGTTCCAGTTCAGTAATGGCGGTTATTTAAGAATGAAATTGCACAACCGTATGATTGTAGAGTTGGCAAAAATCGAAGAGGATCTACATTTTAGCGGTACACAAACATCTCTTTATCTATGAATGGCGGAGGAGTGCGGTAGCCAATAGACTACCGCATCTCAAAACGGTCGCGCTGGTGTTAAGAACCGTTTATCTTAATTGCTATTTTTTTGATACAACTATCGATTAGCGTGTCGGTGTCATTAGGGTTGTACCGGTGTTGCTGCCATTGACAATTGTCAATGGACCGTTATGCCCTTTTATTCCATCTGAACGTACACGCTCGATCTCAAGCAGCAGTTCCAGCTTTTTGATCTCAAGGAGGGCGGGATTAGCATAAGTTTGAGCCTCTATCTGCTTAGTCTTGGCTGCTACTTCTGCGGCATTAAGGCGAGCCTCTTCAGCCTGCTTCTGTTTCTCATTGGCAACTACTGCGCTGGCAGCCTGTTCTATGCGATCATCTAGGAAGTCTGGATTGCCAATCTGCACACTCTCCATAGCAAGAAAGAGTTGGGTTGCCAAGACTGGCCTTAATGCTTCCACAATACGCTTTTGAATTGCCTCTTGATTGGCATAGATCTCATATGCGCCATATTCAGCAAAGGCATTTCTTGCTTCTGTTTGGACTAGACCATGCAAGATCTCATTACGCCGTTTATGTCTCTCTGTATCATCAAAGCCGAATTTACGCACATAATCTTCCACTTTTGTAGGATCGGTAGCGGCAGTTACGCTAATCGGCACCTGCAAAGCGGCATTATCTTTTGAGGTGACTCGTGGCGTAGTAGTTTCTGTAAAGGATTTCAGATTCACTTCATAAGCCCGCTGGCCTGGCATCAGGGTGGTAAACCAGCCATCTGAGGCTCTGTAGACACGGCGAATCGAGCCCCATTGGGTCATTACCTGCACGGTGCCTTCTTGGGCATATTGTAGGTTGCTAATCGTCATCAGACCAATAATGATTAAAAAGGCTGCTGCAACGATTGCAATAATGGTTTTGACAGTCATAGTGCTCCTTATTGAATTCGGCTTACGAGCCGGGTTTCTAAAGTTTGATTTGGCGTTGCGCTTCATTTCAATGGTGATTATTAGTAAAGGAGGGAAGACTAGCAAGTACGAATTTGAGCTCTAACGGGCACGGACAGACGAAGAGAATAGTTTTAATCCATTTTTCTCTTAATTCCTCTGTGCCCGTATCGTGATTGAACTATTTCGACAATTCAACACCAGTAGCAACAAAAGCAATCTCATTAGCAGTGCCATCAGGGTTGCGTTTTAATTGTGCCCCTTCTGAGGCTAGATGATCAGCGTCTGCTTTGCTGAGAACTTTCAAAGAGACTTCACCTTCTGCTTTGACTTTCATCCCTTTAGAATCTGTTGGTACAAAGAAACCATAGTTTTTGAAGGTGACACGCACTCCAGGAGCATCCGACTGTTGCGATAACTCCATCCAACAACCCTTGTTTTGGCAGACACGCTTAATTGTCCCCTCAACGGTTATTGTCTTACCTGTGTGCGCAGCCGGTTCTTCCAGGAGTTTGGCAAGCGATACAACTGGTGAATCGCCTAGTGCTGCCCCACGCTTAATCGGTTCGTTAGCAACCACTGGTGTACTTGTATTGGCTGGTTTCTCAGCAACTATGGCGGTTTGGTTCTGTGTCGCTTGGCTTATGCAGGCTGTGAAAGTGATACTAATTAGCAATAAAAAGATACATCTGTTCATAGTAAATCTCTCTTGGGAAAATGGAAATCTAATCATTGGTCAGTATAGGTAAAACATATTGATCGAGCAAGCTGGCTTTGGCTTGTTGTTAACACTGTTTTGCTTTAAGTGGAGCACTACCAGTGCCCCTAACTTTCTCTCACCGATTGCCTGTTAAGACTTCCTTACAGGTGGTCGCAATCGCTGTGATCATGTCATTATCCCAAGCACTCAGATCATATTGTTGTAGATCGCCGGTTTGTGCTTCTGGAAAGTCATAAGCAATCACAGTGCGCCATAATTGCAGCCAGGCTGGCCAGCAGTAACGCACAAGCTCGCGTGGTTGTGTGCCATCATCAACTGTCTCGATCACAACAACATTATTCTCTTCAGCGGTTAATGATGTAGCAGCATAGATTGTTTGTGAAGGTACCCAGCATACCCTAGCAGATTCATCAAATATATTGGCCGATATCGTACTGCCTTGCGACACTATGCAAAAATAGAGGTTGTTTACATCCATTTGATCTAACTCTGCCAACCAATACGACGTAGTGATGCTAGCGTTGTTTCTGCCACTTTATCTAAGCTTAGACCAGATGTATCTATGATCAAGTCGGCTTGTTGATAGAGTGGCTCGCGCGCTGAGAGGATAGCACGTAACTCTGCCATCGCATTAGGACGGTTTGCCACTGGACGTTGATCGCCTTGTGCAAGCACACGATGCATATGATCTTCTGGTCGCGCACGTAACCAGATTGTTAAGCATTGACGCTTGAGTAGGGCAAAAGCCTCTGTGTTGTTGACAATTCCTCCTGGCATTGCAATGATCGCCGGTTGTTGACGTGCCAATAGATCTATTAAGGCCTGAGCCTCTAACCGCCTATAATAAGCCTCTCCATGTAGGGCAAAGATCTCTGTAAGACTCAGTCCGGCAATGTCCTCTATACGATCGTCTAGTTCCCAGAAAGGAAGATCAAGTAGTTGCGCCAGTTGCCTGCCTGAACTGGTCTTGCCAGCGCCACGTAGACCTAAAAGCGCAATCGCAATACGTTGTTCCTGAGCAAAGGCTAGTTGCAATATACGATGTGCTGCGGCTAATTCATTCTCACTACGCTCTGCCAATAGACGACCAATTTCACTGCGTAATCGCTCACTACGTGCATTGCTGGTCGCTCTTTTCTCCACTTCCATAAGCAACTCGGCTAGCCCTATACCAAGTGCCATCGCTACACTCGCCAATCGGCTCACGGCAATGTTGCCTTCGCCAGCCTCTAGTTGAGCAACAAAGCGGGTGCTTAGTCCTGCTGCCGCCGCCATCTCCTTGAGCGTAAGCTCACGCTGTTTACGCAAAGCTCGTACTCGCTGCCCTAACCGTACCAATAACTCGTCGCTTTCAGTTGATCGCCCTGTCTCCTGCGCTTTCGCCTCTACCTTGCTCTTCTTATTATTTTTCATATAGTGCAATATACTGCATTAGCTCGGAAAAAGGAAGCATTATTTTGCTTGATTTTCATAATAAGACCGTCGTATAGTATTTTTGAATTAGAGAAAAGACTGGTAAGAAAGAGGCAGGTATGGAAGCGAGCAAAATGGAAGCGATCAATTTTGAGACCGACCCTTCCCATTATCGACATTTAGAATTAGATATTAATGGTCCAATCGCGACAATCAGCCTTAACATAAAAGAGGATAGTCCATTGCGGCCTGGCTATGCGCTCAAGCTGAACTCTTATGATTTAAGTGTAGATATAGAGTTAGCGGATGCAGTCAATCGGCTACGTTTTGAGCATCCAGAAGTATCAGTAGTGATTGTTACAAGCAAGCGCGAGGGGATATTCTCAGCCGGTGCTAATATCTTTATGCTTGGCACCTCAACACATAACTTTAAGGTCAACTTCTGCAAATTTACTAACGAAACTCGTCTAGCGATCGAGGATGCCACTGCTCACAGTGGACAGACTTATATTGCTGCTCTGAATGGTATCGCTAGTGGCGGCGGCTATGAGTTACCGCTTGCCTGTGCAGAGATCTATCTGATTGATGATCGGCGCTCTGCTGTGAGTTTGCCAGAGGTGCCCTATCTAGGTGTACTACCTGGCACAGGTGGGCTGACACGATTGGTTGATAAGCGCAGAGTGCGCAAGGATCGCGCAGATATCTTCGTTACTCTTGCAGAAGGTGTTAAAGGGCAACGCGCGGTCGATTGGAAATTGGTTGATGGAGTCATCCCCTCATCAAAATTTAATGAAACTGTAATGGCACGCGCACAGGCGCTGGCACAAATGGCGGCTAATGGTAAAGGTGAACGTAAGGGTGTGAAACTTAATCCACTTGTTCCGGAGATTAGTGCTGAAGAGATCCGCTATCGACATGTACGGCTCACTTTTGGTCCTGAGCCACGTGTAGCACATTTAGAGATCAAAGGACCAGAAGAGAGTAGCACGCTTCCAGAAGATCCTACCGTGCTGGCTGCCGATTGGTATCCATTACGAGTATTTCGTGAGATCGATGATGCGCTATTGCAATTACGTTTTAACTATCCTGAGACAGGCGTAGTACTAATTCATACACGTGGAGAATTGGCCAAAGTAATTCAACTTGATGAGCAAGTGATCGCAAGACGCGATCACTGGTTTGTTAATGAAGTAATTCTGCATATGAAACGTGTACTCAAACGCCTAGACGTGTCTGCTAAGAGTTTCTTTGCCGTTATTGATGCGGACTCATGCTTTGCTGGCAGTCTACTGGAATTAGCGCTTGGAGCGGATCGTGCCTATATGTTGGCAGGGTCAGATAGAGAGGCTGAGATTGCTATAACTCCAATGAATAGTGGAGTGTTATCAATGGGTAATGGTCTGTCTCGGCTAGCTACTAAATTATTAGGTGAACCGGAACGGGTAGCAGAAGTTTTGCAACAGCGTGAGCCATTCATAGCTGCCGCTGCAGAGGAGGCCGGACTGGTTACACTCGCGGTTGATGAACTCGATTGGGATGATGATATACGAGTAGCGGTAGAAGAACGTGCTTCGCTATCGCCAGATGCGTTGACAGGATTGGAAGCAAGCCTACGCTTTGCTGGTCCTGAAACACTTGAGACAAAGATTTTCGGCCGTCTATCGGCCTGGCAGAACTGGATCTTCCAGCGTCCTAATGCTGTAGGTGAGCGTGGTGCGCTGGTTATGTACGGCAAACCCGGCAGTCCGGAGTTTGATTGGAGGAGAACATAGTATGCTTGAGACTATTCCTAATAATGTAAATCTCTCAGAAAATAAGCGGCTGCAACGTGCATTGGAGCAATGGCAGCCCAATTTCCTCCAATGGTGGATGGAGATGGGGCCGGACGGCTTTCAACAAGATCAGGTCTATTTGCGTACCGCAGTGAGTGTTGAACCAGGTGGATGGGCGCATTTCGATTATGTGAAGATGCCTGATTATCGCTGGGGAATCTTCCTTGCTCCAGTTATCGAGGATCGTAAGATACATTTTGGCGATCACATAGGTGAGTCGATCTGGAATGAGGTGCCAGGCGAATTTCGTAAGGAGTTACGCCGTATTATTGTGACACAAGGTGATACTGAGCCAGCCTCTGTCGAGCAACAACGTCTGCTAGGCTATACCGCACCTAGTCTCTATGACCTACGCAATCTTTTCCAGGTTAATGTCGAAGAAGGACGTCATCTTTGGGCAATGGTCTATCTGCTACATCAATTCTTTGGCCGAGATGGTCGCGAAGAAGCAGAAGACCTGCTTACACGTCGTAGTGGCAATCCTGATACACCACGTATCCTAGGCGCTTTTAATAAGCCAGTAAATGATTGGCTAGCCTTCTTTGCCTTTACTATGTTTACCGATCGCGATGGTAAGTATCAACTTGCCGCATTAGCCGAGAGTGGATTTGATCCATTAGCCCGCTCTACACAGTTTATGCTTACTGAAGAGGCACATCATCTATTCGTTGGCGAGACTGGTTTGGGGCGTGTGGTAAAACGTACTGCAGAACTGATGCGCGAGTCAAAGAATGGCGATGTACGTGCATTAGGCGGTATCCCGTTGGAGATTATTCAGAAATACATTAATGAATGGTTCTCGGCTTCATTAGATCTCTTTGGTGGGGAAGATTCTTCCAATGCCGCTACCTTCTTTGGCGCTGGTTTGAAAGGTCGGTTTAAGGAGAGTGATCCAGATCGCTATCCAGATCATATTGCTCTAGATGGCGTCTATGTTCTATCTGCACCAGATGAGAATGGTAGATTGCGGCGTGAAGAACTACCACTACGGCGGGCAATGAACGCAGTATTAAGAGACGCATACATAGATGATTGCCAACGCGCGCTAGCACGTTGGAATGAGTCGTTGGTGGAGGCAGGTTTGCCGCAAAGGCTCTACTTACCTTTGCCCTGTTTCAATCGTAATATTGGTGTCTATGCCGGCTACTACTTTGATCCACAAGGTAATCCTGTTACTGCCGAACAGTTTCAAGCTGGCAAGTCAGAATGGTTCCCTAATGACGAAGAATATGCCTATGTACGTTCGCTAATGCTGCCGGTGTATGAACCTGGCAAAATCGCCAACTGGATCGCTGCGCCGGCAAGAGGTATTAATGGTAAACCGATCGAGTATGAGTATGTCAGACACGATTAGATCCAATTAGCAGAGATTCTCAATTGACAGAAAAGCAACCCGCCGCAATCTGCCGTCCTTTTAGGGCGTGCAGATAGGCGGGTTTGCTCTTCGGCTTTAGCCATTGATTTTTCTTGCATTGGTTAACCTCAAAGCATATACTCAGGCGAATTACAGGCGAAGGTACACAGATAGTCAGATAATGGCGTTGTCGAGTGGCCTTAGGAAGTGTCCTGGAATTTCTCTCAAAAGCCAATGTTGAAAAATATTGGTGCTGTCGCTCTCTACACCGGCGC